>CAYXVN010000094.1:0-9943 GCA_964468565.1 uncultured Oscillospiraceae bacterium | reverse complement strand
AGGACGGGGACCTTGCCCAACATGGGGCTGAATACCCCCAGGGTGAACCTGCAGCCCAGGGGGCAGCCTCTGCCGCCGCCCAGGAACAGAAGGCATGGACCCTGGTCCAGCCTCCGGCGTCGCCCACTCCGGATCAGCCGGATTCCTGCACCACCACCTCCTCCTGGAATTCCCAGTCCGGCCAGTCCACCGCCGCAGCCCCTTCCGCAGATGCTGCGAATACCTGGACCCGGGGGACGCCCCCTCGGGAGTGGGATACCCGGCAGGACGGGGACCTTGCCCAACATGGGGCTGAATACCCCCAGGGTGAACCTGCAGCATGGGTGGCAGCCTCTGCCCCGCTCCCGGGCCAGGATGACTGGGGCCAGACCCGGATGGCAGGGTTTCAGGACGCTGCTGAGCCCCACCCTGCGGACGCGGATCCCTCTCCCCAGTCACAGTTCTCCAACTCCGCCCCGGAACCCGCCCCCTGGACCCGGGGCAGACCCCCGCAGGAGGGGGAGAGCCCGGAGCCGGCCCCCTCCCAGAGCCCCAAACCCCGGAGAAAGCGGAGAAAGAAGGCCGCCCCGGCTCCGGTGCCCGGAGAGGAGACCGCCTCGGGCAAGGCTGAGGCAGCTCCCCCAGAGGGCTCCGGGGCCGGCAGGAAAGAGAAGCCCGGAAGAGAGAAGGATCGGGGGGCAGGCGCAGAAGACACCGGCCGGGAGGAGAAGCCCATGCCCCCCTCCCCGGCCCCGGAGGACTGCTCCGCCGGGGAGAAGGAGACCGGTGACACTCCCTCCCGGAGCACCCCGCCCCGGTCAGAGCCCACTGCGCCCCCGGAAGAGGAGGAGGACAGCGCTGCCCGGGACCTGTCCGCCCGGCTGGCAGCTGCCTCTCCCCTCACCTGTTCTACACTCCGGGAGGATTCTCCCCGGCCCCGGTCCCCCAATCCGGGGGAGGAGCCGCCGGACTGTCCGCCCCGGGGCCGCATCTTCATGATGACGGGCTGCGGCCACGGCTGCGGCAACACCTCGGTTGCGCTGAATCTGGCGGCCCTGCTGGCCAGCCGGGGGTACAGAACCCTTCTGGTGGAGACCTGCTGCGGCTATCCCCTGCTGCCGGCCTACTTTGAGCTGGGGGCCGGGGGCCGGGGAATCCGGGAGGCGGTGGAGGCCTTTCAGGGGGGAGATGCCCCCGGGGCAGTCCGGCCTCAGGGGGAACCCCCGCTCCGGGAGATGGAGGAAGAGGATCTCTTTGCCCTCCTCCGACCGGATCCCATGGAGCCGGAGGATGCGGTGTTCCACCCCGCCCGGGAGCAGGCCCCCACGGAGGAGATGGAGCAGGTGTGGAGTGTCCTGCCGGAGTCCCTGGCCTTCCTGGTGACCTCCCGGGAGGACGTGGGCAGCACCCTCACCGGTCAGCCCCGGCCCTGGGACCCGGGGGCCTTTGCCGCCATGCTCTCCCGGATGCTGTCCCGGGGGGACTATGAGGTGATCCTGGTGGACCTGCAGCCGGAGCAGCGGGAGCTGCGCCTGGCCCTGGCGGAGCTGGGATCTCAGCTGGTGACGGCGCTGCTCACCCTGACCCAGGATCCCCACGCCCTGGCCGTGGCAGATTTCCTGCTGGGGGATCTGGGGGAGCTCTGGGGCAGCGCCACCTGCATCCTCAACCGCTGCACGGGAAACTCCTCCCCCGGTCCCACGGAAGTGGGGCGGCGGCTGGAGCTGGAGGGAGACCGGGTGCTCTGCCTGCCGGAGGACGTCCCCGGCTACCGCCGGGCCCTGGAGGAGGCGATGCCCCCGGTGCTCAACCCGGACCGGCCCTTCCGGGACTACGAGGGCATTGTGGCCCGGCTGTGGCCGGGCACCTGACGAAAGGAGGCCCAACCAATCATGAAAGTCATGCTGGCGGCCCTGGTTCTGGCCCTGGTGCTCCAGCCCGCCATGGCATCTGAGGCATTCTCCGGGGGCCCGGCGGCGGAACAGCCCCTCCAGGACGGCTACACCCTTCCCTCCGGCCTGCGGCCGGACCAGGTGCTGGAGCTGCCCCCGGTGACCGTGGACGACCTGGGGGAGCGGCTGTCCGAGAAGGGGGAGGACGTGGTCTGGCTCATCCAGGTGGTGGGCCGCTACATCTGCCTGGGCATGTTTGTGGTGTGCTGCGTGCTGACGGTGATGGGGATGGTGGGAAACCACCGCAGCCTGCCCTCCGCCCTGCTGGGGGCCATCTTCTCCGGCATCTGCTACGGGGCCATCACCTGCGGGGAGCAGATCGTCCAGGCCATCTCCGCCTGGATCGCCTCATGAAGGCGGCCCTGCCCTCCTTCTCCGGCACCCTGGCGCTGGTGCTGTGCGCCTTTCTGGCGGCGCCCCTGCTGGCCCTGGCCCTGCGCCTGCTCCGGGGGGCCCTGATTCCCGCCCTCATCCTGATCCTGCTGGCCCTGGGGCTGCTGCTCTCCCGGAATCCCCGGCCGGTGCCGGGGCTGCCCCCCGCCCTGGAGGAGGTGCTGCAGCAGGGGTGGGAGCTGTTCCGCACCCAGGAGCAGCGCTTCTCCCGGTGGGAACTGCCCCAGGGGAACCGGAGCCGCTCCCCGCCCCTCTGACCTGTCCTGCTCCCTCTCCCTGGGGAGAGGGAATTCACCATCTTCCGGCCTCCCGCCGGGAAAGGAGGAACTGCCATGGCCCGTCTCTACCGGGTCTCCGCGGACACCAGCGAGAAGGAGAAGATCATCGGGGGGATCCTGACCCTCTACCAGGGGGGATGGATCCTGCTGGGCCTTTTGCTGGACGTGGGCCTCTTTCTGCCCCTGGCCTCCGCCCTGCCCCCTCTGGTCGCCCTGCTGCTGGCGGCACCCCCCGGGATCCTCCTGGGGTGGCTGTTCGCCTTCTGCCGCAGGGGGGATCTGTCCTTCGCCGCCTATCTCTACTGGCGCCGCCGCTTCCGCCGCCGCCATCCCCGGCTGGTCAACACCCTCACCTGCGGAAAGGACTTCCGGGGCCAGCCCAGTCTCTTCTGAAAGGAGTCTGCCCATGCAGCCCCCACTGCTTATCGCCCTCATCATGATCACACTTCTGGGCTCCTCCGGCGTGCTGCTGGCCTGGTTCATCCGCCGCACGGATCCCCACAGCCAGGATCCCAGCGAGGACACCACCATCCGCACCGCCCAGGAGTTTCTCCCCTTCGAGGACATCCGGGAGGACATGATTCTCCTGGGCCGGCACCGCTACCGGGCAGTGCTGTCCTGCACCTCCACCAGCTACCATCTGAAGACGGCCGGCGAAAAAGATGCCATTGAGATGGCCTTCCAGCGCTTTCTCAACTCCATCTCCTTCCCCGTCACTTTCTTCCTCCAGACCCGGGTCATTGACAACACCCGGCGCCTCCAGGCTCTGGAGCGGGAGATGGAGGAGACGGTGGCGGACTTTCCCTCCATGGCGGCCTACGCCCGCCAGTACCTCCAGGACATGTCCCACCTCAGCGAGCACCTGGGCAACAGCCAGCAGAAGCGGCGCTATCTCATCGTCACCTGCGACTGCCCCCCGGATCAGAGCGGCCTTACGGACAGCGAGAAGGAGGAGTACGCCGTCCGGGAACTGCGCCAGCGCTGCGCCCTGCTGTCCGCCAGCCTGGAGACGGTGGGGGTCACCGCCACCCGGCTGGACACCCGGGAGATCATCGAGCTGATCTACGCCTGCTACCGGCGGGAGGACTACAGCTACGCCCGGGAGATCGCCAAGGGGGACTGCTTTGCCACCTTCGTGGAGGGGGAGGAGGACCGCTTCCGGAACCTGTCCCCCGCCGGGCTGCTGGAGCAGATCCTGGGGGAGACGGAGCAGCGGCTGCGCTCCCCCGCCCTGGCCCCGGAGCCCGCAGTGCCGGAAATCCTGGCCCGGATCCGGGAGCTGCGCCAAAGCTGCGCCCCCCGGGGAGAGGGAGAGGAGGTGCCGGCATGAGAATCACCCCCGGCACTTCCATCTCCCAGGGGGCCCTCTCCCCGGAGAACCGGCCCCCTCAGACTGCGGAAAAGGGCCCCGGCAGGGAACACACCGGGAAGGTCCGGAAAACGAAAGGGCCCCGGAAGGAATCCTGTCCCCCGGAGAAGGAGTCCCGGAAGAATCAGCCCCGGGGCAGGAACCCCGGCCCCTCCCCTGGGATCTGCCGGGCCAGGGGGCCCAGGCAGCTGCTGCTGGAGGTGGTGCCGGTGAAGGGACTTGGCGGAAATCCCGGCTGGACCCTGGTGCTGCTGCCGGCGGGGTCCGCCGCCGCCCTTCGGCCAAACCGGGAGGAGGGAGGCGGAGAGCCCGGCACCCCCTGCTCCGGGGCGGCGGGGCTGGGACCCCGGAACCCGGAGCCCCCGGTCGGCCCCTCCCCTGCCGGTCCGGACCCGGAGTCTCTCCGGGGGAGCTGGAGGGAGAGGAGTTCCGGAGAGGGAGGAAGCGTCCCTCCCCCGGCCCGCTGCACCGGGAAGGGGCAGGCACTGCCCCGGAAGAAGGAGATGAGAACATGAGAATCCGCAAAAAGGACAAGGCGGCCGCCGGACGGGGGGAGGTACCCTCCCGGCTGCTGGACAACGGGATACCCGGCCTGCGGGACCTGATCGCCCCCGCCTTCTTTGACCGCTCCAGCCCGGACCACATCCAGGTGGACCACCACTTCGTCCGCTCCTTTCTGGTGGCGGGGTATCCGCGGCAGATCGGGGTGGGATGGGCGGACCGGCTGTACGACTACGAGGGGGACCTGGACCTGGCCATCCACGTCAGCCCCATGGACGAGCGGGTGGCCCTGGAGGAGCTCACCGCCAAGATCACCCAGTTTGAGGCCCAGCTGGCCACGGAGCTGGAGAAGGGCAGCAACCGCCACGTCACCCTGCTGCAAAGCCGCATCCAGGACCTCTACGAGGAGCGCAGCAAGGCGGAGCAGAACTACATCAGCCTCTTCGCCATCCAGATGGTGTGCAGCCTCTACGCCTCCTCCCTGGAGCAGCTGAACCGGGAGTCCCGGCTGCTGGAGAACGGCCTGCGGGGCCGGAAGGTGAAGCTGATGCCCGCCTTCCTCCGCCAGGACCAGGCCTACAAGAGCGCCCTGCCCTTCGGCCGCTCCTGGCTGCCCCAGAACTACCGCAACTTCTCCTCCGAGGGCCTCACCGCCTGCTTCCCCTTCTACAACTCGGAGCTCTCCCACCCCTCCGGGGTCTTTCTGGGGGTCAACACCCAGACCCGGACCCCCATTTACATCGACTTCTTTGACCGGCGGCTGCTGGACTCGGGCAACGCCACCGTCTTCGGCATGACCGGCTCCGGCAAGTCCTTCCTGGTGTCCCTGCTGACCATGCGCTCCGCCCTGAAGGGCATCCGCACCGCCATTGTGGATCCGGAGGGGGAGTACCGCACCCTGACGGAGGCCCTGGGGGGCGTCAACGTGAAGCTCAGCCCCAGAGGGGCGGTGCCCAACCCCTTTGAGGTGCGGGAGGAGGAGGAGACGGACCGGGAGGGCCGGCCCACGGGGCGGCGGGTGGTGCCCCTGAAGGACAAGATCCACGACCTGCTGAACCTGATCTCCATCATGGTGCCGGGGCTGGAGCAGCAGCAGAAGTCCCTGGTCTCCCTGGTGCTCTCCCAGACCTATGAGGACTTCCACATCACCGAGGACCCGGAGAGCCTGGTGCTGCCCCAGGCGGTGATGAATGCCCGGGGCCAGCTGGTCCACGCCGGCCGCCGCCGGACCATGCCCACCCTGTCCGACTTCCATCAGCGGCTGGTGCAGTACTGCCGCAATCCGGACTGCGCCTGCCTGGTGCCGGTGGCCCAGGCCCTGCGCATGTTCCTCCGGGGGGAGCCCTTCGGCCTCTTTGACGGCCAGACTCCCCCGGAGCTGGCCGGCCTGGGGGACTCCCCCGTGGTGACCTTTGACGTCAGCGAACTCAACAGCGACATCCTGCGGCCTCTGGGCATGTACATCGCCCTGTCCTGGTGCATGGAGAAGTTCGCCAATCAGGACCTGTCCGTGCCCAAGCGCATCGTCTGCGACGAGGCCTGGATGATGGTGTGCCGCTCCCTGCCCGCCAGCACCTACACCGCCCGCTTCCTGGAGACGGTGGCCCGGCGCATCCGCAAGCGCAACGGCTCCCTGCTGGTGGCCTCCCAGAACTTCAAGGAGTTTGCGGACAACCCCCAGGGCCAGGCGGTGCTCACCAACACCCACGTGAATCTCTTCCTGCGGCAGAACGCCACCGACCTGGACGCCGTCCAGCAGGTGTTCCGCCTCTCTGACGGGGAGCGGGACTTCCTGGCCTCCCCCCGCCGGGGCCACTTCCTGCTGAAGATGGGCCGGGAGAGCACCACCGGCTACGCCAGCCCCTTCCCCTGGGAGAAGGAACAGATTGAAAAGGCCACCGCCGCCGCCCGGGGCGGCTCCGGCGGATGAGGGGGAGGTGATTTCCGGTGAACCATCCCATCCCCGGCCCCCTCCGGGCCCTGATGACCCTTCTGGGCACCCTTCTCACCCTGGTGCTCTTCGGGGGCAGCGCCTGGGCGGGGAGCACCGTCTTCCACATCCAGACCACCATAGACGCCGCCAGCTGGTCCATTGAGGCCTCCGTGATCCGGGACGACTACGGCGCCGCAGACAGCCCCCGGGAGGTGCGGCGGGTGGAGCGGGACATTCTGGACCGGCTCCACGCCGGCCAGGAGCGGGTGGGGTCCATGGGGGAGGTGATCCGGGGCTTTCAGCCGGAGGGGGCGCCTCTCACCTCCACCGCCTCCCGGGAGGCCACCCGCATGCCCCTCACCTTCCCCGGCCACATGGCTCCGGGGGACACCCCGGGGGAGGACGCGGACCAGATCCGGGCGGAGGCCGTCCGGGACGCCCTGCTCTACGACCTGAACCTGGCCCTGGAGATCGCCTTCCCCCACCGGACCTACGCAGATCTGGCCACCTTCCAGACCCAGCTGGCCCGGCTGCTGGAGACCGCCCAGAACGGGGGACAGATCGGGAACGCCCTCTTCTCCCGGGACGTGCCGGAGGATGTGACCCTCTATGACGCCTCCTGCTCCCCCCAGGACTGCCGCCGCCTCACCGACCTGGGCTCCACCCCCAACCAGGAGTACTTCGTGCTCATCCGCATCCCCAAGGGCTATGTGGATGCCTCCCCGGACTGGAACCTGCCCCTGCGCCGGCTCACGGCGGACCAGGACACCCGCTACGTGAACTGGGACATGCTGGTCACCGAGGCGGTGAACAACGCCCTGCTGGAGGGGGACAGCCGGGTCACCACCCAGAACGTCCACGGCTCCACCCCCTCCCAGCTGGAGAAAATCCTGGTGAAGTTCTTCGGGGACCTGCTGGGGGGCCTGCGCTCCGCCCTGGGGCTGTGGAAGACGGATGACCTGATCTTCTCCCTGGGCCTGCGGGGCACCGGCTCCTACATCCACGGCATCTTCCCCCGCACCTGGGAGAGCGTGATCTGGACCTTCTTCCTCTTCGCCGAAGTCCTCTCCCTGATGGCCCTCTTCATCGCCCTGGCCACCGGGGTGGCGGGCCGGGCCCTGTCCACCATGAACCCCCTGGGCCGGCTGCGGGCCTGGGAGAAGATCCGGGATCTCATCGGGGTGGGGCTCATGCTGGCCCTGCTGCCCCTGCTGCTGCAGCTGGTGCTGTCCATGTCCCAGGACCTGACGGGCATCTTCCACGCCGTGCTGCCGGAGGACCAGAGCCTGGAGAGCCTGCGCACCCGGACCGCCGCCGGCTCCGGCACCTTCGCCGGCATCCTGATCCAGATGCTCTTCTTCGGGGTGGACGTGTACTTCAACTTCTTCTACCTGCTGCGCTCCGTCACCGCCGCCTTCCTCATCATCCTGGCCCCCCTGTGCATCGTCACCGCCGCCTTTGACGGCCGGTCCCGGTCCATCGCCATGACCTGGGCCCGGGAACTGCTGGCGGCGGTGGTGATCCAGCCGGTCCACGCCCTGATCTTCACCGTGGTGCTGCTCTTTCCCCCCAGCGCCCACCCCTTTGACAGCATCATCCTCTTCTACGCCGTCATCCCCTTCACCAGTATGGTGCGCTCCCTCTTCCTGGGCAGCGCCGGGGGTTTTGCCGACCAGATTGCCGGCCGGGCCAGACAGGCCACCACCCGCTTTGCCGGCGCCGCCGCCGGAGGTGCCGCCGGGGTGCTGGGGGCCGGCGCCCTGGGGGCCTTCCGGGGCAGGGACATGGGCCCTGCCTCAGCCCCCGCCGGTGGACGGGGCGCCTCTTCCCCTCCCCCTCCCCGGAGTGCCGCCTCCCCTCCGGAGCAGCCGGAGAAATCCCCCCTCTGGCAGGGCAGCCCAGGGGACTTTGCCCCCTGGAGGGGGGAGGAGACCGGAGAGCCGGTTCTCACCGCCGCAGGGGATCTCTCCCGGGAATTTCTCAGGCCCCAAGGGGCCGAAGCGGTGTCCGTCCCCCTCACCCCCTCCCGGGCCGGGGAACCCGGCGCTGCAGCGCACCTCTCCTCCCCCTCTCCGTCACCTTCAGCTTCCTCTTCCTCTGCCCCCGCTCCGGCAGGGGACACCCGTTCCCCCTCAGAGCCCATCCGGGCAGGTCAGGACCCGGTTTCTCCCGCCCCGGAGGGGCCGGTCCTGGAGCAGGCAGCCCCGGAAGGGCCTGTCCCGGAAGCGGCAGTGCCGGAACCCCCGGCTCCCGGGGAGACCTGCCCTCCCCAGGGGGAAGCCCCCGAGGCTCCCCCGCCGGAACCTCAGCCTGGGGCAAAGACTTCCCCGGAGCCGCCCTTCCGCTCCGGCCAGGTGCTGCATCTGGCCGGCCAGGGGGTGAAAACCGCCTCCGCCGCCGTGGCGGGGCTCACTCTGGGGGCCGCCGGCGGCCTCACCTCCGAGCTGGGCTGGTCCCTGGGCCGGGATCTCCAGCGGGGCGGCCAGCAGCTGGGCACCTGGGCAGGGGCCTCCCTCCGGGAGGCCCCCGGAGTCCTGCTCTCCGGCCTGCGGCCCTCCGCCTCAGGAGAGGGGGCCGGGGAAGGCCGGGCAGCTCCGGATTCTACGGCTCCGGAACCCTCTTGCGAATCTCCATCTGACCCCCTGCCCCACTGGCAGGTGGAGCAGGAGGGGGAGGACACCTGGGCGGAACTGACTCCCAAGGCCCAGCGCCAGGCCGGCATCTCCGGCCTCACCCCCACGGAGGAGGGCATCTCCTTCGATGTCTCCCCGGACACCCCCTACGGCCGGCGCATGGCGGCCTGGGCCCGGGAGCTGGAGGCCCTGTCCCCCCGGGAGCGGCAGGCCAGGGTGGAGGCCACCGGCATCCAGGCCTTTGCCCTGGCGGGCAGGGAGCAGCCCGCCACCCGGGTCTCCCTGAAATCCGGCCCCTTCTTCCAGGCCACCGGCCAGCAGCTCTCCCCGGGACGGGGCAGCCTGCGCCTTCGGGTGCCCCCCGGGGCTCAGCCCAGCCTGCTGCCGCCTGCCTCTCCGGATCCCCGCCGGGGCCACGGGGCACAGTCCGGACAGCATTCCGCCTCCGGCACACCCTCCCCCGCTGCTGCACCCGCCGGGGCGGAGAGGGAGCCCATTCCCCAGGGGGGCACTGCGTCCCCGGGGCAGCCGGTGCCCTCTTCCCACAGGGCCGTCCCGGTGAGCGGTGCCATCCCGGATGAAGGTACTCCTCCCCTCCGGCAGCCGGCACCTACCGAGGCCACAACCGCCCCCGGGAACGGCATCTCTCCGGATCTCTCCCCCGGCCCCGTTCCCCTGGGGAAACCTGCAGGCAGCGGAGAGGGTGGAACACTGCCCGCCGGGGCTTCCGCACCCCTCCGGCAGCCGGTATCTCCTCTCGCCTCAGCCGCCTCCGGGGACGGCATCTCTCCGGATCTCTCCCCCGGCCATATTCCCCTCCGGGAACCTGTGGGCAGCGGGGAGGGCGGAGCGCTGCCCGCCGGGGCCTCCACACCCCTCCGGCACCCCACAGCTCCTGTGGCCAC
>CAYXVN010000093.1:0-10040 GCA_964468565.1 uncultured Oscillospiraceae bacterium | reverse complement strand
GTTCATCAGGTTGTGGGAGACGGGCATGATCATGGTGGAGTAGTAGTTTGCCTTCTGTGCCGCATCCCGGTAGGCGTCGTTGAGCTGGCGGAACTTTTCCTTGGACTGCTCTTCGTGGGTGAAGGCCTTGACTACTTTCAGGCCCTCAATGACCTCCTGAATTTCTCCGTTCACACGGCCCAGGGCGGCCTGCTGCTCCTGGTAGTACTTGCGGCTGCGCCCCCCCAGGCGCTTGAACAGGAGCATGGTAACGGCCAGAACCAGCAGGGTTACCAGGAACAGACGCCAGTTGGTGAAAATCATGATGGCAATCAGGCCGACGAACATCAGGCAGCTGGACAGGAGGGAGACCAGGCTCTGCTCCAGAGCCTGCTGCACGTTGTCCGCATCGTTGGTGAAACGGCTCATCAGTTCCCCGTGGGAATGGTGGTCAAAGTAGCTCAGAGGCAGCTGCTGCAGTTTGTCAAACAGCTCGTGGCGCAGCCGGTTGACGCCCCGCTGGGCCAGCTGAACCATGATGGCAGACTGGCAGTAGGTGGCGATGACGCCCATGGCATAGACGACCACCAGTCTGAGAATGGAGGAGGTGAGACCGGCCACATCTCTGAAGCCCGAGTTCACGAAATTGTTGATGATGGGGCGCATCATGTAGGAGCCCCCGATGTTGCTGAACACCGAGACCACCAGGCATACCATCACAAGGATGAGAGGCAGCCAGTTGGTGGTCAGATAGCCGGACAGGCGGATCAGCGTCTTGCGCATGTTTTTCGGTTTGGGTCCAGCCCCCCGGGGCGGACGGCTTCCGGGTCCTGGCATTACTCCTGCACCCCCTCTTGCTGTGATCTGTATATTTCCTGGTAGATGGGGCTGGTGCGCATCAGTTCCTCGTGGGTGCCCTGTGCGGCGATATGGTCATCGTCCAGCACAAGAATCTCATCGGCATAGCGGACAGAAGAAATTCTCTGGGCAATGATGATGACGGTGGTATCCTTAAGATTGCGGGCAAAGGACTCCCGGATGGCGGCCTCCGTGGCGGAATCCACAGCGGAGGTGGAGTCATCCAGGATCAGAACGGCGGGCTTGCGGAGCATGGCCCGGGCGATGCACAGGCGCTGCTTCTGGCCGCCGGAGACGTTGACGCCTCCCTGGTCCAGCCAGGTGTCAAACCCCTCCGGGAAGGACATGATGAAGTCGTAGGCCTGGGCATCCTTTGCCGCCTGGATCACGTCTTCCTCCGAGGCATCGGGATCGCCCCACTTCAGGTTGTCCCGGATGGTGCCGCTGAAGAGGACGTTGGTCTGCAGAACCATGCCGATGCGGCTGCGCAGATCTTCCAGGGTGTAATCCCGGATGTCCACGTCGTCCAGGAGGATGGCACCTCCGGTGACGTCGTAGAAGCGGGGGATGAGGTTGACAAGGGAGGACTTGCCGGTGCCGGTGCCGCCCACAAGGGCCACGAAACTGCCCGGCTGGACGGTGAAGCTGATGTGGGAGAGAACATCATCCCCCGTGCCGGTGGCCACGTAGCGGAAGGACACGTCCCGGAACTCCACCTTGCCCCGGGGAGCCGGAAGAGCGGTTTCGGAGGCGGAGGGCAGGTCCTGTACGGATGGCTGGGTGTTGAGAACCTCGTTGATGCGGTGGGCGCAGGCCTGGGCGCGGGAGAACTGGAGAAGGGACATGGAGACCGTCATGACGCTCATCAGGATCTGGCCAATGTAGTTGATGAAGGCCTGCAGGTCCCCGATGAGGAAGGTCCCCCGGCTGATCATGATGCAGCCCAGGTAAAGAATGGAGACTGTGGCCACGTTGAGGCACAGGGTCATGATGGGCATCATGGCGATGATGCGCATGCCCACCTTCAGTCCGGCCTGCAGCAGCTCCGTATTGGCGGCATCGAACTTCTCCCGCTCGTGATCCTCCCGCACAAAGGCCTTGACGACCCGGATGGCGATCAGGTTTTCCTGTACGGTGCTGTTGACTCCGTCGATCTTCTGCTGAAGAATCTCGAACAGGTGGAAGCATAACTTCATCAGCAGGACCACCAGGATGACCATGATGGGGATGATGATCAGGAGGACCAGAGCAAGCCGGGCATTCAGAGAGACGCAGACCGCCAGAGAGGCCACCAGCATCACCGGGGAGCGGACCAGCATCCGCAGCCCCATGGAGAGCATCATGGTCATGGCGTTGACGTCGTTGGTGATTCGGGTGATGAGAGAAGCGGAAGAGAAGCGGTCAATGTCCGCAAAAGAGAACTCCTGGATCTTGTCAAACAGGCACTGGCGCAGGTTGCCGCCGAAGCCCTGGCTGGCATAGGCGGCATATTTGGCAGAACTGACTCCGCAGAACATGGCGAACAGGGAGAGGGCCACCATGACGGCACCCAGTTTAAAGATATAGGTGGTGTTTCCGTCGGGGATGGCCACGTCCACAATTTCCGACATGATCAGAGGAAGAAAGAGTTCGGCCAGAACCTCCAGTGCAATAAAGAAGGGGGCCAGGAGTGCTTCCCGCTTGTATCCCTCCAGATGGGTCAGAAAGAGTCGTATCAAAGGAGATTTCCTCCTATCCTTGAAGATTTTTCAGCATCCGCTGATGCAGGTCCATGAGCAGGACCCGTTCCTCCTCGCTGACGCCGGCCAGCATGCGGGCTGTGACGGCATCAAATGCCTCCCGGCACCCCTCTACGGCCTTGCGGCCCTTGTCGGTGAGGCGGACGTGGATGCAGCGGGCGTCTTCCTTGCCGGGTTCACGGGTGATATACCCTCCCCGCTCCAGGGACTTCAGAGAGTTGGAGACAGCGGGAGGAGAGATGTGAAGCATCTCGGCGAGATCCCGCTGGGCCGAACAGGTTCCCCGCAGGGGAGAGCCCTCTGAGGTCTCCAGAATGGTGAGGAGCATGGGGTGCCCGATTTCAGACAGCCCGCGGACTGCCAGTTCCGCGCTGATGGCACTTCGATGGGCCTGGCGAAGCTGACGGTCCAGCATATCGAGACGTCTGATGTCCGGGGGCATGGCGTACCTCCTTTCCAGGGAAAAATTCGTAAACCTGTTAACTGTAAAGACGTTAATCATTATAGTCCCCCGCGTGGCCCTGTCAATCTGCCCCCCGCTTTGTTCAGAAAAAATTCACAATTTCTGAATGTGGCAGCCGGGGATGACCGGAGCCGGTGTGAACCGTTTGAAAGGGGTGCAGCCCGAAGGCCAGGAGTCTTCGGCGCCCTCTGTAATCTATTCTAAGGAGGAATACAGGCATGGCCAGAGATGATCACATCTTCCGGCGCAAGGACGGCCGCTGGGAGGGGAGGTATGAGAAGGACCCGGACCCCGGCGGCAGGCGCCGGTACGGTCGCTGCTGCGGCAGGAAGCGCCGGGAGGTCAGACGGAAGATGGAGCGGATCCGGGGCAGGCAGAAGGGCGGTGCTCCTGCTGCGAAGCAGGAGACCGGTCTCACTCTGTCCCGGTTCTGCGACCTGTGGATGGCGCTGGTCCGGAACCTGGCGGGGAGTGCTGATCTTGCCCGCTGCCAGGAGTTGATCGGGCGCCATATCCGTCCCCGGCTGGGGGACATCAGCGTGACGGAACTGGACGTTGGGCAGGTGGAGCAGTTTACGAAGGAACTGCTGGAGGAGAAGCATCTCCCCGAAGGGACGGTGCGGGAGGTGCTTGAGATCCTGCAGTGTGTGCTGCGCTTTGCGGCCCGCAGCTGCCCCGCTGTTCTTCCCGCTCTGGAGATCATCCCTTCCCGGGACAGGCATGGCGGGAGCAGGTGGGCGCTGAACGGGGAGGAACAGATGTGCTTCACCCGTTTCCTGACCGAGGACATCAACCCTCTGCGCCTGGGGATTCTGCTGGCTCTGAAGACCGGTCTGCGGGCCGGGGAAGTGTGTGCCCTGCGCTGGAAGGACATCCGCCCCGCAGAGGGTACCCTCCAGGTGGGGGAGTGCCCCACCGTCCTGCCGGAGGGAATTCCCGGCGGAGGCCCCTCTGTGCGCACCGTTCCCCTGCCGGAGGACATCCGCCAGCTGTGTGTGGACCTGCGTCCCCAGGACCCGGAGGCCTTCGTTCTCACCGGAACCAGGTGCTCCATGGAACTGCGCACCGTCCGCTCCAGTCTGAAGGAACTGGCCGCCGGGTGCGGCCTGGAGGGGGTGAACTTTGGCACGCTGCGGCATACCTTTGCTCTGCGGGGCTGGGAGGCCGGCCTTGAGGTGGAAGAGCTCTCCGGGATCCTGGGGTACGACAGCATCTCGGTCCTCCTTCAGCAGTATGTGCATGCCACCCTGGATGCCAGAAGGGAGAGCATGCAGCGTCTGTCTGCTCTTCTGCACTGAGGGAAAAAACACCACGCTCCTGCCCGCCGGGCAGGAGCGTGGATGATACAGGATGTCAGAGATTCAGGGTCAGACCGTCGCGGTCGGAGAGTCCGTCCATGGCCAGCATGCGTTCGAGCACTTCCACATCGGCGGTGATGTCCATGGCATCCCCCTGGAAGAGGAGATCCAGCTGCTTTTCAAAGCCCTCCACCACCTTATCCATCATCCCCTCAATGCGTTTCATGGCGGAGGAGATGTTCTCTCCGGAGACCTCCTGATCCTCCAGCTGGGCATAGGCCCGGAGGATCTTCAGGGTGGTGGGCAGGTAGTAGCTGAGAAAGCTGTGAAGCTGGGTGGACTGCTCCGGGTGGGAGCGCTGATAGTCCAGAATGCGGGAGGTGATGACGCCGATGCGGTCGATCTGGGCGGACAGCCGTTCGTTGTCCACCATCTGGTTGACCTCCCGGATCTCCGCCAGGATGGAGTTCTCCGGGCTCATGCCGGCACCGGAGGGAGCCGATCTGGACTCCTCTTCCTCCAGCAGACCATCTCCGCTGAGAATCAGCCGGTCGCTGCCGAAGTCCAGATAGCCCTGGGGCAGAACACCGCAGCTGAGCATATAGTCCAGGTCGTCCCGGACGGTGGCGGCGGGCAGGCCGGTGGCGGTGGCAAGGGAAGAGATGGGAACCGCCTTCCTCTTCCCGATCATGGCCAGAAGGGTGCGCATGCGGCGGTTGCGTTTGCGCCTGCGCAGTCCCACCACCAGTGCCCCCAGTCCGGCTGCCAGGAAGCAGAGATAGGGAACGGTTTCCAGAAAGGCGCGGAGTGCCCCGCCAAATCCCCCGGATGTGGAGAACAGGGCAGGCAGAACCTGCGTTGCCAGTTCTGAGGTCTCCCCCACGCCGAAGATGAAGGACACAATGGCGCCCACCACAATCATGATGTTGCTGGTGCGCTCCTGGGCGGCCAGGGCAGCCTCCGATCCGGTTCGGGACGGCTTTCCGGCCCGGGTGGACGCTTTCGCCTGAGGGGCATACTCTGCCTCCGGGGAGTTCGGGGGAACCGGACGGGAACCGGCGGGTCCCGGGCGGGAGCCGGCGGGCCCTGCGGGGGGAACCGGCGACCAGCCCGTGGTGCGGGCCCCGATGGGGCCCCGCTGCTCCCGGGCCTGGGAGGTCTGAGCGCGGCGGCTGTTGCCGCTGAGGAGCTTCACAACGATCATCAGGATGCCGATGGGGGCCGCCACTCCGGTGATGAGGAGGACCAGAGCGATGACCCAGTAGAGGATGTCTCCGCCGCTGTTTTTCTTTGGCTGCATGTTACCGCACCTCCGTCCATCCGAATCTGCTGCAGCTATGATACCAGATTATCCGCAGAAAGAAAATTGAGAAAACCTTAAATTTTTCCAGGACTGCCTCCGGCAGAAGGGGGGAGCCGGGTGAGTGCCCACCTCCCTCCATTCTATACCCGGAAGACTCCCCTGTAAAGACACAAATCCCCTCCGGGTTTCCGCCGGGGTGGGGCAGCGCTCCGGAGAAGAGGAGGACGGGTACCGGGTCCGGAGGAGGGGAGGGGCAATTTGTCGGATTCTGCACTTGCTGTCACTGGGGCCCGGTGGTATAATAGCCCTCAGATTGAGCTTCTGCGCCCATAGGCGCGGGTTTGCCCGAGAAGAAACGGTCCGGGAGACCGGTATGGAGGACAGCGAAATGGATGGACAACGAGAAGACCGGCGTGGAATCCGCGGCGGAACCGTAGCCGCCGTCATCGTATTCGCGGTAATTGCCGTCCTGGCGGGTGTCTATCTGGGTCTGTGTACCTGGGTGAGCGCATCCGGCAAGGTTATGCCCAATGTCACCGTTGCCGGGAATGATGTGTCAGATATGACAGAGGAAGAGGTCATGGCAAAGGTTCAGAGCCTGATGTCGGACAATCGGGCCGTAGAACTGAAATCTGCCAACGGAAGCACCTATCTGACCGGTGACTGCTTCCAGATCGATGCCGACCGGGTGGTGCGTGCTGTGATGACCTCCGGACGGAGCAGTTTTCTGGCCTCCGGTGCCCAGTACATCTCCCACATGCTCAACCAGCGCAGCCTGACCGTGGGGGATGTGTCACTGACGGAGACGGGGGTTGCCGAACTGAAGCGGCAGCTGGATGCGGTGGATGCCGCCGGCGCGGACCTCAGTACGGACTACCAGATGGACCTGGAGGCTGCGACCCTTACCTTTACCAAGGGTTACACCCGGATGGGGGTGGACCGGGCTGCCGTGCAGTCTGCGGTGCTGGCGGCCTTTGCCCGCTATACGGGCGGGGACCCTGTGGTGGTGGAACTGAATGTGGAGGAACAGCCTCCCATGGAGCCTGATTTTGAGGCCATTCACCAGCAGATTTACGCCAAGCCGGTGGATGCCCACGTGTCCGAGGAGAGTCAGGAGGTGGTGGAGGGGACTCCGGGGGTGGATTTTGACATCGCCCAGGCAAGAAGTGCCTTCCAGGCAGCCGCAGAGGGGGCAACCTACACGGTGCCTCTCACCATCACCCAGCCGGAGGAGACGGCGGAAACTCTCAGCAGCAGGCTGTTTGCCGATCTGCTTGGGGAGGGTTCCACCAAGGTCAGCGGTTCGGCCAACCGCAAGCACAACGTCAAGACTTCGGCCGAGGCCTGCAACGGCAAGGTCATTCCTGCCGGCGGGATCTTTTCCTATAACACCACCACGGGAAGCCGGTCTGAGGAAAACGGATACAAGAACGCTCCCGTGTATCTGGGAGGACGCTCCGAGGACGGCATGGGCGGGGGTACCTGCCAGGTGTCCTCCACCATTTACTACGCCGTGCTCCATACCACGCTGGAAGTGGTGGAGCGCCACAACCATGAGTACGACACGGGCTATGTGGATCCCGGTATGGACGCCACGGTCTATTTTGGTACCCTGGACTTCCGGTTTAAGAACAACACGGAGGACCCCATCAAAATCGTGACGGATTACTCCACCAGAAACGGAGCCGATTACATCAGCGTCAAGATCTACGGAACCAATCCCAGCGGCCGCTACGCCGAACCGGAGAGCACCACCTATGACAAGGTGTCACCCACCACCGTCTATGTGGCGAGGGACTCGGTGACGCGGGGCCAGCTGGTTCTGGACCGGGAACAGAATGCCTACACCGGCATATCCGCCACCACATACCGCAATATTTATGAGAAGGACGGCACTCTGGTGGAGAAGCAGGAGATGGGCACCAGCAAGTACAGCATGAGACCCAATACCTACTACTATAACCCTGCAGATGGAGACCCCAGTACCTGGGTCAACGGCAGACCTTCCGGCAACAGCGGCAATAATGGCAATTCCGAGGAGGAGACCCAGCAGCCCAGCACACAGAGGCCCAGTACGCAGCAGCCCAGCACACAGAGGCCCAGTACGCAACAGCCCAGCACAGAGAGGCCCAGTACCCAGCGGCCGAATACCCAGCAGCCCAATACACAGGAGCCCACAAACCCGGAGCCCTCGACGCCGGAGCCTTCCACTCCAGAGCCCTCAACGCCGGAACCCTCGACGCCGGAGCCTTCCACGCCGGAACCCTCCACACCGGAGCCCAGCACGCCCAGCACAAATGAGCCTCCTGTGGAGGAGGAGCCCAGCACACCGGTGATTCCGGAACCGGCTCCCCCGCCGGAAAATCCGGGCACCACGGCGCCCCCCGTTGCGGACGACAGCGGAGAGATTCTCTGACGGGCATGTTCGAAGGCTTTTCCCGGGAGTCGGTGGAGTTCCTCTGGAACATCCGCTTCAACAACTACCGCAGCTGGTACCAGGAGCACAAGGAGGAGTGCCACCGCTATGTGGACGCTCCCATGCGGGCCCTTGCCGGACAGCTTCTGGAGGCCATGGACCGCTCCTTTCCGGAACTGCGCCTTACCGGCAAGGTGAGCCGCATCTACCGGGACACCCGGCGGCTCTACGGCCGTCCGCCCTATCGGGATCACCTGTGGTTCTCCCTGTTCAGCATGGTCCGCTCGGAGGAGGGCCAGCCCAGTTTCTACTTCGAACTGGCGCCGGAGCGCTACAGCTACGGGGTGGGATGCTGGATGATCTCCCCCCGCAGCATGGCCCGCCTGCGCCAGCGCATCGACGGGGAGCGGGAGGAGATGGAGCGCCTGTTCCGCCGCCTGGCGCTGCACCCGGAGTTTCAGGTGGATACGGAGCCCTACAGGCGCCCGAAGGGCGATGTGGGGGCGCTGCTCAACCCGGTATACAACAGCAGACGCTTCGACATCAGCTGTGAGTACAACTGCGAAGGGGTGCTCTTCACCCCGGAACTGGCAGACCGGATTCTCCGGGGCTTCCGCTTTCTGGTTCCCTATTTTCAGCTGTTTGAGCAGATCGTGCGGGATCCGGCGGGACCCGAAGGAACGAAAATCTGAAGCAATCTCCCTCCGCACCGGGTGTCGGACCCCTGTGCGGAGGAATTTTTCCACCTTTTCACAGGGGAAAAAGTGTGGTATAGTTACGGAAGGAAGGACCTTCGTCCGCAGGACGAAGGCAGGATGAGAAGGACCTTAATCCGCAGGGTTTTCGGACTCCTCGGATTCAGGAAGGAGGAACCCTTATGACAGAGCAGCAGAGCGGGCGTCGCGATGTCATGGTCATCGGACACCGCCACCCGGATACGGACTCCATCTGCGCGGCCATCTCCTACAGCCGCCTGAAGAAGGCTCTGGATCCGGATACGAACTACATTCCCTGCCGGGCGGGCAGTCTGAACCGGGAGACCGAATTTGCGCTGAACTACTTCAGTGTCCCTGCGCCCCGGCTTCTCTCGGACGCCAGTCCCCAGCTGTGTGATGTGGACATCCGCCGCAGGTCCGGGGTGGACGGCGAGATGACACTGCGGCAGGCATGGCGGCTGATGAGAGACGAGCAGATCGATACCCTGTGTGTGGTGAACGAGCGCAACTGCCTGAAGGGTGTCATCACCATGAATGACATTGCCACCGCCAACATGGACCGGCTGGATCCCTACATTCTTGCCAACGCCCACACCTCCTATCAGAAAATCCGGGAGACGCTGGACGCAGAAGTTCTCCTGGGAGATCTGGAGGGCAGAGTGGTGGAGGGGCGCATCGTCATCGGAGCGGGCAGCTCGGAGCAGATGGAGCGGGCCATCACCAAGGGGGATCTGGTCATCGTGGGCAACCGGATTGAGGGACAGCTCACCGCCGTGGAGATGGAAGCGGACTGCATGGTGGTCTGCGCCGGTTCCCGGGTCTCCCGGGCCGTACTTCTGCTGGCGGAGGAGAAGGGCTGCATCATCATGCGCACCCAGTACAGCACCTATGCCATCGGCCAGATGATCGGCCAGTCCGCCCCCATCCGCCACTACATGACCTCAAAGGATCTGGTCACCTTTACCATGGAGAGTTCCGTGGAAGATGTGACCAAGGTCATGTCCCGGGTCCGGCACCGCTACTTTCCGGTCATGGACGAGGACGAATGCTACCTGGGGGTGGTGTCCAGCCGCAATCTGCTGAATCTGCACCGGAAGCAGCTGATCCTTGTGGACCACAACGAGAAGACCCAGGCGGCAGAGGGCATGGATGAGGCGGAGGTACTGGAGATCATCGACCACCACCGCATCAATGCCCTGGAGACGGACGGACCGGTCTACTTCCGCAACGTTCCGGTCTGCACCTGCACCATCATCTATCAGATGTAC
>CAYXVN010000092.1:0-10135 GCA_964468565.1 uncultured Oscillospiraceae bacterium | reverse complement strand
AGACCGGCCAGCCCCTGCAGTTCTGAGGGGATGATGATCTTGGTGGCCTTGCCGTCTGCGGCGGCGGTGAAGGCCTCCAGAGCGCGGATCTTAATGACCGCCTCCCCGGGCTGGGCGGCGTTGATGAGGCGGATGGCGTCGGCGGTGGCCTGCTGAACCTTGAGAATGGCCTCCGCTTCCGCCTCGGCAGCCAGAATCCGGGCCTGCTTGGCCCCCTCCGCCTGAAGAATGGCAGCCTGCTTGGCGGCGTCCGCCCGCAGAATGGCAGCCTGTTTCTCGCCCTCAGCCACCAGAATCTGGGACTCCTTCTTGCCCTGGGCCTGGAGGACGGCCTCCCGGCGTTCCCGCTCGGCCCGCATCTGCTTCTCCATGGAGTCCTGGATGTCCTTGGGGGGCATGATGTTTTTCAGCTCCACCCGGTTGACTTTAATGCCCCAGGGATCGGTGGCTTCATCAAGGAGGGAGCGCATGGCAGTATTGATGTGGTCTCGGCTGGTGAGGGTCTGCTCCAGATCCAGGTCACCGATGATGTTGCGCAGGGTGGTGGCAGTCAGATTCTCAATGGCAGACATGGGATTCTCCACACCATAGGTGTAGAGCTTGGGATCCGTGATCTGAAAGTAGATGACGGTGTCAATCTGCATGGTGACATTGTCCTTGGTGATCACGGGCTGGGGATCGAAATCCACCACCTGCTCCTTCAGAGATACGCTCTTCACGATTCGATCGATGAAGGGAACCTTGAATTTCAGACCCTCATTCCACACGGCGTAGAAGACACCCAGGCGCTGAACCACATAGGCTTTTGCCTGGGGGACAATGCGGATGCAGGAACCGAGGAGAAGAAGCAGGAAGACAATGAGGCAGACCCAGATGAGAACGGAAAACAGCGAGTTCATAGTGAGAGTCCTCCTTACAGAGATTTGTCCGACGGGATGAACTGACCGGGCAGAGGTTCCACCAGGACCTTCACGCCCTCGATGCGCAGAATCCGCACCGGGCTGCCGGCGGAGATGACCGTGCCGGACTGGCTGCGGGCGGTCCAGATCTGGCCGGACACATTGACCTGGCCTCTGCCTGCCACGTTGTCGATGTCCTGAACCACCTGGCCCACTGCGCCCAGGATCCGGTCTGCGTTGGTGGGAGTGCGTTTTGTGTGTAGGAAGCGGGAGGCCAGGGGCCGGACCAGAAAGAGGGAGAGGGCGGAGAGAGCGGCGAAGACGATGAGCTGGACCCACAGATCAAGGCCCAGCTTGGCTGCTACCAGGGCACCCAGGGCCCCGACGGCAAACCAGATGCAGACAAGACCGACAGTGGCAGCTTCGCAGATGGTGAGAACGATGGCAAGACACAGCCAGACGATGCTCCAGATAGGCATAGATGCTCCTTTCTCCGGGGACCGCACAGCGGCCCGATTGTTCAGCGCCCATACCTTAGAATACCACAAACCCCAGATAATTGCCACAGGAAAATTTACAGGCAGACCTTCCGTGGAATTGGCTTTCCCCGGCCGGGTACCCGGTCCCCCGGGAATGGCCTCGGAAAACTCCCGCCTCCGGGGGAGAAGAGGCCGGGGCGGGACTCCCGGTACCGGAAAGGGGGGCTCCGGCAGGAGTTCCTGCCAGCCCGGGCCGGAGCAGGGGAGGGGTCCCGGAGATTTTGGAAAAGGGCTTGCATCTGCTGCCCGCCTGTGCTATACTGGATTGCTCCCGGGCAGCCTGCCCGGGAAAGGGGGAGAGGAGTGTGGCAGAATCCGTCAGGCAGGTGGCAAGCAACCGCAAGGCCTATCACGACTACTATATTGAGGAGAAGTTCGAGGCCGGCATTGAGCTGGCCGGGACGGAGGTTAAGTCCATCCGCCTGGGGAACGTGAACCTGAAGGACTCCTTCTGCATCATCAAGGACGGACAGCTCACGGCCCACAACATTCACATCAGCCCCTACGAGAAGGGGAACATCTTCAACCGGGAACCCCGCCGTCCCCGTCGGCTGCTGATGCACAAGAGAGAAATCATGCGGCTGTTCGCCAGGATCAAGCAGGACGGCTATACGCTGATTCCTCTTTCCATCTACTTCCGGGGGCCCAGAGTCAAGCTGGAGCTGGGGCTGGCCAAGGGCAAGAAGCTCTACGACAAGCGGGAGGCAGCTGCCAGACGGGATGCCAGGCGGGAGATGGACCGGGCCAGAAAGGACCGCTGATCTCCACCCCGCCCAGTTGTCAGTTTCGAAAGGAATGTGTTTCTGATGAGCAATCCCATAGTGACCTTTGAGATGG
The DNA here is from genome assembly GCA_964468565.1 of uncultured Oscillospiraceae bacterium. Classification (GTDB taxonomy): domain Bacteria; phylum Bacillota; class Clostridia; order Oscillospirales; family Oscillospiraceae; genus Lawsonibacter. The sequence goes on along the minus strand of CAYXVN010000092.1, from coordinate 7,860 downwards.
AGAACGGCGACATCATCCGCGCCGAGCTGTATCCCGACATTGCTCCCAACAGCGTGAACAACTTCATCAGCCTGGTTCAGAAGGGGTTCTACGACGGTCTGATCTTCCACCGCTGCATTCCCGGCTTCATGATCCAGGGCGGCTGCCCCAACGGCAACGGCATGGGCGGTCCCGGGTACTCCATCGCGGGAGAATTCGATCAGAACGGGTTTCACAACCCGCTGAAGCACGACCGGGGTGTGCTTTCCATGGCCAGGGCCATGAATCCCGATTCCGCCGGCAGCCAGTTTTTCATCATGGTGGAAAAGGCTCCCCACCTGGATGGCTCCTATGCCGCCTTCGGCAGGGTGATCGAGGGCATGGAGGCTGCGGACGCCATTGTCTCGGTCCCCACCGACAGGAATGACCGGCCCCGCAGAGTTCAGCGGATGAAAAAGGTCACGGTGGATACCTTCGGCGTGGACTACCCGGAGCCGAAGAAGGTGTAGGTTCTGTTTTCCTCCGCAGCGGGACCTGTTCCCCTGCGGTTCATGGGGGCGTACCGGTTTCGACGGGGACGTTGAAGTGGGAATAGCGGGCGGTGGCGCACGACCACCTTAAAACGGGCTTCTTTATAAATTAAAGAACGACTACGACTACGCATACGCCGCCTGATTGAAGGCAGCCGTCCAACCCGGAAGGACCACGAGCCGGGATTGGGCGTCGCTTAGTGGTGCACGTGAGTATGTTAAGCTTTGCGCATACCATGAATCATGAAGCTTACCTGACCGGCAGGCGTGACGGCTTGCCTGCCGGAAGGGGAACGGGGAGAGCAAGACTCCCGAAATAACCGCCTGCGCCCGGAGAAGTTCCCATGAATGCGTTTTCGGACAGGGGTTCAACTCCCCTCGCCTCCACTGCGACAGCGCCGGATCCCGAACAGGGATCCGGCGCATTATTTTTCCGGGGAGCGCAGGAGCGGGGGAGATCCCGGCGTCTCAGTCCCCCACATCTGGGAGCAGGGAGGAAACTCTGCGGGGAGAGGCGGAGAAGGTGGCCAGAGAGGTGTACCGGGTCTGCACTGGAGATCAGGGGGAGAGGGGAGTGGCAGGATAGTGACAGTCCTGGAAAAATTATTAAATATCTGTCAGAAAACTGTTGCAATCTGTCAATAAAAGGTGTATACTCAGTGTGGGATTCATTTCCGTGCCAGCGGCGGTCCGGCAGGGGGACGGTCCGTCCCTTCCAGGTGGGGCGCTGAGCAGCTGCGGAGTCAGATCCGTATCATCTGTAATCGGGAAGGGGTGCCAGAAGACATGAAGCAGCAGGCAACCAGCGAGCGCACCTGTGCCCCCGAGTACGTGGGGGTGTATCTGCGCGTGGGCGATCTGTACGATGGGGACGACAGGTCGCTGCAGAGCCAGAAGCGGACCTACGTGGAGTGGATCGAGAGACGGCCGGGTTGGAAGTGTGTGGATTTTTATTCTGATCCGGTGCCGCCCAAGGGGAAGGCGACAAGCAGGATGGGACTCAGGCGGCTGATGACCGACTGCAGGGAGGGGAAAATCACCCATATTGTCACCAAATCCATCGGTTCGCTGTCGGTGAATGCGGAGGAACTGTCCGGCATGTTCCGGGCGCTCAATTCCCTGCCTATGCCCGTTGGCGTGTACTTCGAGGAGGAGCACATGGACACGCAGGGCAAGGAAGCGATTTTTGCCTAGAATACCAGCACGGGGGAGCGGCGGTCCGGGGGGACCGTTCGCTCCTCTGTGTTCCGGTGGAGAGATGTGGGATCAGGAGTGTACCGTACCATCGGGAACGCTCTGTGCAGGTTCCCCGCTGCAGACCTTGTGCCCCCGGTTCCGGCTTTGGAGAGTCCGGAATCCGGCCGGGCCCGGGGGAGGGGCTGCCAGATGGCTGTGCAGCATCCGGGCTGTGGTGTTCAGCGGGGGATCCCGGTTCCTCCCAGGGTGAAGCGGGAGCGGGGCCGGGGGGAGAGAACCGGGTGCTTTGCGCCTTTGAGGGCATGCAGAGACGGGATGGCCGTCAGAGGGGCTTGGGAGTCTGGCCTTCCGGGGGAATCTGTGCGGCGAGAAGTTTGTACAAGGCGGGACAGGCCCGGCTGAGACGGAGGATACGGCCGGAGGCATCGGTGAAACAGTGCTCGGAGCGGGCGGTGCAGACGGTCTTTCCCGCCTCATTGGCCATCGTGTACTGCAGGGTCAGCCTGGCGGCGGTGAGACGCTCCACGGTGACTGTGATGGCAATGAGATCGGGAAAGGCAGAGGGGGCCCGGTAGTGGCACTCCACGGATACTACCGGGGAGAAAATACCGGTCTCTTCCAGATGGGCGTAGTTCCAGCCCAGCTTCTCCAGAAAGGCAATGCGGGCCTCCTCCATCCAGCGGACGTAGTTGGAGTGGTGGGTGATGCCCATGCGGTCTGTTTCGTAGTACTGTACGCGATGATGGTACTTGAATCCCCCGGTGGGCAGAGCCGCCGGGTTTGTCTGCGTCTGATTCATGGCAGGAATCCTCCCTTTCTCCTGTGCCGGGTGACCGCCGGTGTACCCCCTGCGATTTCGGGTGGCGGTCCCTCCGGCCGGTCTGTGCCCTGGGGAATCGGGCTGGGTCCCGTGCCTGCCGGACAGAGCGCACAGCCTTCTGGGACCGCCGCTTCCACTGCATCGACATTCTCCTGATTATCCGGCTGGTTCGCTTCCGGCCTGCGATAAGACAGGCTGTCCCGCAACGGACGTTGCGCTTCGGCAGGGATGAGGTCCTTCCAGAGTATACACCGGAATCGGCAGGCATACAATGTACCGGGGAAAAAAGCCCTCCGGGCATGCAGCAGATGCAGCAGGGCCGTGTGGCCCGGGGAGGTCCTGGTCTGGGAACCCGGTGAGGATTGGGGGACTTCCGGGCAGGTGCGCCTGTTTCGGATATGTTTCCGGAGAGAGTACCGGCATAGCATCTGTGGGGGCTGTTCCGCCGGGGCAGAGAGAGAGAGGAACTGTGTCCTCTGCCGTCCCCGTCACCCCGGAGGCCGGAATTCAGGCAGAGGAAAGGAGAGAAAGCATGATTGCCAAGGCATGGGACCCCTGGCTGGAGCCTGCCCTTCTGGTTCGGGCCCGGGAACTTCTGGCCCGGACTCAGGGGGAGCGGGAGGCGGGCAGGAGCATCTGTCCGCCTCAGGATAAAATCTTCCGGGCCCTGGAACTGACGCCTCCGGAGCAGGTGCGGGTGGTGATTCTGGGTCAGGATCCCTACCACACGGCGGGAACGGCCAACGGTCTTGCCTTTTCCGTGTCCCCCGGCGCAAGGATTCCCCCCTCTCTGCGTAACATTTTTCTGGAACTTCGGACAGATCTGGGCTGTTCTGCCCCCTCCTCCGGGGATCTGACCCCCTGGGCCCGCCAGGGTGTGCTGCTGCTGAACACCATCCTCACAGTGGAGGAGGGGAAGGCGGCCAGCCACCGCAGATGGGGCTGGCAGGAAGTTGTGGCGGGAATTCTGAAGGTCTGCGCCTGCCGGCTGCCCCAGCCGGTGGTGTTTCTCCTCTGGGGCGGTTACGCCCGCGGGTTTGCCGCGGATCTTCACCTGGAGGAGCGGGCAGATCGGGCCTGCATCTGCAGCAGCCACCCCAGTCCTCTGGGTGCCAGGAAGGGAAGTGAGGAGATCCCGGCCTTTCTGGGCAGCCGGCCCTTTTCCCGCACAAACCGTGCCCTGACGGAGATGGGGAGCCGGCCTGTGGACTGGAGTCTCCCCTGAGGAACCTGTGCCGTCCGGACCGGAAAAACGCGGCAGACGAAGATGTCTGCCGCGTTTTTTTCAGATCAGAGAGGTCTTCCGGCCCAGGTGAGGGCAGTCAGTGGACAAGACTGCCGCCGGCGCGCTTCAGATGAACCTGATGGTAGTAGATCAGTGTAAGGACGCTGCACATGAGCCAGCCGGCGGGGTAGCCCATGGCCAGAGGCAGGATGGAATTGCTGATATAGTTGGAGACCACATACAGGTATGCCTGGCGGAAGAGCACGAAGGAACAGAGCATGATGAGCATGGGAGCCCGGCTGTTGCCCGCTCCCCGCAGCGCCCCGGCGTAGACCTGGTTCACGCAGCAGAGCACATAAAAAGGCGTCAGGTGCCGCAGGAAGAGGGTGCCGAAGGAGATGACCTCCGGATTGCGGTTGAAGAAGGCGACCACGGTGGGGGCGACGGCAATCACAACGGCAGAAATGGCGACGGTCACCACGATTGCCATACACAGGGAGGTGCGTACGCCCCTCTGTGCCCGCTCGTTTTTGCCGGCCCCCAGGTTCTGCCCCACAAAGGTGGTGGAGGCCAGGGCCAGGGACTGCATGGGAAGGAAGATCAGCTGATCGACCTTGGTGTAGGCGGTCCATCCGCCCATGCAGCTGGAGCCGAACTGGTTGATGTAGGACTGGACGAAGACATTGGAAAAGGAGGTGATGGCCATCTGGACGGCGGCGGGGATACCCACCCGGATGATCTGCAGCAGAAGGCTTCCGTGGATCTTCAGGTGCCGCAGGTCCAGATGGATGCAGGAGCGGGAGCCCATGAGCACCAGAATGGTGAGAACCGCAGAGATGCCCTGGGCAATGATGGTGGCGTAGGCCACTCCTTTCACACCCATGTGAAAGTTGATGACAAAGACAAGGTCCAGGACGGTGTTGAGGACGGCAGAGGTGAGAAGAAAGAAGAAGGGCCGTTTGGAGTCGCCCACCGCCCGCAGGATACCGGCGCCCATGTTGTAGAACATCAGTCCCGCCATACCGGCGAAGTAGATGGTGAGATAGGCGGAGGACTCGGGCAGGACGTTGAGGGGAGTTTTCATGAAGTGCAGCATGGTGGGAGTCATGCCGATGCCGAGGGCGGTGAAGGCGATGGAGAGAATCAGCGTCAGGAGGATGGAGGTGTGGACGGCGTCCTGTACCCGGTCCTCCTTTTTCGCCCCATAATACTGGGAGATGACCACACCGGCACCGCTGGACAGGCCCAGAAAGGTGCCGATGAGCATGTTGATGATGGGGGTGACGGTGCCAACGGCGGAGAAGGCCTCCTCGCTGACGAAGTTGCCCACCACCCAGGTGTCCACCATATTGTACATCTGCTGAAAGATATTGCCTGCCAGCAGAGGCAGGGAGAAGAGGAGCAGGTGGGTGAAAATGCTGCCCTCCGTCATGTCCACGTCGTGGGTTCTGGCCTTCCGGGCCTGAGAATGGGAGTTCACGTCTGATGCGATCCTTTCTGAGAATTCTGCTGAGACTGCAGACGGCGGGAGGCCGGTGCCTCCCCGGTGCCGCATCAGTATACCACGGGATCCGATCTCTGGGAAGAGGGAAATCGGGGCAGGAGCCGACCCGGAAGAGGAACATCCGCCGTCTTTCTGTCAGGGACCGGAACGGGCATCGTGTCATTCCAGGGTGGACATGCCTCCGGCGGAAGAGACCGGGAGAATGAGGGGTACCCTGCAGCAGAAGATGCCTCCCGGCAGGAAAGGCCGGGAGGCGGAGGGACTTCAGATCCGTTCCAGACGGGCCCGGAAGGAGATGGTCCGGGGTGTGGGCATGGAGTCGAATTTCACCACATGAGCGCTGCGGTCCGTGTCCAGTTCCAGGACGGTTCCCTCGCCGAACATGCTGTGACGGACCCGGGTGCCCACCGGGAAGTACATCTCCTGGCGGGTTTCCGGCAGGCTGCGGGTGGTGGTCCGGATGTAGCGCAGGGCCTCCTCCACCAGGCCCTCCTGGGGTTCCCGGGTGAAGGTGAGCAGGTTCGGGTCGATGTCCAGAATGAAACGGGAGGGGTAGCGGGGGGAGTGATCGAAGTTGCGACCCCCTGCTTCCGAGAGATACAGTCCCTTCTTTGCCCGGGTCATGGCCACGAAAGCCAGGCGGCGCTCCTCTTCCATGGCCTCCGCCGTGGCGGTTTTCCGGGAGGGAAAGATCCCCTCGTTCAGACCGGCCAGGAAGACATAGGGAAACTCCAGCCCCTTGGCGGCGTGGACCGTCATCAGTTTCACCCGGTCCCCGCCGTCCGATGCATCGCTGTTGGAGAAGAGGGCTACATGACTCAGATAGTCCTCCAGGGTGGTCTCCTCTCCGCAGGTGGTCTCGTACTCGTAGACGGACTGCTTCAGCTCGGCCAGATTGTCCAGCCGCTCCTGGCTTCCCTCCGTACGCAGCATCTGCTCATATCCGCTCTGGTCCAGGATGGCAGAGAGGACTTCCGAGACGGGCCGGTTGTGGTACTCGGCTGAGAAACTCTCGATCAGGTTCAGGAAGGAGGCGGCGGAGGTGCCCCGGAAGAGGCTCTGCTCCAGACTGCGCTGAAGGGCCTCGTAGAGACTGCAGTTCTCCCGGGCGGCCACATCCTGGAGGAAGGCGATGCGCCGTTTTCCCAGATTGCGCTTGGGCCGGTTCACAATGCGTAGGAAGGAGAGATCATCCCGGTAGGCCAGAATGCGCAGATAGCTGAGGGCGTCCTTGATTTCCATGCGGGAGAAGAACTGGATGCCGCTGTAGATGGTGTAGGGCAGCTTGTCCGTGAGGAAGACCTGCTCGATGGTGCGGGTGACAAAGTGGGCCCGGTAGAGCACCGTCATGTCCCGGTAGGGGATGCCTCTGTCGTGGAGCAGAGCCACCCGCTGGGCGATCCACTTTGCCTCCTCCTCGGCGGTGTCCGCGTAGTGACAGAGCACCTCCTCGCCCGCCGGCAGCGCGGGGATCAGATCCTTGGGGATGCGGGTGCGGTTGTGGGAGATCAGGGAGTTGCACACCGCCAGAATCTGGGGAGTGGAGCGGTAGTTCCGGGTCATCAGGATGGTGCGGCAGGGAGAGAAGGTCTGATCGAAGTCCATCAGGTAGCGGACGTTGGCACCCCGCCAGGTGTAGACCGTCTGATCCGGGTCGCCCACCACGAAGAGGTTTTTGTGGTAGCCGCACAGCACGCTCATCAGCTGGTACTGGAGCAGGTCGATGTCCTGGAATTCGTCGATCATGATGTACTCCAGCCGCTGCTGCCACTTCAGCCGGATCTGGGGATTCTGTTCATAGATGTAGAGGGTGAACTTGATGAGATCGTTGTAGTCAAGGCCGAAGCACTTCTTTTCCTGGTACAGATACCCGTAGAAGATGATGTCTCCGGCGGAGACGGACCGGTCGTACTTCTCCTTCAGCTCCTCCAGGGACATGGCAATCATGCTGCGGTAGTAGTCCGGCTCCTTGAAGAGCTTGCGGATCTCGATCATGTCCCTGGCTTTGGCGAAGGTCATGTCCCGCAGGGACAGTCCCCGCTCCTCGTAGATGAGCTGCAGCATGGCGTTGATGTCCTCGTTGTCCAGGACCAGAAAGCTTTTGGGATAGGAGACGGCGTGGCTGTCCTCCTGCAGCACGGAGACGCAGAAGCCGTGGAAGGTATTGATGTAGCCGGTGTCGTTGTCCCCTGTGAGGGCATGGATGCGCTGACGCATCTCGCTGGCGGCCTTGTTGGTGAAGGTCACACAGAGAATGTTTCCCGGCAGAATGCCCAGTTCTTCCACGAGGAAGGCGAAGCGGTGGGAGAGGGCCCGGGTCTTGCCCGATCCGGCTCCGGCGATGACCCGCACGAAGCCCTCTGTGGTGGTGACCGCCTCCTGCTGGGCCTGGTTCAGATTTTCCAGAAACGCTTCCATGATCGCATCCTCCTTCCGGGCAGCGTCAGGCTGCCTGCAATGAATTGGCCGCCTCCGGTCTCCCCCTGCGAGATCTCCCTCCGGAGGGCAGGGACCTCAGGGGATGGGAAAAGGGGTCCGCAGCCTGGGCTGCGGACCCCTCAGATCAGCCGGGGAAAGAGAGAAGGGGAGAGAGCTTACTTCAGCT
>CAYXVN010000091.1:5660-10191 GCA_964468565.1 uncultured Oscillospiraceae bacterium | reverse complement strand
TGACGGTGTGGCGCAGGCTGAGATGGCTGCCGTAGTCCCGGAAGCAGTCATCGATCTGGATGGCCAGTTCCCGGGTGGGGGTGAGGATGAGGGCCCGGATGGGGCGGTCGGCGGAGGGGGCGGCGTCCAGCCGCTGGAGAATGGGCGTGGCAAAGGCACAGGTCTTCCCTGTGCCGGTCTGGGCGCAGCCCAGAATGTCCCGCCCCTTCAGAGCGGGCGGGATGGCTTTTTCCTGGATGGGAGTGGGCTGGCTGTAGCCCTGCTCCTCCAGGGCGGTCAAAATCGGGGCGCACAGCCCCAGGTCCTGAAATGTCAATGAAATCTTCCTAACTTAAGTCTTGGTTCGTGAATCCCGGAAGAACCTGCCGGACCGTCTGGAGCAGGCTCCGGCGTTCACAGGGAGTGGAAAAAGGATACCCCGGACAGGGAAGAGGGGCCCCGGATCTGACGGGGACATGCAGATGTGCCGCACTTCCCGTTCCGGGGACAGACGGAGAGGACCGGTGCCCTGTGGGAAGAGACGCCTGCCGGGCCCAGAGCCGTGTGCTTCCGGGGAAACGGGAATCTGCCGCCCCGCCGGGAGCGGGACGGCAGGCAGCAGCCGGACCTCCGGATCCGGGGGGGGGCCGGGATGGACTCACTCCGGGAGAGGGGAGGGAAGGGAATCATCCTCCCGGATCCAGTCCTCCACGTGGACCACGGCATAATCCTTCCCCGTGCGGCGGATGACCACCCGGTCGATGCCGGCGTTGATGATGACCCGGCGGCACATGGAACAGGAGGTGGCGTCCGGCAGAAGGGTCCGGTCCTTGGCGTCCCGGCCCGCCAGATAGAGGGTGGCCCCCAGGGTGTCCCGGCGGGCGGCGGAGATGATGGCGTTCATCTCGGCGTGGACGGAGCGGCACAGCTCATAGCGCTGGCCGGTGGGAATGTTCATGGCCTCCCGGGTGCAGTACCCCAGATCCATGCAGTTTCTCCGTCCCCGGGGTGCCCCGTTGTACCCGGTGGACACGATTTCATCGTTCTTGACGATGATGGCACCATAGCAGCGGCGCAGGCAGGTGGAGCGCTCCAGCACGGTTTCCGCAATGTCCAGATAGTAGTTTTCCTTGTCGATGCGCTTCATGGTGAGGCCGCCTCCCTGCCTTCCGGTGTCCGGTCTTCCTGAGTATACCTGATTTTTCCCCTGTGTGCAAGATGATTTTGCCGGGAAGGCTCAGGTCAGCCAGGAGGAGGGAATCTCCGGCAGGTCATCCTCCACCAGGGGGAAATCCTCCGGAAGGGGGACCCCCAGGTTGCGGATCTGCTGCCGGAGCATGCCCAGTTCCCGCTCTGACTCCCGGATGCTGCGGTACAGATCGCTGCACAGGTCCATCAGCCGCAGGAGCACCAGCCGGTCCGAGGTGCGCTGCCGGGCCTTCTCCTGGGCGGCGGTCACCGCCGCCCGGACGGTCTGTTCCACCTCATCCCCCTGGGAAGAGGGAAAGCCCTGGGGAAAGTAGACGGAGAAGCGCTCATTGGGAAGCATGCGGTCGGGATTTCCCGGTACCGCCTTGCCGATGCAGGCGTTTCTGGGGGCGGTATAGCTGCGGCCGGGGACCTGTTCCCGGCCGTAGGTGTAGTAGATGTACTGGGTGCCCCCGATGGTCTTGCGGGAGATGCCGGACATCCACAGGGGGATGTCCACCTCGGTGTCGAAATACATGATCTCCTCCCGGTCTGTCAGAGGCCAAACTCTCCCCAGGCGTGGGGGCGTCCGCTGATGCTGCAGGTGATGTCCCCGGAGGGAATGCGCTGGAAGTTGACCTGGGCCCCCAGCACGGGAATCACGGAGCGCTGCTCCGGATGGGCGGCCAGAATGGCCTCGGCGGCGGCCCAGTGGTGCTCCGGGTCCATGGTCCGGTAGGGCAGATGGGTCAGAATGAGCAGCTGGGGGGCCAGCCGGGCCACGGCACCCCAGGCCTCCTCGGAGCCGGAGAAGGCGAAGGGGGCGATGAGCACGTCCGGCAGGGGCAGTCCGATTTCGGCATCCGGCCACTGAAAGGGGTCCGCATCCCCCATGAACCAGATGCACAGGCCGATGCCCTGGATGATGTAGTTGAGATGGGGGACCCCCGGATCAGCGCCCTGGTGGGGGCTGGCCACCGGCAGGACCTTTACCCGGCGGATGCGGATCTCGTCCTCCAGCACGATCCGCTCCGGCAGGGCCTGGGCCACATCCTCCGGTCCCAGGAGGATGACGTTGCTCAGACGGCGGAGAAACTCCGGGGCGAAGTGGTCCGGATGGCTGTGGCTGGAGGCGGCCACGCTGATGGAGCGGTGCACCAGCCAGCCCATCATGTCCGGCGGCGTGACCACATAGCCGTTGTCCGGTGTGCTGACGCCGTCCAGCAGGACCTGCACACCGTCCAGTTCCAGCAGGCCCCCTGCGTTGGAGGTTCGCATGAATGATGCCATGGAAAGCACACCTTTCACAGAAAATCGCCCCAGAGCGCCTTCGGCGCCGGAGGGGAAGCTGCAGTCCGGGGCGCTGCCGGGCAGGTTCCGGCCCCGGGGAGCGCAGAGGGGAAAAAGGGAAAATTCCGGCAGGACAGCATGTCCCGGGGGTGCTCAGGTGGCGGGGCCGGCTGCCTGGGGTCCCTCATCCGGGGCGGAGGCCTCCGGCAGGTCCAGCCAGGCCCGGTACTCCTCCGCCGGGGCGCCGTGGCCCACCACGGACAGGGAGGAGCAGTCCATGGAGAAGATCTCCTGGGCCAGATCCCGCACCTGCTCCCGGGTGACGGCTTCATACTGGCCGATAAGCTCATCGGTGGTGCGCACCGTGCCGTAGAAGAGGAGGGAACTGGCCAGGTGGTTCATTTTGGCGCTCACCGACTCCAGGCCCATCAGCAGAGTGGCCTTGGCCTGGTCCCGGACCCGCTCCAGTTCCTTCCGGGCAGGTCCGTGTTCCGCCAGATCCAGCACCGTCCGGCGCACAACCTCCAGGGTGGGGCGCTCTGCCTCCGGACTGACGGCGGCGTACACGGCGAAAAAGCCGGTGTCCTCGTGGTCTGCCACCAGGGAATAGACGGTGTAGCACAGCCCCAGCTGCTCCCGCAGCTGCTGGAAGAGGCGGGAGGAGGGGGTTCCGCCCACCAGACTGTTCAGCAGGGTGCAGGTGGCCTGGCGGGGATCCCGGAAGGAGGGGGCAGGAAAGGCCAGCATCAGATGGTTCTGTTCAATCTCCTTGGTGCGCACCGTCACCGCCGGACGGTAGCGGGAGGGCAGGGTGGGAAACAGGGGGGCGGGAGGCATGGCCTCCAGGAGGGCGAGAAGCCGGTCCACATGGTGGGGGGTGAAGCTTCCCGCCAGGGCCACCACCATGGCGCCGGGGATGTAGTGGGCCCGCTGCCAGGCGTGGAGGGAGGAGGCGTCCATGGCGGACAGGGTGGCCTCCGTCCCCAGGATAGGCTGGGCCAGAGGGGTGCCCCGGTACACCTGGCGGATCAGTTCCTCCCCCACCAGATCCTCCGGGGAGTCCTCATACATGCCGATCTCCTCCAGGATGACGCTGCGCTCCATCTCCAGATTCTCCTGGGTGAAGGTGGAGTGAAAGAGCATGTCCTCCAGAAGATCCATGGCCCGGTCCAGATGTTCCGTCAGGCAGTGGGCGTGGAAGCAGGTGTGTTCCCTGGTGGTGTAGGCGTTGAACTGTCCCCCGATGGCGTCCATGTCCATGGCCAGCTGCCGGGTGGAGCGGGTGGCGGTGCCTTTAAAGAGCATATGTTCGATGAAGTGAGCGGAGCCGTTGTCCTCCGGGGCCTCGTGGCGGGAGCCCACGGCCACGAAAAAGCCCAGGGCGGCGGTGCGGACCGAGGGCACCTCCTCGGTGAGGAGCCGGGCGCCGTTGGGCAGAGTATGGAGCTGATGCATGGGAGAACCTCCTGGATTGGAGTGAACTGCAGCTATTCTAGCACACAATGCCCCCGCCGTCCATGGGAGGGGAGGGGAAAAAGGGGCCGAAAGCCGGGAAGCCCCGCGCCCTGGGGGCGCGGGGCGGGGATCAGCGCAGGGAGAAGCGGAAACAGGTGGTGTGCCGGTACTCCTGACCCGGGCGGAGCACACAGGAGGGGAACTCCGGGTGGTTGGGGGAGTCGGGAAAGGACTGGGTCTCCAGACAGAAGCCCCAGCGGCGGCCGTAGGGAGCCCCCTGCTTGCCCGGGGGACAGTCCAGGAGCCAGTTGGCGGTATAAAACTGCATGCCGGGCTGGGTGGTGAGACAGTCCATCACGATGCCGGATACCGGGCTGAAGGCCCGGGCGGCGGGCCGCAGGGAGCCGGGACGGCCCCGGATCACAAAATTCTGGTCATAGCCCCGGGACCAGAGCAGCTGGGGGAAGGGATCGTCGATGTGCCTCCCGATGGCCGTGGGCTGCCGCAGGTCCAGGGGGGTGCCCTCCACCGGGGCAATGGCCCCGGTGGGAATGGAGCGCCGGTCCGCCGGGGTGTAGGCGTCCGCGAAGATCTGAATCTCCTGGTCCAGCACCGGGCC
>CAYXVN010000091.1:0-5560 GCA_964468565.1 uncultured Oscillospiraceae bacterium | reverse complement strand
CACCGGGCCCGGTAATCCAGGGTGAGGGTGTCCGGCTCCAGGCGACAGGTGACACGGGCGTCCAGGGTGCCGGGATATCCCTCCTCTCCCTCCGGGCTGTGGAGGGAGAGGGTGAGAAAATCCGGCCCGGCGTCCTCCGCCCTCCAGACCCGGCGGCTGAAGCTGTTCCGGCCCCCGTGGAGGTGGTTGCCCCTGTCGTTGACGGGCAGGGCACAGCTGACCCCGTCCAGCCGGAAGAGGCCCCGGCTGATGCGGTTGGCGCAGCGGCCCACCAGGGCGCCGGTGTACCTGCTGCGCAGCAGATACCGGTCCAGACGGTCGAAGCCCAGGACCACGTCCACAGGCCGGCCCAGCCGGTCCGGCACCCGGAGGGAGCGCAGGGTGCCGGCGTAGGTGAGAATGTCACAGGAGAGGGGGCCGCTGTCCAGGCGGTACTGCTCCACGACGGTGCCGTCCGGCATGGTGCCGAAGGGGGTGCCGTTCATCTGTATCCCTCCCGGTGGATGGAAATCACAGCTCCGGTCCCCTCGGTGGAAGCTACTTCTCCGCCATGTAGGGGTAGGCGATGGCGGGGGAGGGGGAGAAGGTCTCCTTGACGGAGTGGGCACTGACCCAGCGGATCATGTTGAGCACGGTGCCCGCCTTGTCGTTGGTGCCGGAGGCCCGGGCGCCGCCGAAGGGCTGCTGTCCCACCACGGCGCCGGTGCACTTGTCATTGATGTAGAAGTTGCCGGAGGCGTGGCGCAGAGCCCGCTCCATCCGGGCAATGGCCTGCCGGTCCTGGGCGAAGATGGCCCCGGTGAGGGCGTAGGGGGAGGCGCTGTCGCAGATGGCCAGGGTCTCCTCCAGCCTGTCATCCTCGTAGACGTAGATGGAGACAATGGGGCCGAAGATCTCCTTCACCATGGATTCGTAGGTGGGGGTCTTGCAGCGGAGGATGGTGGGCTCCACGAACCAGCCCCTGCTGTCGTCGTACCCGCCGCCGGTGACGATCTCGCAGTCCGGGGAGGCGGCGGCCCGGTCCAGATAGCCCCGGCAGGTCTCAAAGGCGGCCTGGTCAATGACGGCCCCCATGAAGGTGTCAAAGTCCCGGACATCTCCCACCCGGAGGGTGGCGGTCTGCTCCTTCAGCCGCTTCTCCACCACAGGCCAGAGACTGGCGGGGATGAAGGCCCGGGAACAGGCGGAGCACTTCTGACCCTGATACTCAAAGGAGCCCCGGACAATGGCGGCCACCAGGGGCTCGATGTCCGCGGAGGGGTGGGCGAAGATGAAGTCCTTGCCCCCGGTCTCCCCCACCAGGCGGGGGTAGTTGGTGTAGGAGTCGATGTGCTCGCCCACCTGCTTCCACACGCTCTGGAATACGGCGGTGGAGCCGGTGAAGTGGAAGCCGGCCATTCTGGGGTGGCTGACCACGTAGCGGGACATGTCGCTGCCGGTGCAGGGCACGAAGTTGATGACGCCGTCGGGCAGGCCGCACCACTGCAGCAGCTTCATGTAATAGTAGTTGGACAGAACGGCGGTGCGGGAGGGCTTCCACAGGGCCACGTTGCCCACAATGGCGGGGGCGGTGGGCAGATTGCCGCCGATGGAGGTGAAGTTGAAGGGGGAGATGGCGCAGATGAAGCCGTCCAGGGGCCGGTAGTCCTGGCGGTTCCACACCCCGTCGCTGCTGGCGGGCTGATCCCGGAAGATCTCCTGGGCACTCCACACCCCGAAGCGGAGGAAGTCCGCCAGTTCGGCGATGTCGATTTCCGACTGGAACACGGTCTTGGACTGGCCCAGCATGGTGGCGGCATTGAGGACCTTCCGGTAGGAGCCGGTGATCTGGTCGGCGGCCTTCAGGAAGATGGCGGAGCGGTGCTCCCAGGGCAGGTCCTCCCAGGCCTCCCGGGCGGACAGGGCGGCATCGATGGCCATCTTCAGCTCGGCCTCCCCGGCCATGCAGCACTGGGCAAGGACGTGATGGTGGTCGTGGGGCATGGTGACCTGGATGGTGCGATCGGTCCACACCTCTTTGCCGCCGATGATCAGAGGAATCTGAACCACCTGGCCGGCCTGCCGCTCCAGTTCTTCCTTCAGCTCCGCCCGCTCCGGGCTGCCGGGCAGATAGCCCCGGAAGGGGTCGTTGGCGGGCCGGGCGATGGTAAAGTATGCATTCGCCATAGCATTTCAACCTCCACAACGAGAAGTAAGGGGGAGGAAGCTGCCCTTTGGGGGCACTCCTCTCCCGTTCACTATAGCACAGCCTCCTCGGCAGGTCAATTTGGGGAGGGACGCCAGAATGGAATGCCCTCCGCTCAATTTTGGAATGGCTGATCCGGCTCCCGGCGGCTGGCAAACTCCAGGGCGCAGGGTGGGGTCTGCTGTCCCTCCAGGTCCGCCACCGTCTCCCGGACACAGCCGAGGAAGCTGCGGGCCGCGGGGGAGGCATTTTCCAGAGAGGGGATCAGGATGCCCAGGGTGCGCTCCAGAGCCGGGCGGACGGGCAGCAGCACGCTGTCCCCCCGGTAGCCCCGCAGCATCAGCTCCGGCCGGATGGAGACCCCCAGCCCCTGGCCCACCAGGGAGAGGATGGTGAACTCCTCCCGGGAGGTGATGAGCTGTTGGGGCCGGATGCCCAGGCGCTGCAGACTGTTGAAGAGATCCACATCGATGACGCAGGGCAGGATGCAGGGGGTTTGCTCCAGCTGGGTGAGGGGGAAGGCATCCTGGCCGGCAAAGGGGGAATCCGCCGGGCAGACGGCCAGAAAGGGCTCCCGCTTCAGCTCGATCCAGTCCATGCCCTCCGCCTCCTCGTCCCCCTGGCCGGTGAGGGCGAAGTCGATGGAGCCCTGCTCCAGCCAGGTGAGAAACTCCGAGTAGTGTCCCTCCCAGATCTCCACGGAGATGTTGGGCCAGCGGTGGTGAAAGCGGCGCAGGGCGGCGGGAAGCCACTGCACGGCGATGCTGGTATAGGCCCCCACCACGATGTGCCCCTGGCACACCCCCCGCAGGGCGGAGGCCTCCTGGGTGAACAGCTCGTGGGCGGTGACGATTCTGCGCAGGTAGGGCAGCAGGTGCTCCCCGGTGGGGGTGAGAACCAGGCCCTTCCGGGTGCGGGTGAACAGGGGAAGGCCGATCTCCCGCTCCAGGTTGCGGATGATGTGGCTGGCCCCGGACTCGGTGTAGCCCATCCGCTTGCCGGCCTGGGTGGCGCTGCCCTCCTCCGTGACGGCAAGGAAAAGCTGGATGTCCCCGATTTTCATGAAAGTGGCCTCCCTTCTTCCGGCAGCCGGTGCCGGATCTGAGAGAGAGTATACCACAGCCCCGGGGAAAAAGGTAGAGCCTGCCGCTCCGGCGAGAGGTCCGGGGCCTGGGGGACGGCCCCCGGCAGCAGCGAAATGGGGGATCGGGGTTTCCGGAAGGCGAGGGGGGTCGGACGTAAAACATGAAGGTCCTGCATGCAGGCAATGCGGATTTTTTGTTTTACATTCCCGGGGCAGAAGGCTATACTGAAGACAGGGGATTTCCCGCCTCCGGGGCACTGCCCGGGACCCGGGATCAGGTCCCCTCCGGAGAGACCCGGTGCCGGGTTCTGCCCTCCCTCTTCCGGGAGGCAGACCCCGGCCGGGGGTGTTCCGGCGCAGGGGGAGAGGAACATGACCACACCGCTGATTTTCAACATCCAGAAGTTTTCCATCCACGACGGGGAGGGCATCCGCACCACCGTCTTCTTCAAGGGCTGCCCCCTGGCCTGCCGCTGGTGCCACAACCCGGAGAGCCAGGGTTACGGGCCGGATCTGATGTACTATCCCGACCGCTGCACCGGCTGCGGAGCCTGCCTGGAGGCCTGTCCCCGGGGGGCCATCTCCTTCGGGGGGGAGGGCCGTCCCGTCACCGACCGGACCCGCTGCACCGCCTGCGGGGAGTGTGCAGGCCGGTGCAATCACAACGCCCGGGAGGTGGCCGGCCGGCAGTGGGAGATGGGGGAGCTGATCCGGGAGCTGGAGAGGGACCGGATGTTCTACGAGCAGTCCGGGGGCGGCATCACCCTCTCCGGGGGAGAGGTTCTGGCCCAGGACATGGACTATGTGGAGCTTCTGGCCCGGCGGCTGTGGGAGAGGGGCTACAGCGTGGACATCGACACCTGCGGCCATGTGCCCTATGAGCATCTCCGCCGTCTTCTCCCCTATGCGGATACCTTTCTCTATGACATCAAGCTGATGGACCCGGAGGCCCACCGGACCTGGACGGGGGCGGACAACCGGCTGATCCTGGAGAATCTGGTCCGGCTCAGCGGGGACGGGGCCAGAATCAGCATCCGTCTGCCCCTCATCGCGGGAGTCAACGCCACGGACGGGCACATTCAGCAGGTCATCCGCTTTCTTCAGGACAACCGCATCCGGGTGTACCGGGTGTACCTGCTGAAATACCACGACGCGGGCAGCAGCAAATACCGGAAGCTGGAGCGCCCCTATGACGGTGCGGGCCTGGGGGCGCCGTCGGAGGAGTGGCTGGAACAGGTCATGGAGACCTTCCGCCGCAGCGGCTTCCCCAACATCCAGACAGGAGGTTAGCAACATGGCAGAAATGCAGGAGCGCGGCATGAACGAGCGCATCCGGAAACTGAGAAAACAGAGCGTGGAGACACAGCCCCACATCTACATGGAGCGGGCCGTTCTGGAGACGGAGGCCTACCGGAAGTACGAGGGCAAGGTGTCCGTTCCCGAACTGCGGGCCCTGACCCTGAAGCACTTCTTCTCCCATAAGAAGCTGTACATCGGGGAGGGGGAGCTGATCGTGGGCGAGAAGGGGGACGGCCCCCAGTCCTCTCCCACCTTCCCCGAGCTGTGCTGCCACACCCTGGAGGACATGCACAACATGAACGACCGCAAGGTGGTGAATTTCACCGTCACCCAGGAGGACCTGAAGATCCAGGAGGAGCAGATCATCCCCTACTGGGAGGAGCGCTCCATGCGCCACCGGATCCTCAGCAGCATGACCCCTGCCTGGAAGGACGCCTATGAGGCGGGCATCTTCACCGAGTTCATGGAGCAGCGGGGCCCCGGCCACACCGTGGGTTCCGTCAAGATCTTTGAGAAGGGCTATCTGGACTACAAGAAGGACATCCAGGATGCCCTGGAGGCCCTGGATTACCTCCACGACCCGGAGGCCCTGGACCGGCGCAACCAGCTCAACGCCATGAGCATCTGCTGCGATGCCATCATGATTCTGGGCAGACGCTACGGGGAGCTGGCCCGGCAGATGGCGGCCACCTGCCAGGACGAGCAGCGCAGGCAGGAACTTCTGCAGATTGCCGCCAACTGCGATGTGGTGCCCGCCCACCGGCCCCAGACCTACTGGCAGGCCATTCAGCACTACTGGTTCACCCATCTGGCGGTGACCAGCGAGCTGAACCCCTGGGATGCCTACTCCCCCGGCCACTTTGACCAGCATCTGGGCCCCTTCTACGAGAAGGACGTGGAGGAGGGGATCCTCACCCGGGACCGGGCGCTGGAGCTGATGGAGTGCCTGTGGGTCAAGTTCTACAACCAGCCCGCGCCCCCCAAGGTGGGCA
>CAYXVN010000090.1:1858-10372 GCA_964468565.1 uncultured Oscillospiraceae bacterium | reverse complement strand
TCAGTGGCACATACTTCAGGGTCTCGGCCACGGGACGGGAGGAGCCGATGGCAGCACCGGCGGCCTTCGCCAGGTCCTCGATGAGCTTCATGTTCTCCTTCTCCCCGATGCCCTTGCCGGCAGAGACCACCCGTTCGGCCTGGACAATGGGCGTGTCGATGGGAATGCCCACGGTGAAATCGTAGCCGTCCTTCTTCAGAGCCGCCACCAGTTCGTTCACCTTGTCCTCGCTGGTGCCGTCCCAGAAGATGTGCTTCTTGCGCACGCCGGTGATGGGGGCGGGCTTCTTGGGCCGGCTGGAGGAACCGCTGTCGGACTTGGGCGGCTTGCCCAGCAGGGAGGCGGAGATGACCACCCGCTGAATCTCGTTGGTGCCCTCGTAAATCGTGGTGATCTTGGCGTCCCGGTAGGCGCGCTCCACCTCCATGCCCTTCATGAAGCCGGAGCCTCCGAAGATCTGCAGGGCACTGTTGGTCACTTCCAAAGCGGTGTCGGAGGCATACATCTTTGCCATGGCAGCCTCTTTTGCGTAGGGCTCGTGGGCATCCTTCAGTTCCGCAGCGGAGTAAACCAGGAACCGGGCACAGCGCAGCTTGGTGGCCATATCCGCCAGTTTGAAGCCGATGGCCTGCTGGAAGCCGATGGGCTTGCCGAACTGGACCCGCTCCTTGGCATAGGCCAGGGCGTTTTCATAGGCCCCCTGGGCAATGCCCAGAGCCTGGGCCGCGATGCCGATACGTCCCCCGTCCAGGGTGGCCATGGCGATCTTGAAGCCCTGGCCCTCCTTGCCCAGAAGATTCTCCTTGGGGACCTTCACGTTGTTGAAAATGAGCTCGGCGGTGGAGGAAGAGCGGATGCCCATCTTGTCATAGTGGTCTCCGAAGTTGAAGCCCTCCCAGCCCTTCTCTACGATGAAGGCGGAAATGCCCCGGGTGCCGATGTCCGGCGTGGTCACCGCAAAGACCACATAGGTGTCCGCAATGGGGGCGTTGGTGATGAAGATCTTGCCGCCATTGAGCAGATAGTAGTCGCCCTTATCCACTGCAGTGGTCTCGGTACCGCCGGCATCCGAGCCGGCGTTGGGCTCCGTAAGACCGAAGGCGCCGATCTTTTCGCCCTTCGCCAGAGGCACCAGGTACTTCTGTTTCTGCTCCTCCGTGCCGAAGGCGAAGATGGGCCAGGAGCCAAGGGACACATGGGCGGAGAGAATGACCCCCGTTCCGCCGTCCACCCGGGCCAGTTCCTCCACGGCGATGGCATAGCTGAGAACGTCCAGTCCGGCTCCGCCGTACTCCTTCGGATAGGGGATCCCCATCAGGCCCATATCCGCAAGCTTGCGCACGGCATCCATGGGGAATTCGTTCTGCTGGTCCATCATGAAGGCAATGGGCCGGACGGATTCCTCCGCAAATTCCCGGATCCTGGCCCGCAGGGCCTCGTGTTCTTGCGTGGTCTGGTACAGCATGTGCGTTCCTCCTTCGTTTCGATCATTCCAGTATTTCGCTCAGTGGTCTGCGCTGCAGTTCCGTCTCCAGAACAGCCTGAATGCGGCAGCACTCCCTGTGGAGGCCGCAGGCCTCCATGCCGTCCGGGCAGGTTTCGCACCGGTAGTTCCTCTCCATGCAGCGGTTCACCAGCAGATCTGCTTCCATGGCCTGCAGCAGGTCGTAGAGCGTCAGCTCCTCACAGGCCCTGGCCAGATAATAGCCCCCCTCAGGTCCCCGCTGGCTTCCCACCAGACCGGAACGGATCAGGTGCTCCAGAGTCTTGTAGGTGACGGGCAGGGGAAGTTTCTCCATCTCGGCGATGCTGCGGGCAGAGAGCTGACCCTTCCGGTGCAGGGCACGGAGGATCCGCAGAGCATAGTCCGATTCCCGGGTCAGGAACATCTGAGATCCCCCCTGTACTTTACCCTTTTGGTAAAGTATACACGACTTCGGGGAAACCGTCAATTCCTTTTATGACATTTTGCTGTAAAGACTTTGTGAAGATTCCTGCTGTTCGGGACTGGAGCGGGAGATTCTGCCCCAGACAGACACACCTGCCTCCCGGCGGGCGGGAACCGCCCGGACCCACCAAGGAGTCGTCAGCGGTCTCTCCGCCGACGACGTCGGCATTCTCAACCCCATTCCTTCTCCGGCGGGTGAAACTGCTTCCCTGCCCCTCTCCGGAAAGCAGAAGAAAAACCCGGCTCCCTGGCAGGGAACCGGGCCTTTTCCCCCTCAGCGGGGAGGGAAAAACTCCTCCACAATGGCATCCAGACATGCGGCAATCTCCTGGAAGGGCAGGTTCAGGTCCAGGGTGCGGGCACCGATCCGGTTCCCGCTCATACGGTAGGTCACATCCGGCTGCACAGGATCCACCGTCCGGGCGTAGAGCAGCAGACCGGAGACCTGGTGGGGCCTGGTCCCAAATCCGGCATCCCGGTTCTTCACATAGGCAAACATCTGATACAGGTTTGCCGAGTGGAGGGTGCGCCGGTCGGATCCCCGGGTGCTGGATCGGTAGAACTTGGCGTCCAGAATGAGAACCCGGTTTCCCTGCTCCAGGGTGACATCGGTCCTCATTGCCGGCAGCAGGTCCCGCACATCATCGTCCAGGGCCCAGCTTACCTGGGCGGGATTGGCCCGCACCCGGGATCCCCACTCCTTCCGGTAGTACTCCAGAAGAAACTTTTCGTACAGCCGATGCATCTGCTGCTCATCCACAAAGGAGGCCAGCTGATACTCCCCCTGCTCCGTGGTCAGAAGCATGCCCTCCAGCACAAGCTGACAGACCCCCAGAAGGAGGCGGTAGCTCTGATTGGACTTCTGGAACCGCAGAGTCCTCCAGGGAATGGAGGCCGGATCTGCAAAGTCCACGGCGGAAAACCGGAAATAGCAGCGCCTCAGGGCAGCCCGGTACTCCTCCTTCACCCCCGGATGGCGCAGCAGCAGCCACATGGTGGTCTTCAGAATACGGTTAAACAGGCAGTTTTCCGAGAGTTCGTCATATTCGCAGACCAGTCCGGGACGGCGCGCCATGCGCTGGAGCATGGTTTCCCTCATCTGCAGCCGTCCCCGTACCGTGGACAGTGTCTCTCTCCGGTCCCGGTACTCCCGGTAGAGCCCCTGCTTCAGCTGCCTGCCCACACCGCTGGCCAGCATGGCGGCAAACAGACTGTGGATGTTGTCGAACTCCTCCTTCGCCAGAGGCTCTTCCTTCTCAAAGCGCAGATCCGAAAAGGCATATGCCAGCATACAGTAGATGTTGCGGATGAGAATTGTCCGGTTCACTTTCATGACAGGGCACCCAGAAGATCCCGCTCCCAGCGCTCCACCCGGTCCGGGTCATCGAACCAGTACTCCCGCAGAGTGGGAACGATGTCGAAGCGTACAATGGACTCCAGCCACTCCTCCGTGCAGGCACTGCATCCGCAGAACCAGCTGTGGCCGATCATGCAGCCGCTGCCCAGGGAGCGGTCCTCCCGAATCTCCCGGTTCAGTTCCTGGACCTTTTCCACCAGAGCATCCAGCCCCGGATGGTTCAGATTCCGCCGATAGCGGACAAAGCCTTCGGTCTCGAAGCCCGGCTCCATGTCCACAAAGCTGAAGCGCCTGCGCAGGGCGTAGTCGATCACGGCAAGACTGCGGTCCGCCGTATTCATCATGCCGATCAGATAAACATTGCCGGGCACGGCAAAGGGCATGCCGTTGGCGGACAGGGTGACGGATGTGTCCCGGTAATCCCCCTCGATGAGCATCAGCAGTTCCCCGAAGATCCGGCTCAGATTGCCCCGGTTGATCTCATCGATCAGGAAGAAGAACTTCTCCTCCGGCCTGCGGGCGGCCTTCTCACAGAAGGAGAAGAACACGCCGGGCTTGAGATGAAATCCCTCGCCGTCCGGCCGGTAGCCCATCACAAAATCTTCATAGGCATAGCTCTGATGAAACTGAACCAGCTCCACCTGCTCTTCGTTCTTTTCCCCCAGGATGGACCAGGCCAGCCGGCGGGCGGCATAGGTCTTTCCCGTCCCCGGAGCGCCCTGGAGAATGATGTTCCTGCGCCTCTCCAGCAGCCGGACCAGGCGGTCATACTTCGCCTCCTCCAGGTAGACCTCCCTGAGGAAGTCCTCCCTGGTGTAGGGTTCCCGGCGGATCCGGGCAGAAGACGGATTGGCCCTCCGGATCTCCCGGACAAGAGCACTGTACTCCGGTTCCGTCAGGGAGAGAAGTCGCCCCCCGGAGAGAATCCCCTCTGCCGTTTTCGGGCTCAGACAGGCTCTGGCCCTCTCCAGATCCAGGGGAACCTGCAGCTGCTCCGTCCGGACCACACAGCCTCCTCTCCCGCCAGGCTGGAGGGATATCCTGCCCATGGATGTGAGTTTCTCCACACTCCCCCCGGTGAAAATGACCACCGGATCTCCGTCCCGGGCCTCCGGCTGCCCTTCACCGTCTCCTTCCCGGCCGCTCTCCCCCTCCAGGGTGCAGACCACGTCCTCTCCGGGAAGCGTCAGCCACCAGAACGCCTGTTTCGGCTGCGTCTGAACCGGTGCTTTGCCGGCACCCGGCTCATAGAGGGGAATCCCGCTCAGGTCCACGTGTTTCAGAGCCTCCTTCAGTTCCGGGCGGAGCCTGAAAATGTAGGATCCCTGCTCGTCCTTCCGGGCCCTTCTGCCCTGAACGGGGATCAGCCACCAGTTCGGCCCCATCCTGTCCCTCTGAGGGGCAGGACAGCCGCTGTGCTGGTGAATCCGGCTGCCCAGCTTTGATATCGTCACATTGTAAAAATTCCACGAACCCCCGTACCGGCCGGCCATCTGGACACAGGAGGCCTCCCCTCCGCAGTCCAGAAGGCGCCTGACCACTCTCTTCGCTCTAGAGGTAAAGACATCGGAGTCCTCCAGAAGACGGCCCCACTGCTCCACGGAAAAGCCGGGGGTGTACTCCGGCTGAATCCAGTTCTCCCCACCGGATGCTCCCCTCTCCAAGGCCAGTCTGCTCACAAACAGGCAGAAATCCGTGGTCAGGGTCTTCAGCCTGGGATCCGGATAGCATTTCCGGTCCAGATGGTCCCGGAGCATGCTGACCAGCTCCTCATCTTCGGCAAGCTGTCCGCAGATGTCGTCATACAGGGCAAGGAAGCTGCGCAGGTTTTCCGGATCCTCTCCCTTGCGGAAGGAGTATCCGCCCCCCAGAGCCTCCGCTGCCGCCCGGACCACATCGTAGCGATAAATGTAGTACCGGTCCGGATACCGCAACCACAGATAGGTTGTGATGGCATTCTCCGTCTGGTCGTGGCTTCGTCCTTCCCCTCCCACCTCCTGGAGCAGCCGGTCCGCCTTCGAGCGGAAGGCCTCAATCCTCCCGATCACATCCCTGTCCTCATCGAAAAGATCCCGGAACATGGCCTGAACGTCCCCCGGCCTGGCCACAGCGAGCGAGTGAATCATGCTGCGGGGAAAAAAGTGGTCAGCGGCCAGCAGTCCCTCCGTCTGCAGGAGAGATGCCTGCAGCATGGAGGGAAACTCCTCTGCCGCCACATCATCCCTCCAGTTCTCCTGAAACCACTGTACCGCCTCCCATTTATAGCGCTCTCCGTCGTGATTCTCCCCTTCAAACCAGGCAGAAAACTTCGCTTTGTACAGATTCCGGTATTCCTGAAGCTTCAACCGGTCCAGCATGTCTCTTCCTCCTTCCTGCCGTGTACGCCGTTCACAATCTGCTCTCCACTGCCCCAGGATCTGTCCGGAGCAGTCCCTCAGGATGACCCGATGCGCCGGTAGTACTCCTCCAGCTTCCGGTCGCAGATCCGGACGATCTCCTCTTTCTCCTCCTCCGTGAGAAAGTTCCAGACCGTCTCCTCCACCTGGATAATCCCCAGCGTCCTGGTGTGACGCATCAGCCCCATACCCTCAAAGCGGGCAAAAGGAAACTGCAGAATGTTGCGCTCCACCTCCCGGTCGGTATATTCTTTCCGGGCATAGAGACTGTTCGGCTTCTCCACCACAAGGCCCCGCTCTCTCCGGTCCTCGTAGAAGCCGCGGAAATCAGACACCAGGTCCGAAAGCTTCACCCGGCCTTCCGGGTCCGCATTGCGCAGGATGGCCTTCAGCAGCACAGGCTTGTAGGAGTAGCTCATGGTCATCTGCCGGACCATGTCCAGGAAGACCTCCTTGCGGTTGTCGTCCCCGATGATGGTCCAGCCGAACTTCTCCGCACTGCTCTGGAGGGTCTCCCGGCTGAAATAGCGGAAAACTCTCCCTCCGCTCATGGGAACCTCCAGGTCTGCCTTCAGCTTCCCCTCCTTCAGATAGCGGGTAATGGTCTCCTCCTGGGCACTGACCTGCCGCACAAATTCCACCTGGGAGATCATGTCCCGGGCCTCTTCCTCCCAGCTGAACAGCTCCACCAGTTCATAGTCCTGGACCTGGATGGGCCAGTCCAGAAGAGCCTCCGGCCTCTCCCCCCGCTGGTAGAGTGCCGCCTCGGGGACCCTCAGGGCAGCAGGAGCGGCCACATACTGGCCGGGCCGGTAGTCCCGCAGGTGAAGCAGGCGGTGCAGGGAGCAGGGGCAGTTGAATCGGCCTGCGTTGTCCACAAAGTCGAAGACCATCAGGAAGTCCTTACCGGGAGACTTCCGCATGCCCCGCCCCAGCTGCTGGGTGTAAAGAACCCGGGACATGGTGGGACGGGCCATGAAGAGGACTTCCACCTCCGGGCAGTCCCAGCCCTCATTCAGCAGATCACAGGCACAGAGAACCAGGATATCTCCCCGCCGAAAGCGCTCCTGCACCCTCTGCCGCTCTCTGGAGTTCATATTCCCGGAGACTGCCGCCGCTGCAAATCCCCGGTCCTGCAGCATTCCGGCGATCTGCCGGGCATGGCTCACGGAAACACAGAAAATCACCGTCCGGCGTCCCTGACAGAACTTCTCCCAAGTATCCACAATGAGCCGGTTGCGCCCAGGCACATAGAGCTTCCGCTCCAGGTCCCGCTGGTTGTACTGGATGCTGTTGTACCTTACGTCCGAGAGGTCGATGTTGGTGCGCACCCGGATGCAGCGCAGCGGAGTCAGCTCTCCCAGTTCCACGGCCTCCCGGAGATCCAGCCGATGGGCCGTGTTGCGGAAAATCTCCAGAATGCTGCGGTCATCCGCCCGGTCCGGCGTGGCCGTAAGGCCCAGGGTGAAGGAGGGGCGGAAGTAGGCCAGAACCCTCCGGTAACTCTCCGCCGCGGCGTGGTGTGCCTCATCGATGATCAGGTAGGAAAAGGCCGTGCGGGAAAAGCAGTTCAGGTTTCGGGAGACGCTCTGAATGCTGCCGCACACCACATGGGTTCCGGACTCCCGGAGAGAGTCCATAAAGCGGCCGGTGCTCACCTCCGGCCAGTAGCGCTCGAACGTCTGGGCTGCCTGCTCCACCAGTTCCCGGGTGTGGGCCAGAAACAGCGTCCGCCCCCCGCAGCGCATGGCATCCATGACGGCCGTAACCGTCTTGCCCATCCCGGTGGCATGGCAGATAAGGGCAATGCTCTCCCGGTTGCGCCGCATCTCCTCCAGAGCGGCCAGGGCCCTGATCTGATGGTCCCGCAGTTCCAGATCCGAGCAGTCCAGCGATCTGCCCCGCTGGGGAGGCAGAAAGTCCGAAATCTCCTGGAAACTGGGATGCGGACCCAGGAAAAGGCGCAGTTCTTCCTTCACATCCTTGGGATGCTGCTTCATCTGTCTGACCGCCCAGCGGTAGACCTCCCAGCCCAGATGGGTCATGCTGTTTGCCTTCAGGAGCCTGTCCGCCAGGGCATCTCCACGGAAGTCTTCGGAACTGTCCGATTCCTCCACCAGTTCGATGGCCACCCGTCTGGCGTCGTGTTCCAGCAGAAAATCCACCTGGCGGCTGTTGTGGGCGATGTCCTCGAAGCGGTACTGATCATACAGAAAACCGGCCTTCTCTGCTCCGAAGGCCTCGCTGAACAGCTGGATGAACAGTTCCCTGGCATCCGGGAAGGCCGGCTCCTTCAGAACGGTCATGACTGTGCCTCCTCCGGCTCCCGGACTTCCTTCAGCAGCAGTCTGCGTGTGAATCCGCCCCGCTTCGCTGCCTTCTCAGCTCTTGCCTGCTCCAGTTCCTCCAGGGTGTATCCCCGGGCCTGCGCTGCCGCGAAAAGCACCTCCAGCAGATCCGCCAGCTCCTCCAGATTCTGATCCCGGTGGTATTCCGCCAGTTCCTCATCCAGCTTGGCATCCACCATGAGAAGATAGTCCTCCCGGGAGAGAACCTCCGTGACGCAGACCTTTCCACTCTCTTCGATGATCTCCGGGATCCGATCCCGGACCAGCTTGTGATAGCAAGTGACCGACATGGTTCCACCTCCGGAGAAAGACGGTTATCCTCTCCGAAGAGAGGGGCCCGTCTCCCGTATCTAACCAGTATATACTGCGGACCCGGATTGCGCAAGGATCCCAGGGCTGATTCCGGCAGAAGCGGCTTCTCTTCCGGAATGCCGCCAGGCAGGTCAGACCGGACCCGGTCACCAT
>CAYXVN010000090.1:0-1758 GCA_964468565.1 uncultured Oscillospiraceae bacterium | reverse complement strand
CGGTGCCGAGCCGCTCGGCCTCTCTTGCCTCCGGAAGAAATTCATGGTACAATCAGAACTGTCTTCCCATCTGCAGGCCCCCTGCTGCAGATGATCCCGTCTGCCCTCCTCATCCGCCGGCTCCCTTCCGGTCCAGACTGTTCCCGGAAAGAAGGACCCATCCTGGACCTGTCCCGGAAGAAACTGGACGGCTGACTGCCCGGCAGCAGTTTCTCTCCCCAATCAGCAGCAGACCCCATCCCATTGGAAGGAGAATCCCCATGTATCCACAGGACCTGACCTACCTGCAGCCCTTTCTGGCCCGGGACCCCTCTCTCGACGCCGTTTTTCAGGGCCGAAGCACCTTCTGGCGCAATCCCGGCCTGCTTCCCTTCGCCCAGGCAGATCCCCTCTGCCGGGACACCGTCTCCGATGCGGACATCGAGGACGCCCGTCTGCGTCTGGAGCGCTTTGCCCCCCTTCTGGCCCGTGTCTTCCCGGAGACCCGGGCAGACAGCGGCCGCATCGAGTCTCCTCTGGTGGAGATCCCCCGCATGAGCAGCGCCCTGGGCGCCATTCCCGGGCGTCTGCTGCTGAAACTGGACAGCCATCTTCCCATCGCCGGCTCCGTGAAAGCCAGAGGCGGCATCTACGAAGTGCTCAAACACGCAGAAACCCTGGCCCTCAATGCCGGGCTCCTGCAGCCGGGGGAGAACTACGCCACCCTGGCGGAACCGGACCGGAGGGAGTTTTTTGGCCGCTACACCATTCAGGTGGGGTCCACCGGCAATCTGGGGCTGTCCATCGGCATCAGCGGGGCCGCCCTGGGATTTCACGTGAAGGTCCACATGTCTGCCGATGCCCGCCAGTGGAAAAAAGACCTTCTGCGCCGCAAGGGGGCCCAGGTCATCGAATATGAAGGCGACTACTCCGCCGCCGTGGCGGAGGGACGCCGCCTCTCCGCTCTGGATCCCATGAGCTACTTCGTGGATGACGAACATTCGAAAGATCTGTTTCTCGGGTACGCGGTGGCCGCCGGACGGCTGAAAAACCAGCTCACATCCATGGGAATCACCGTGGACGAGGACCATCCTCTGCTGGTCTACATCCCCGCCGGAGTGGGGGGCGCCCCCGGTGGTGTATCCTACGGCCTGAAGCGGCTGTTCCGGGACTGTGTCCACTGCTTTTTCATCGAGCCGGTGGAGTGTCCCTCCGTCCTTCTGGGCATCGCCACCGGACTTCACGAACGGGCGGATGTCCGCTGCTTCCTGCGCTCCGGCATCACGGAGGCCGACGGTCTCGCCTGCCCCAGTCCCTCCGGCTTTGTCACCCGGCTGATGACTCCCCTGCTCTCCGGCGTGTTCACCGTGGAGGACGGGCAGCTCTTCCACTGGCTCCGTCTCCTGGACGAAACGGAACACCTGCGCATCGAACCTTCCGCCTGTGCCTGCTTCGCCGGCCCGGTGGGGCTGCTCTCCGACCGGGAATACCGCCGGGCCCACGGCCTGGACGACACCCGCCTGTCTCAGGCAACCCAGGTGGTCTGGGCCACCGGCGGCGGTCTTGTGCCCCAGGACATCTTCCAGGAGTACCTGCACACCCGGCTGCCCGAAGGCCCCGCCCAGCAGCAGACCTGATTTCCCTCTCTCTTCACGGCACTCTGAGTCGGGCGTCAGGAGCTGAAGACATCTAAACATGCAAAAACGCCTGAAATCTGACGATTTCAGGCGCTTTTGTGGAGCTGCTGGGCAGATTCGAACTGCCGACCTCATCCTTACC
>CAYXVN010000089.1:0-10593 GCA_964468565.1 uncultured Oscillospiraceae bacterium | reverse complement strand
CATGGCGACAATCCGGGATTTCATTCTGGTTGACAAAGTATCACGTCCCTTTCAGGTTGGTGAGAGGTTCTGCAGTGCTTTGAGAAATGCGATGAGTGAATTGAGATTGGCGCAGCAGATGTGCTTCTCTGTGAGGGATGAGGCGAAAGAGCACATCAGCGGGGTACTGAGACGTGTCTCAGGAAATATTTTTTCATCGCTGCAAGACGGATCTGTTGTGGTACATAAACACGGAAGGGATAAAAACGAAGGCGATCTCAGTGAGCCTGCTGAGAGGGGCGGCCAGGATTGCGGATACCGGCAGATTTTCATCCGGAGATGAGGACTGCCTTTTCTTATATGATGGTATATGAGCGGAAATGTGACATCAGAAATTAATAATGGTTTACAGATTCAACGGAGAGAATGTCGATAGAACATTGAGACCAGGAAAAATAGGAGAAATTAAATGGACTGCAGCAGACTGTTTAGTACAGCGGACAGGATTTCCTTGCGCTGGGGATTTTCCGGAGATTTGCTGAAAGTCAGGAATCCTGCCTGGCCTGTCCGGCTTCTGATTTCCTGGCAGAACCAGGCCGGGTACCAACATGTCCTGAATATGCTGCCTTTCGCGGCAGAACGGGCTCATAACGGAAAATTGTTTCACGAATCAGATTAAGAAAGACTGAAATGGAGGGTGGTAAGGTATGATTTTGTCTTGCAGAGGATGAAAAACGGATGGATGGAACAGCTGTACATGGGGGCTTCCCAAAAAGGAATGAACTTATTGTTCCGGAGGAGAACTCCGGCTGGGTCTCCGGGGGATCCGCCTGGCATCCGGTCAGACCTTTTTGGGAAACCTCCATGAGATTTTGGGGAAATTTCAGTCTGCAGAGGACCATATCCTTGCGCGATAAGGCGTTAATATTCCGAAAATGTACTATATGCCCCTTATATTCTGCAAAAGCAGCTATGCATTAGTACATCTGTAATTTGAAGTGTATCCCCTCTGTGCTGCGGGGATGCCTGATTCACGGCAGCGGCGGGGAAAGCCGGGGGGAGAGGCGGTTGCACGGCCCCGGGTTCTCTGGTATAATGGCGGAGATTTGTCCGGGTCTGCTGTCAGCGGAACATCCGGCCTCCCTCTGCACCTGCCGGGTGACACCTGGCGGGTGCAGAGGGATAAATTGCCCTGCAGAGGGTTGGGAACACAGCAGAGGGGACCGCCCCCGGTGCTCCGGGTCTGAACGCTGCCGCATTCTGGCCGGGGTGGACTGTCCGGGACAGGAATTCTGCGGCCACCGGGAGAGCAGGGAGCCGGAGGACCTGCCCGGCCGGGCCCACAGGCAGGAGGAGAAAATGATGAACCAGTATCAGCTTGAACGGATCTTCCGATACATGGAGCGGGACTTCGGAAAGATGTCCGTCGACGAGGCCCGAAACAACGCTACCATGATGATGCCCATCGAGATGAATGCCATGCGGGCCCACCGCCAGCATCCGTCCACCACCGGCAGACACATGAATGAGGCACTGGCCCTTGTGCTCCACGATCTCCGGGGCCACATGACCGGAAAGCCGGTGGAGGGTCTGGAGGAGTGGCGCAGCGAGGAGAATGGCTGCCTGGAGCATGCGGTGCTGATGTCCTTTGACCCCTTCACCAACAGCGAGGTACGCCTGTGTCTGGAGGAGGAGCACCCGGACTGGGAGAAGCCGGAGGTCCTGCGGCGCTACTACGGGAAGATCATTCCCGGGCTGCTGCGCATTCAGGACTCGGTGGCCTTCTGGACCAGGGAGGAAGGTTCTCAGGGGTATTTCCGCTACATGGAGAGCGTGATGGGGTATGCGGTGAAAGGGGAGAAGATGCAGTTTTCCGTTCCCATGATCTTCTGAAACCGGTCCGGAACAGGCAGGGGCCGGGTCAGTTGGATCCGGCCTCGCCGAATATCTGCTGCTTCAGACGGATTCCGGTGGGCGTCGCCGCCAGACCGCCCTGGGCGGTCTCCCGCAGGGAGGCGGGCAGGGAACGGCCCACTTCGTAGAGAGCGCCGATGCACTCATCTACGGGGATGCGGCTTTCGATGCCTGCCAGGGCCATCTCCGCAGCGGTGAGGGCGATGGCCACGCCGGCGGCGTTGCGTTTCACACAGGGGACTTCCACCAGACCCGCCACCGGGTCACAGACCAGACCCAGCTGGTTCTTGAGGGCAAAGGCGCAGGCGGTGGCGCACTGGCGGGGGGAGCCCCCCTTCAGTTCCACCAGAGCGGCGGCGGCCATGGCGGCGGCGGAGCCGCACTCCGCCTGGCAGCCCCCCTCGGCTCCGGCCAGAGTGGCCTTGGCGCTGAGTACCATGCCGAAGGCGGAAGCGGTGAAGAGGGCCAGGACGGCCTCCTCCCGTCCGCACTGCCCCTCCGCCAGAACGGAGAGGATGGTGCCGGGGAGAATGCCGCAGGAGCCGGCAGTGGGCGCAGCTACAATACGGCCCATGGCGGCGTTGCACTCGGAGGCGGCGATGGCCCGCATGATGGAACGGTTGAAGAAGCCGCCGGTGATGCCGCCTCCCTTGGCATACTGCTCCATCTGGCTGGCATCCCCTCCGGAGAGGCCGGAGGCGGAACGCAGATCCGGATCCAGACCGGTTTTTACGGACTCTTCCATCACCTGCAGACGTACCGACATCTCCTCCAGAAGGGCGGATTCCTCGATCTCCATCTGAACGGCCTGATCCTGCAGAACTACCCGGGAGATGGTCGTACCGGCCTCTTCGGCAGCGCTGCAGAGTTCTTCTATGGTTTCATAAGTCAGCATCTGGTCAGATCTCCCTTCTTAAATTTTGCGGATCATGATCACCTGGAGCACGTTGGGCAGAATCCGCATGGCCTCAATGAGGGGATCCGGAATTTCGCCGTCCAGTTCAATGGTCATGACTGCCTGTCCGCCCTTGCTGGGGCGGGAGAAACGGAGCTTGCCGATGTTCACGCCGGAGTAGGCCACGAAGTTGGTGGCGGCGGCGATGGTGCCTGGCCGGTCATAGTGCAGAATGACCAGGGTGTTGCTCTGACCGGTGAAATGGACATCCATCCCGTTCAGTTCGGTCACCAGAATGTTTCCCCCTCCCACGGAGGCCGCCACGATCTCATTGGTGTTGCCCTGGGCTCCGGTGAGGCGGATGCGGGCGGTGTTGGGGTGGGCTCCGGGGATGGAGACCCGGCGGAAGGAGAAATCCAGACCCATGGAGGAGGCCAGTTCCAGAGACTGGCGGATGCGGATGTCGTCCGGTTTGAAGCCCAGGATGCCGGCAACCAGGGCCTTGTCCGTGCCGTGGCCCCGGTAGGTCTGGGCGAAGGATCCGGCCAGGTCGATTTCCGCCCGTACAGGAGTGTCCTCCAGAATCTTGCGGGCAACATAGCCCAGCCGTACAGCTCCGGCTGTGTGGGAACTGGAAGGCCCGATCATCACCGGGCCGATGATGTCGAATACGTTCATGGGAGTCCTCCTTGCAGATAAATCAGGAAACGGTGTGACAGATGGATAGGAGAGCCTTTCCGGAGGGCAGGCCCCGGACTGCGCCGGTTTGCGGCCAGACTGCGAGGGGATCTGCGGTGTGGAGGGAGATGTGGGCGGAGGAGAGGCTGTGGGAAGCCGGGCCCCCGGACCTGTGGGGGCGGGGAAGGCGCCGGCTGCAGATCACAGGACAGCTGCCGCCGGGCTCCGGATTTCATGGGGTGTGCCGGGACAGGAGCCGGAAGCGGTCTCATCCGGCATGCTGCAGGGGAAGGGGAGCCGTCAGCGCCCCTGCGCCATTCCGCTGACCAGACTGACCAGCACATCCGCCATCCGCTCCAGGGAGCTGACGGGAATGAACTCATAACGGCTGTGGAAGTTGCATCCCCCGGTGGAGAGGTTGGGACAGGGCAGTCCGGCCTGGCTCAGCTTGGCACCATCGGTCCCGCCCCGGATGGGCTGGATGAGGGGTTCCACGCCGCAGGCCAGGAAGGCGGCCCGGGCAATCTCCACCACCTCCATGTGATTGCGGATCACGGAGTACATGTTGGCGTACTGGTCCTGGATTTTCACCTGTACCGTGCCCTCGCCCCAGCGGAGGTTGAGGGTCTGGGCGATGGAGGCCATGCGGTATTTCTGGAAGGCGAATTTATCCCGGTCATGCTCCCGCAGAAGATACTTCATGGTGCAGTGCTCCACGTTGCCCTCCAGAGAATACAGGTGGAAGAAGCCCTCGTAGCCCTCCGTAAAGGCGGGCTGTTCCAGGGGAGGCAGCAGGGAGTGGAACTCACAGGCGATGGTGGAGGCGTTGATCATACGGCCCTTGCCCTCACCGGGGTGGATGCTCCGCCCGGAAATCTCCACGGTGGCGGCAGCGGCATTGAAGTTCTCATACTCCAGCTCCCCCAGGGGACCGCCGTCCACCGTGTAGGCCAGGTCGGCGCCGAAGGCCTTCACATCGAAGTGGTCCGTTCCCGCTCCCACCTCCTCGTCCGGGGTGAAGGCGATGCGGATCTTTCCGTGAAGGGGCGCATCCGGAGACATCATGCGCTGAGCCAGGGTCATGATTTCCGCCACGCCGGCCTTGTCATCCGCGCCCAGCAGGGTGGTGCCGTCGGTCACCACCAGGGTCTCGTCCCGGTACAGGTCCAGAATGGGAAACTGGGAGGGCCGCAGCCAGATGTCTTCCGCCTGGTTGAGGAGAATGTCCTCCCCGGTGTACTTCACCAGCCGGGGGCGGATGCCGGCGCCGGAGATGTCGTCGCTGGTGTCCATGTGCGCTACCAGACCCAGGACGGGAACGCCGGGGACGGTGGCGGGAATGGTGGCGGTTACGTAGCCGTAGCGGTCCTGCTTCACATCGGAGAGACCGAGTTCTTCCAGTTCCTGTACCAGCATGCGGCCGAAGGTCAGCTGCCCTGGTGTGGAGGGAAAGGAGTCGCTCTCTTCCCGGGAGGTGGTGTCGATGGCCACATAGCGCAGAAAGCGGTCCAGAACGGGGGTTGGCATGGGTGTCACTCCTTAACTGATCCGGTCGCGGTGACCGGAGAGTGCAGTATTTTACGGCCGGTTTCTTATGGTGTGTGCACCTCTCCACCTCTGCCGCCGCTGGCTGCGGGGGGTATCGGGCGGAGGTTCCGGTCCCCTTCAGGGGGGGTGAATCCCCCTCTGCGGGTCCGGCCCGCCTTAGAACGCCGGCCCGAAGGTTCAGCGCTCCGCAGCAGGCCGGTCCCTGGAGAGGAAGCGGCGAGTTTCATACAGTGGGCAGCATCTGCCGATGCTGACAAGAGGCATTACGCAGCTGCCCCCGCTGTACATGGTGTGTGTGTGCAAGAGATCCGAGTTGCGGTTCATGTTTCCCGCAGCCCCCTCTGACTCTGGAAAGTCAGGGGGGGTAAGTAGCTGTGCGGATATTATTTTTGAGTCTTCGCCGCTCCACCAAGATAATAGCATATCCGGCGCCCCAGGTCAACCGTCCCCGCAGATGGGAAAAGAGAGATTTGTGAGCCGGGCCTACCCCAGTCCCTGCTGCCTGCGGCCGGGCGGTTATCAGGTCAGGTGGGGCCGGCCTGAAAGAATTCGGATGAGTGACACAGAGGCCCCTGCCGGGGTCCCCGTTTTCCCGGACAGTGGTGCGCACCATCCGGAAGGCGGGTTCAGACAGGCCCCGGTCAGCCCTGGCGGGAGGCTTTCCTCCGGCAGAGGAGGAAGACCAGGGTGCGGTTCAGACCAGCAGGGCGGTCAGAGCGGGGATGAGAAAAAGGCTGCCGGCTGTCAGGCTGGAGAGCAGAGCGCAGAGGGTCTGCTCATCGGGTTCCAGTTCCTCCCGGGGGACGGGGTGCCCGTCGGCAGAATCCGCCAGGTCACCGGCGGCACGGGGTCCGGGGCGCTCTTTCCCGCGCTGCCCGGGCAGGGGACGGATCCTCACCCCGTCCAGCTTCAGGTAGGAAAACCAGGCCAGCACCAGCAGGAACACACCGGCAACCAGGAACCCGTCCCGTACAACGCCCAGGGTACCCCTGTTGAGGAAGCGGTCCCACAGCGTGACGGCAGTGAGGGCGAAGGCCGCCCTGCGGAGGGTCTGGCGGAAGACGGTGCGTCCCATCTCTTTCCGAAACCGCCCTCTCACAGCCCCAGATCCCTGCGATACTGATCCAGTTCCCGGCTGTTGCCCCAGACGTAGTGGCCGGGCAGGATCTCGTTCCAGAGGGGCCTGTCCACGGTGTAGTCGTGGACGGAGGGATCGTAGACCAGCAGTTTCTTCTTTTTTTCCAGCAGGGGATCCGGAATGGGGACGGCGGACAGCAGGGCCCTGGTGTAGGGGTGGAGGGGATGGAGGAAGAGCTCTTCCGATTCCGCCAGTTCCACAATGCGGCCCTTGTGGATGACGGCGATGCGGTCCGAGATGAAGCGGACCACCGAGAGGTCGTGGGCAATGAACAGATAGGTCAGCCCCCGGCTCATCTTCAGGTTGTTCAGCAGGTTCAGCACCTGGGCGCGGATGGACACGTCCAGGGCGGAGATGGGCTCGTCGGCCACGACGAACTCGGGTTCCATGATGAGAGCCCGGGCGATGCCGATGCGCTGACGCTGGCCGCCGGAGAACTCGTGGGGGAACCGGGAGGCGAACTCGGGCAGCAGACCCACTTCCCGCAGGGCCTTTTCCACCTTCATCTGCCGCTCGTCCTCATCCCTGTAGAGGTGGAAGTTGATGAGGCCCTCCGAGACGATGTAGTCCACCTTGGCCCGCTCGTTCAGGGAGGCCATGGGGTCCTGGAAGATCATCTGGCACTTCTTGATGACCTCCCGGTCCAGTTCCCTGGAGATCCTGCCGCTGATGCGCCGGCCCCGGAAGAGGATCTCTCCGGAGGAGACCGGGTTGATGCGAAGAATGGCCCGGCCGATGGTGGTCTTGCCGGAGCCGGACTCACCCACCAGGGAGAAGGTCTCTCCCCTGAAGATCCGGATGTTGACATGGTCTACCGCAACGAACTTCCTGCGGCCGGTTCCGAAGGTGATCTGGACGTCCCTGCATTCGATAAGGGTTTCTCTCTCGGGCACCGCACACTACCTCCCCTTGTTCATTTTTTCCCGGAGCGCCCGGACGGAGGGAGGCTGCTCCACCCTGGGTGCCCGGGGGTCCAGATACCAGGTCTTGGCCTGGTGGGTCTCGGATACCTGGAAAAACGGAGGCTCCTCCTGGAAGTCGATGGCCAGAGCCGTCTTGTTCCGGGGGGCGAAGGCGTCGCCCTTCACCTCATTGAAGAGGTTGGGAGGAGTGCCGTCAATGGTGGGAAGGGCCTTGCCCTTCTCCCCCAGCTGGGGCAGTGCGGACAGCAGTGCCCAGGTGTAGGGGTGCCAGGGGTCATAGAAGATCTCTTCCGCCCTGCCGTACTCCACGATCTGGCCGGCGTACATGACGGCCACCCGGTCAGCCACGTTGGCCACCACCCCCAGGTCGTGGGTGATGTAGATGACGGTCATGTCCAGGTCCCGCTGCAGACCCCGGATCAGGTCCAGAATCTGTGCCTGAATCGTGACGTCCAGCGCGGTGGTGGGCTCGTCGCAGATGAGAATGTGGGGTCTGCAGGCGCAGGCGATGGCGATGACCACCCGCTGGCGCATGCCGCCGGAGAACTCGTGGGGGTACTGGTTGGCCCGCCGCCGGGGATCCGCGATGCCCACCCGGTTCATCATGTCGATGGCCAGGTTTCTGGCCTGCTCCCCGTGGATGTCCTGGTTGAGCTCGATGCTCTCCTGGATCTGTCTGCCGATCTTCTTCAGGGGGTTGAGGCTGGTCATGGGGTCCTGCATGACCATGGCGATCTTCCTGCCCCGGATGCCCAGCCACTCCTTTTCGGTTTTGTATTTGGAGATGTCAACCCCCTGGTACATAATGGATCCGCCGGTGATGCGGCCGTTGGCATCCAGCATGCCCATGAAGGACTTGGTGAACACGGACTTGCCGGAACCGGACTCCCCCACGATGGCCAGGGTCTCCCCCTCGTAGAGATCCACGGAGCAGCGCCGGATGGCCTTCAGGACCCTGCCCCGCAGCGTGAATTCAATTTCGATGTCCCTTGCGGACAGAATCGGTTCTCTGTTCATGTGCTCCTCCCTTTAGACGTGGTTGCGGGGATCCGCCGCATCGGAGAAGGCATTGCCCACCAGATAGAAGGTGACGGTGATGAGGGACACGATCACGGCGGGGAAGACCAGCAGATACGGGTAATCCAGGAAGTAGTTGCGGGCATTGCGCAGCAGGATGCCCAGGGACGGGGTGTCCACATCCAGACCCAGGCCCAGGTAGGACAGGGTGGACTCCAGGGCGATGGTGGAGGGGATGGACAGGGCCAGACGCAGGATGACAACGCTGATGAGGTAGGGGAAGATGTTCTTGACCAGCACCCGCCACACGGGGGTGCCCAGGCAGCGGGAGGCCAGGTTGTACTCCCGGTCCCGGTACATCAGCACCAGGTTGCGCACGTTGCGGGCCATGACCAGCCAGCCGATGGCGATCATGGAGACCGCCATGATGAGGAAGCTCTTGCCCACCACCAGAGCGATGAGGGTCATGTAGATGACGGTGGGGATGTTGTTGATGATGTTGTACAGTTCGGTGAGGGGCCGGTCCAGCCAGCGGACGTAGCCCCACAGGCAGCCGATGGTGACGCCCACAACGCACTCCCCCAGGGCGACGATGAGGGCCAGCTGGATGGAGGTCTGTGCGGCGTACCACACCTGGCACCAGAAGTCCCGGCCCATGTTGTCCGTCCCGAACCAGTACAGGGAATTGGGGCTGATGAAGGCCTTGGTGTTGTCGATGACCAGGTCCTGGTAGCTGAAGTGGCCGATCTTCTGGGCGATGAAGGTGAAGATCACCAGGAAGAAGAAGACGCAGGCCATGATCACGGCGGACTTCTTCTTCATGAAGTTGTGGAAAACGCTCCTCCAGTAGG
Organism: uncultured Oscillospiraceae bacterium; assembly: GCA_964468565.1. Classification (GTDB taxonomy): domain Bacteria; phylum Bacillota; class Clostridia; order Oscillospirales; family Oscillospiraceae; genus Lawsonibacter. The sequence continues at coordinate 1,650 of CAYXVN010000089.1, read as the reverse complement.
AGTAGTTGGAATACCCGATCCGCTCTGCCGCATCCGCGGAGTACTCCACGATGCGGAAGAGTTCGTCCTGTCTGTTGGTCATCTGGTGTTTCCTCCTCCGGTGAGTTTGATGCGGGGGTCAACCAGCATCATCAGGATATCGCCCAGAAAAACGCCCACGATGCCCAGGCTGGCGTAGATGAGAACGCAGGTCTGCACCACGTTGGTGTCATAGCGGTTGATGGCATCGGTCATCAGGGGGCCCATGCCGGGCACGGAGAAGAACCGCTCCACCAGCAGGGACCCGCCGATGGTCAGAAGGAAGGAGGCGGGAATGTACTGCACCAGGGGGACAAAGGCGTTCTTCAGAACGTGCCGGGTCATGATGTCCTTGGAGGACATGCCCTTGACCCGGGCAAGCTTGATGTAGTCCTTGTTCATCTCATCCACCATGTACCTTCGGGTCCACAGGGCGTAGTGGGCGATGGAGGACAGGGCCAGGCAGATGACGGGAAGGATGCTGCTCCGGACGGGGCTCCGGGACGAGTACAGGGAGGGGAGGCCCAGAACCCGGGCGCCGAAGACAAGGACCAGGGAGTAGGAGACCAGGGACGGCACCGCATTGACGAAGATCGTGTAGGCGGTGCCCAGGTGGTCCAGCACCCGGTCCTTGTTTCTGGCCTGGATGATGCCGATGGTCACCCCGAATGCCAGGGAGAGGACCAGTGAGATGCAGCCCAGCCGCATGGAGATGGTGAACCGCTGCGCGATGACCGTCATGACGGGAACGCCCACGGAGATTCTCCGGGACTCGCCGAAGTCAAGCCGGGCCAGGTCGCCGTAAAACCGCACCAGCTGGGTGGGAATGGGGTCCAGCAGTCCTGCCGCCTTCAGCTGGTCGTTTTTCTGCTCCTCGGTCATTTTCATGACCTGCTCCTCCGTGAAGTAGTAGTCCGTGGGGAGCATGCGCATCATCAGGAAGACAACCGTGACGATTACCAGGATGGTGATGAGGGACTGCAGCAGACGCTTGATGGTGTACTTTACCATGTCTGTGTACTCCTTGTAGATTTTAGTGCCGGGGCGGACGGGTGCTGCCCCGCCAGGCCCGGATTGCAGGAGCAGGGGTGGGATCAGCCGTTGAACTCAGCCTGGAACCGTTCGTAGTCGGCGGTGGTGAAGATGTCCCTGCTGGTCTCCCAGTTTTTGTAAAGATTGTTGTCGATGCCGTAGAGGGCATACATCTTGGAGTAGTCGTTGACCCGGGTCAGCTGCCAGTTCAAGGTGTAGCTGCAGGGGATGACCAGGGCGTGCTGGAGCAGGAAGATCTCGGCGTCCACGTAGGCCTGATAGCGGGCATCGCTGTCGTCCACGATGGCGGCCGCCTTCCTGGCCAGTTGGGTGAACTCCTTGCTGGTGCGGATCAGAGACTCATCGGTGGCACTGTTAATGTTGGAATAGCGCATGGAGTAGTAGGCGGCGTCATCTCCGTACAGTTCCTGACCCAGGAAGTTCTCCGGGTCGCCGTAGTCGGCGCCCCAGCCGTTGATGACGAAGCTGTGCAGGCTGGGGGCCACCACTTCCTGGGCCTGGCTGGAGACGTAGGTCTTCAGGTTGAGGGTTCATTGACAGTTCCCAAAAGGCGCACAATAGTGTTAAGGTTCTGTGAAA
>CAYXVN010000088.1:0-10662 GCA_964468565.1 uncultured Oscillospiraceae bacterium | reverse complement strand
CGCACCAGCCGTAGCCGGCCACCACCACCGTCTTGCCCGCCACAATGAGATTGGTGCCGTGCATGATGGCATCCCAGGTGGACTGTCCGGTGCCGTACTTGTTGTCGTAATAGTGTTTGGCCCTGGCATCGTTCACCGCCATCATGGGGCAGGGCAGCCTGCCCGCCCTCTCCCGGGCCTTCAGGCGGTGAATTCCGGTGGTGGTCTCCTCGCAGCCCCCGATCAGACGGTCCCCATAGCAGGCGCACCGTCCCCCCAGCAGGCTGATCAGATCTCCGCCGTCGTCCACAATGAGATGGGGATGGCACTTCAGGGTCTCTGCCAGGAGGTTCTCATACTCCTCCATGCTCACGCCCCGGATCCCGCAGGTCTCCACCCCCAGGGCAGCCATGGCAGCTGCCACGTCATCCTGGGTGGACAGGGGATTGCAGCCTGTGAGGTGCACCTCGGCTCCTCCCTCCCGCAGCACCAGACCCAGATTGGCGGTTTTGGCCTCCAGGTGTACGGAGACGGCAATGGTCAGCCCGGCGAAGGGCTTCTCCTTCCGGAAGCGCTCCTCAATGCCCCCCAGAGCCGGCATGAAGTCCCGCACCCACTGAATCTTGCGGATGCCGGAGGGCGCCAGAGACCTGTCCTTGACGATACTCACGGTAAACCTCGCTCCTTTTATTCATGTAAGGGTATATTACCACTCTCTCCCCCTGTTGGGAAGGGGAATTTTCCTGTCCCCGGGCTCTTCCGGCGGTCCGTCTCAAATTGTTCACAATTTGTGTGTAGACAGCCCGGAAGAAAAAGGCTACAATACGGGAGTAACAACTCAACTGGGAGGGATCTCCTTGAAAGCCATCAACCGCTGGATTGACCGCTTTTCCTATAACCACCCCAACTTCGGCATCTCCAACCTGATGCTGTACATCGGGGTCGCCAACGTGGCCGTCTACCTGATCGACCTGTTCAACCCCAGCCGTGTCCCCCTGTCCAGCATCCTCATGTTCTCCCGGGATGCCATCTTCCACGGGCAGATCTGGCGGCTGCTCACCTTTGTCATGGTCTCCGAGAGCGGAGACATGTTCATGAAGGGTACCGGCATCTTCTTCGTCGCCATCTCCGCCTTCTTCTACTACTGGATCGGCAGCATGCTGGAGCGGGAGTGGGGCACCGCCAAGTTCAACCTCTTCTACCTCAGCGGCATAGCCCTCAACATCGTCTACGGCCTTCTCACCGGCTTTGCCAGCATGTACTATGTGAACCTCTCCATGTTCTTCGCCATGGCCACCCTCTATGGGGACGTCTACGTCCGGCTGTTTTACATCCTGCCGGTGAAGATGAAATGGGTGGCCTGGATTGACGCCGCCCTCTTCGCCTGGGCCGTCCTCCAGAACCTGCTGTCGGGCAACTGGTTCGGTGCCATTCTTCCCATCGTCGCCATTCTCAACTACCTGGTCTTCTTCTACCCCACCTTTCAGGACATGGTGGGTCACAGCGCCCAGCGCCAGCGGCAGCGGCAGCAGCAGCGGAAGCGCAGTTCGGCCCAGACCGTCAACTTCAAAAAGGCCCAGAAGGATGTCCGCAACCGCAAGGGATACCTGCACAAGTGCACCGTCTGCGGCATCACCGATGCGGACGACCCGGACATGGAGTTCCGCTACTGCTCCAAGTGCAACGGCTACTACTGTTACTGCATGAAGCACATCAACAACCACACCCATATTCAGTGAACGGTGGAAGGCTGCCCCCAGGGCAGCCTTTTCGCCGTCTGCGCCCAAAAAAGTTCTCCTCCCCCGGAGATCCGGTCTTGACAGACGGAGATTATGTCTTTATAGTTAAAGCCGCTGATGCAGACAGAACGTTGGATCTGGAAAAAACAGGGAGGTCCCAGCCGTGACGGAACGGATCACCAGCCGCCGCAATCCCCTGCTGATTCGTGCAAGAAAACTGGCCGCCCGCCGCTCTTTCCGCCGGGAAGAGGGGCTGTTTCTGGGGGACGGCATCCGGCTGCTGGAGGAGGCCCTGCGCTGGCAGGCCCCTCTGGAGGCCGTGATTCTCACTGCCGGCGCAGACATACCGGAAATTCCGGGGCACATCCGGGTGGCAGAGGTGCCGGATGACGTGATGGCCTCCATCTCCCCCATGGAAACTCCCCAGGGGGCCCTCTTTCTCTGCCGCATGCCGGCAGACACAATGCCGGAGCGTCTCACCGGCAGCCGCTGGCTGGTGCTGGACGGACTTCAGGACCCGGGCAATGTGGGCACCATCTGGCGCACGGCAGACGCCCTTGGGGCAGATGGGCTGCTTCTGGTCAACGGCTGCGCGGATCCCTGGAACCCCAAGACGGTCCGCGCCTCCATGGGGGCCTGTTTCCGCCTTCCCCTCTTTGAGACCGACCCCGCCACCCTCTCCGCCGTGCTGGAGCGCTCCCGGCTGCCCCTTTACGCCGCCGCCCTGCGGGGTGACACGGAGGACCTGCGGACTCTGGACCTCTCCCGCTGCGCCCTCGTCATCGGCAGCGAGGGGGCGGGAGTCTGTGCCCAGGTCCTTGCCCTGTGCCGGAAGACCCTGCGCATTCCCATGCGGGAGCGCTGCGAATCCCTGAATGCCGCCTCCGCTGCAGCCATTGTGCTCTGGGAGATGGCCCGTCAGGACACCCCCTCCCTGCGGTAAATTCTCTGGACCATCCCCAGGGAGAGGATGAGAAAGAGCCCGAACAGCCAGTAGGCCGGGGCGTAGCTGCCTGTCCGGTCCGCCAGAGCACCGGGAATGGGGCCGAACAGCAGCATGCCGGCGGTGAAGGCCATGGTCAGGGAGCGGACCGGCCCTTCGTAATCCCCTCCCCACAGATCCATGGCCCACCGGGTAAAGGACAGCACCGTCACCGGCATGCCCAGCCCGAACACCGTCACCGCCACCCGGGGGAGGACCGATCCTCCCAGAGGGGCCAGGCCACACAGGAAGAAACCGCCTGCAAACAGCCCGTAGAGGCAGGTATTTCCCCGGTATCCCCCCAGACGGTCGTAGAGCTGACCGCCCAGAATCTTGGACCCCACCAGGACAAACCCCAGCCAGGCCACCAGAGAGGCCGCCGTCTCCTCCGTATAGCCGCAGGAGGTATAGAGCACCGTCAGATGGGAGAAGCCCGGTCCCCCGGGACCCCCCACCAGTGCCGCCGCCACCAGCAGGGCAGCCATGGTGCCCTTCCCCGGGGAACGCCCTGTAAGCTGCTCCTTCCTCTCCCCCTTTTCCTCCGGCCTCCGGGCCTCATAGGGCCGCAGACCAAGGGCAGCGGGGTCGTCCCGTACCAGCACCCCCACCAGCACCGCCGCCGCCAGCAGCACCAGTCCCTCCAGCAGAAAGGCCCGGCCCGTGCCCCAGCGGCGGATCACCCGGGTCAGAATGCCCGGTGCCACCACGGTGGCTACTCCGCTGCCGGCGGAGGCCAGCCCCAGAGCCAGGCTGCGCCGGTCCTGAAACCACCGCCCGATCACCAGGGACAGCGGCACCATTCCCCCGTAGCAGTAGCCCACCCCTGTCACCGCCGCTGCCGCGCACATGGCAGGAAAGGAGCGGGAGCGGGAGAAGCACAGACAGGACAGACCCACCAGAGCGGTCCCCAGCGTCATGATCCGCCGGGTGCCCAGGCGCCGGCACAGGGGACTGACGGTCAGAAGGGCCACCAGGATAAACAGACTGCGCGTGGTGGTGATCCAGGACCCCTGGACGTTGGTGAACCCGTTGCTCTCCAGAATGAACGGCTGATAGACGGAAAAGACGTTCACTCCCATGCCCATGGTGGAAAACAGGGCTACGCCCCCTCCCAGGCACACAGCCCAGGCCCGGTGAATCCGCCGCGGCTGTTTCATGAACATCGCCTCCTCCCGGAACAGACTGTCCTGTGATAGTACCCCTCCGGGAGGGATTTGTAAAGACCTGTTTCAAAGCTGCCGTGCCGGCAGCATTTTCCGAATGGAGGACTACGAACTGTGGCAAGCAGCAGGAAAAAGACCGACAGCAGCACAGCAGCCAGCACGGACCTGGTCATCGTGGAATCCCCGTCCAAGGCCAAGACCATCAGCAAGTATCTGGGCCCGGGTTACGAGGTCCGGGCATCCATGGGACACGTCCGGGACCTGCCCAAAAGCAAACTTGGTGTGGATCTGGAAAACCACTTCGAACCGGATTACCAGCCCATCAAGGGAAAAGAGGACACCATCCGGGACCTGAAGAAGCTTGCCGCCAAGAGCAGGTACGTCTACCTGGCAACCGACCCGGACCGGGAGGGGGAGGCCATCTCCTGGCACCTGAAGGAACTGCTGGATCTTCCGGACAGCACCACCTACCGGGTTACCTTCAATGAGATCACCCGCAACGTGGTGCAGCAGGCCATCGCCTCCCCCCGGGCCATTGACATGGACCTGGTGGATGCCCAGCAGGCCCGCCGGGTTCTGGACCGCATCGTGGGCTATCAGCTCTCTCCCCTGCTTTGGAAAAAGATCCGCCGGGGGCTCTCCGCCGGCCGGGTCCAGTCCGTGGCCACCCGCATGGTGGTGGAGCGGGAGGAGGAGATCCGGGCCTTCACCCCCCAGGAGTACTGGACCATCGATGCCGATCTGGAGCGCCTGGCCCCCGGCACGGGCCATTTTCAGGCCCAGTTTCACGGCAACGGGAAGAAGATGGAACTGCACAGCCAGGAGGAGGCGGATGCCATCATCAGCGCCGTCTCCGGTGGCACCTTCACCGTCTCCAAGGTGAAGCGCCAGGAGAAAAACCGCACTCCAGCCCCTCCCTTCACCACCTCCACCCTCCAGCAGGAGGCCAGCCGCAAGCTGGGCATGACCCCCGCCCGCACCATGTCCATCGCCCAGCAGCTCTACGAGGGTGTGGACATCACCGGAGTGGGTGCCGTGGGCCTCATCACCTACATGCGTACTGACTCCCAGCGGCTGTCCGAGGAGGCCATCGCCTCCGCCCGCAGCTTTATCGGCACCCGCTACGGCGACACCTACTGCCCCGCCCAGCCCCGCCACTACAAGAGCAAGGGCAACGCCCAGGACGCCCACGAGGCCATCCGCCCCTCGGATGTGACCCTGGTGCCGGAGGACATCCGCAAGGATCTCACTTCGGAACAGTTCCGGCTCTACCGGCTGATCTGGAGCCGCTTCCTGGCCTGCCAGATGGCCAACGCCCTCTACGACAGCCTCTCCATTGAGGTGGAGAACTCCGGCTACTTCTTCCGGGCCAGCCACTCCGCCATGAAGTTCTCCGGCTTCACCGCCGTCTATGTGGAGAGCCGGGATGAGGAGGAGGAGCCGCCTCAGTCTCCCCTTCCCGATCTCAGGGAGGGAGAGGTGCTGAAGGAGCTGAACCTGCAGAAGGAGCAGCACTTCACCCAGCCCCCTCCCCGCTACTCGGAGGCAACCCTGATCCGGGCTCTGGAGGAACAGGGCATCGGCCGGCCCTCCACCTACGCCCCCACCATCTCCACCATCCTCAACCGGGAATATGTGGTCCGGGAGGGCCGGGCCCTGCGCCCCACCCCTCTGGGAGAGGTGGTCACCAACCTGATGAAGGACAAGTTCCAGGACATCGTGGATCCCGCCTTCACCGCCCGAATGGAGGCCCGTCTGGACGATGTGGAGGAGGGCAAGGAGCACTGGAAGGACCTGATGAGCGATTTCTACACCGGCTTCCAACAGGAACTGACCCAGGCCGAGGCCGAACTGGGGGATGAGCGCATCCGGGTCCCGCCGGAGGAGTCCGATGAGATCTGCCCCCTGTGCGGAAAGAATCTGGTGGTGAAGTCGGGCCGCTTCGGCCGCTTCCTGGCCTGCCCCGGCTGGCCGGACTGCACCTTCACCATGCCCCTGGTGGTGGAGATGCCCGGCACCTGCCCCCTGTGCGGCGGACGGCTTTTCAAGCGCACCGGCAAGAGCAAGAAGACCGGCAGACAGTACAACTACTATTGCTGTGAGCATCGGACCAGCAAGGAGGAGACCCGCACCTGCGAGTTCATCACCTGGGACGTACCCACCAAGGAGATCTGTCCGGTCTGCGGCAAGACCATGTTCAAGACCTCCGGCAAGGGGGCCCACAAGCCCTTCTGCATCAACGAGGCCTGCTCCAACTTCACCCCGGAGGAGCAGCGGGGCGGCTGGCGCAAACATGCCCCCAAGACCACGGACAGTCCTGCCGACAGCGAACCGCCCGTGGCCCCGGAGGAGGAGAAGGAGAAGGCCGCCTCCCAGGGCAAAAAGACCCGGACCGCCTCCAGAAAGAGCACCCGCAGAAAGACGGAGGAGAAGACCCGGACCGGGGAGGAGAGCACTCCGCCTGAAGAGGCCACCTCCCAGGAATCCGCCGGGACAAAGCACCCCCTGCGCAGAAAATCCGCCGCCGGAACCGCTGCCGGGGAGACCGCCCCCAGGAAGGGCACCGTCCACAGCAAAGCCGCTCAGGGGGAGACCTCCCCGGAGCTCCCTGCCAAACCCCACTCCTCCCGCCGGAATGACGGCAAGAGAGACGCCGCCAAGTCCCCTGCTCCCAGGAAGCACCCTCTCCGCCGGAAATCCGCCGCCGCATCCGCCACGGAATAAGCCCTGCAGCCCCGAAGGAGGCATCCATGGTCCCTGTCATCATCATCGGAGCCGGCCTGGCCGGCAGCGAGGCCGCCTGGCAGCTGGTCCGGCGGGGCATCCCCGTGGAACTGCGGGAGATGAAGCCCCGGGGCATGACTGCGGCTCACCACAGCCCGGACTTCGCCGAACTGGTATGTTCCAACTCCCTGCGCTCCAATCAGCTGGAGAATGCGGTGGGGCTGCTCAAAGAGGAACTGCGCCGCTGCGGCTCTCTCATCCTCTCCTGCGCAGACACCCACCGGGTGGAGGCCGGCGGGGCCCTGGCCGTGGACCGCACCGCCTTCTCCGCCGCCGTCACCCGCACCCTGCGGCAGCACCCCCTGGTCACGGTAACCGAGGGGGAGGTGACGGAGATCCCCCCGGAGGGCAACGTCATCATCGCCGCCGGACCCCTGGCCTCAGATGCCCTCGTTCAGGCCATCGCCGCCCGGTTTCCGGAGAGCCGGCAGCTGAGCTTCTTTGATGCGGCGGCCCCTCTGGTCTCCTTCGAGAGCGTGGACATGGACAGTGCCTGGTTCGCCTCCCGCTACGACCGGGGCACCCCGGACTACATCAACTGTCCCCTGACGGAGGAGGAGTATCAGGCCTTCTGGGAGGCCCTCTCCACGGCGGAGCAGGCCCCCGTCCACGGCTTTGAGGACAGCGGTGTCTTTGAGGGCTGCATGCCCGTGGAGGTCATGGCCCGCCGGGGCCGGGACACTCTGCGCTACGGTCCGCTGAAGCCGGTGGGCCTGCGAAACCCCCACACCGGAAAACTTCCCTACGCCGTAGTCCAGCTGCGCAGGGACAATGCCCAGGGCTCCATTTACAACCTGGTGGGGTTCCAGACCCACCTGAAGTGGCCGGAGCAGAAGCGGGTCTTCTCCATGATTCCCGCCCTGCGCCATGCCGAGTATCTGCGCTACGGCGTCATGCACCGCAACACCTTCCTGGACTCCCCCCGCCTTCTGGACCGCTACTACCGGGTCCGGGGAGAAGAGCGGCTTATGTTTGCCGGGCAGATCACCGGGGTGGAGGGATACGTGGAGTCCGCCGCCTCCGGCTGTCTGGCCGCCCTGGAACTGGCCCGCCGCCTGCAGGGGAAGCAGCCCCTCAATTTCCCCCGGGAGACCGCCATGGGGGCCCTGGCCCTGTACATCAGCGACCCCAGCGTGGAACAGTTTCAGCCCATGAACATCAATTTCGGCCTCATCCCGCCCCTGGGCTTCCGGGTAAAGGGAAAGCGCAACCGCAACGGGGAACTGTCCCGGCGCGCCCTGGACCTGCTGGGCCAGCTGGATCTGGACGGCACCGCCCCCGGAGCCATACCTCAGGGGGAACCCTCCTGAGACCGGTGCCGGAATCCGGCGCCCTCCTCTCTCATCCGGCTGTATCCCCAGCTTCAGTCCGGGGGATCCGGCCTGATCTCCACCGGGAGGTCGAACCCAGGAAAACCGGCAGGTCAAAGGGGACCCTTCCCGGAAAAGAGAACTGTTCCCCCTGGAAAACTGGGTGACACCTGGAGCACATCCCCGTTCCGCCGGGGACAGGAGGAGCGTGCTCTGCACCCGGTGCAGCCACATCTCCGGGGACACCGGCCTGACTTTGGGGCTGAGCCTGCAGCCACCACCACCCCAGGCCCCTCTGTTCCTGCAGAGGTACCCCGGAGGGGGAATCCGGGGAGAGACGGAGCTGCCGGTGTTTCTCAGAACATCACAAAACTATTATTAAATCCCCGGGTTTTCCCGGGAGGGCCCGCCCAGTCACCCCGGAGAGGGGCAGGCCCAGGGAACACTCTGCGGATTCAGGCAAGAGAAAGAAGGGGAATCATGAGGATCATCGTCGACGCCATGGGCGGTGACAACGCCCCCGGCGCCCCCGTTCTGGGAGCCCTTGAGGCCAATAAGGAATACTCACTGGACATTACCCTGGTGGGGCGTGGAGAGGATATCCTGAAGGTACTGGAGGAAAACGGCATCAAGGAACTGCCCTCCGGTGTGGAAATCGCCCACGCCAGCCAGGTGGTGGAGATGTGCGACGACCCCGCCACCGCCTTCCGCAAGAAGAAGGACTCCTCTCTCACCGTGGGACTGAACATGCTCCGGGACGGAAGCGGGGATGCCTTTGTCTCCGCCGGCTCCACCGGGGCCCTGCTGTCCGCTGCCACTCTGGTCACCAAGCGCATCAAGGGCATCCGCCGGGCCGCCCTGGCTCCTGTGATTCCCACCGGCACCGGAAAATCCGTTCTCATCGATGCCGGGGCCAATGCCGAGTGTCCCCCCGAGTATCTCCTTCAGTTCGCCTACATGGGAAGCTACTATGCCGAACACGTGCTGGGGCGGAAAAATCCCAAGGTGGGTCTGCTGAACATCGGTGCGGAGCCCTCCAAGGGCACCACCCTTCAGACGACGGTCTGGGCCATGCTGGACGAGGCGGGCAAAGCCGGGCGCATCAACTTTGCCGGCAACGTGGAGGCCCGGGAGGCCGTGGAGGGAGCCGTGGACATCATCGTCGCCGACGGCTATTCCGGCAACATCTTCCTCAAGGCCATGGAGGGCACCGGTGTCTTCCTGAGCCACGAACTGAAGAAGATGTTCACCAAGAACCTGCGCTCCAAGATGGCCGCCGGTCTGGTCTCCGACGGCATCCGGGATCTGAAGAAGCTGATGAGTTCCAGTGAGATCGGGGGCACGCCTCTGCTGGGCATCTCCAAGACCGTGGTCAAGGCCCACGGCTCCTCAGACGCCTATGCCATCAAGAACGCCATCCGGCAGGCCCGGGACTCCGCCCAGTCGGATCTCATTGCCAGCATCACCAGCCACGTGGATCTGATGCGGGTGGTCCCGCCTCTGGCCCGCGAATCCTGACTGCCGAAGCCGCCTTCCGGGACCTGTCCGGAAGGCGGCTTTCCCTCTCCCGCTCCATGCTGAGACCCGGGGGGGCGGGGGGGCAGACTCTCCCTGCCCTGGCTGTGCGCACAGAAAACGGGGCCCCATCACGGAGCCCCGTTCGTATGTAGGTCTGACCGATCTCAGGTCTCATCCTCAATGATGCCGTAGTCACCGTCATTGCGGCGGTACACCACGGCAAAGGTGCCGTCTCTGTCCTCATCCTTGAAGGCGAAGAAGCTGTGCTCCAGCAGATTCATCTGCAGAATGGCCTCCTCGCGGGTCATGGGCTTGATGGGGAAGGTCTTGCTGCGGACGATGCGGTAGTCGCCCTCCTCCGGCTCATCGGGGGCAAAGGTGGCAACGTCGTCCAGGTCCAGGGCCCGCTCAAAGGCACCCTGGCGCAGGCGCTTCTCCAGACGGGTCTTGTTCTTGCGGATCTGGCGCTCCAGCGTCGCCACCGCCGCATCAATGGAGGCCCGCATGTCGGAGGTGCTCTCGGACACCCGGTAGATGGTTCCGCTGGAACGGATGGTGATTTCCACCTTGTTCAGGCGGTCCTTCTCAACGCTGAAGGTGACGGCCGCATCGGCATCCTCCTTGAAAAACCGGTCCAGCTTGCCCACCTTTTTCTCCGCATAGGCGTGGATCCTCTTGGGCATGTCCACCTTTTTGTCGGTCATTACGAACTTCATAAAAAAATCCGCTCCTTTCGCTTGTAGGGGCTGGGGTGGGAGGGAGCAGCCCTCTTTGGGCTTCATTATACCAAATCCCGGGAAAAAAAGCCATAGGCTTTTGTGACTTTTTCCGGAATATTTCCGCTCGCTTCACCCCGGAGCCCTTCTCCCCCAGGGAAAAGCGCCCTGGGGAAACCCCTCCGCTGCAGGAGCGGACTCTCTTCCGTACCTGCCTGCTGCACCGGTCTTTTCCCGGTCCAGGATACCCCAACGCCCACCTTTTCCTCTCTGTTGTGGTGAAAGTCCCACAAGTCCACAAGATCTTGTGGATTTCCCACGGGGGAAAATTTATTTCCCTTTTTCGAAAAAAAGGCTTGACAAGGCTGTCCCCCTTTGTTATACTCTCTCTTGCTGCTGGACCGAACGGCATGACAAACGCTGGTGTAGCTCAGCTGGTAGAGCAGCTGATTTGTAATCAGCAGGTCGGGG
>CAYXVN010000087.1:7326-10752 GCA_964468565.1 uncultured Oscillospiraceae bacterium | reverse complement strand
GATGAAGATGTGGGGGGAACACAGGCCGGACGTGCCTCTTCCGGGCCTGGAGAGCATTGTCCCTCCCCGCCTTCTCCGGACCCGCAGGATTCCGGACTCCGCCGGAGAGTGTCTGCTGCGGCATGCTTCACACTCCGGGCCGTCAGTCCGGCAGAATCTGAAAGGAAGGACTCCCAAAGCCACAGGAACTTCAGTTCAGAGCTGTTCCTGAATCATTTCCCCTCTGGAAAACTTTTAATTTGATATTTTGCTGAGGCTGTAATACAATAGGATCACTCCCCCGGAGCAGAGCTCCGGGGAGGGGGCGGCAGAAGGAAACAGGCAGGAGGGAGAGCCGGAGTTTCAACGGGCCAATCCCGGCTTCCGGCCCCCATAATGCCGGAAACCGGTTCCCGAAGGGGGCCCACCCCGGGACCTGCCTCCCCTGAAGGGGCCGGGATACGGCTGCACCGGATTTTATTCCCCTCCTTCCCGGGACCGCTCCGGATCCCTCCGGTTCCTGCGCAGCACTCCTTTCCGCCAATTCACTGTCAAGGGAGGACTTGCTCATGTCGATTATTGCCCATGAGATCAGGATACTGTTCCAGGAAGTGCCCCCGGAGTGCATCCACGCCATCGACGCCATCAACCTCCGCCGCCAGAGCACCCATGGGGCACTGGTGAGCATGGTGCGCAGGCATTTCACCGGGCGGGAACTGCGTCTGCTGAACATGTTCAGGGACGAGGATCTGGACATGTGCGTTTATGCCTACCGGAAGCTGCGCCGGCGGTTCCCCGAAATGGATCTCCATGACAACGGCTCCCGGCCCCCGCTCTCGGGCATCTCGGATACCGCCCTCTCCCTGGTCCACCTGGTCTTCACCCGCCGCCCCCTGCTGCAGGACCAGGAAGTCCACGATCTGGTGAGCAGAATCGTGCAGGAGCGGTACGGGGAGACCTACTCGCTGGAACTGAACCTGGCCAGCATCGGTCTCAGCACCACCGGAAAAATCTGGAACGCCATCCGCTCCTACCAGGTGATGCGCTGGCTCTTTCCCACCAGCCGCTTCCTCCAGGATTCCGGCAGCCAGTGGGAGGAATTCCTCTGATTCTGCTCCCTCCCGGAAAAAGCCCCGCAGGCGGTCCTTTCAGGGCTGCCCGCGGGGCATTTCTCATCAGGGGACAGGGGAGCGTCAGGAGGACAGGCTTTTGCCGAAATCCCTCAGGTCGAACAGGGCATCCGCCCAGGACAGGACCATGATGCCGCTTCTGGCCGCCTCCACGGAGCGGATGATGCGGTCCGCCAGGGCGAAGCCGAAAAAGGTGGAGAGCACCTCCAGGGGGAGGTACATCAGAAGGGCGTGGCCCCTGGAGATGCTCTCCCCGGTGTGCAGCACCTTGGGCAGGGCCCGGGCCAGCAGATCCCCCGGCACAGAGAACAGGCAGCCCCCCAGGAAGAACAGCAGAAAGCTGCCGAAGGAGCTGCAGCGCAGCCCGAACAGCCGCAGAAGGAGGGAAGTGACACCGGCCATCAGGAAGAATCCCCCCGCCAGGAGCAGAAGGGACAGCAGGACGGCCACAAGCCGCTTTTTTCCGTCCTTTTTCATGGTCAGATCCATCTCCTTGGTGATATGCCTGGAGCGCCGGAGGGGCACATCCGCCCCTGCCCGGGAGAGGGGCCCCGGCCTCAGAAGAAATGTCTGCGGCGGGAGTACCCCGCCAGGGGAAAGTCCTGAATCCCCTTCCGGTAGGTCTGGAAGCGCAGCCTCCCCAGGTTGGGCAGGGCCGTGACCTTCTCCGCCGCCTTGAGCACCGCCTCGGTGTCCCACATCAGCACGTCCAGCACCACGGTATCGTCTCCCAGACCCCAGCCCAGAACCAGATAATCGCCGGAATCGGTGCGCTCCCGCAGGCCCACCTCCAGGGACATCAGGGTGGCGGCGGTATACTGCCGGCTGCTCACCTTCTCTATGCTGAAAAAGCCGGGGGTGATGCCGAAACTCTGGAGCCGGTCCGCCATGGCGGTCCGGTTGGCGTAGAAGTCGTCCAGGAAGGCGCCCCAGCGGCACCTGCCGCTGGAGAGCCCCATGTGGGGCCCCTCGCCTCCCACGCGATAGACATACCAGCAGTCCATCAGGGTCTCCGCATCCTCCACCATACCCACCCCCATGCTGCGCAGTTCCGTCTCCAGCTGGCGCAGGGGAATGGAGGGCCTCTTCCGGTTCCGGCCGGCAAAGGTGATGGTGCTCACCGACCACAGGGCGGCAATCTCCCCCAGGGCGTTGGCCACCGCCTCCCGGTACAGGTTCATGGCCGCCGGATCCGAGCGGTCAATGGAAGTGCTCTCCACCGCCAGCTTCACCCGGCGCTCCTGCTGGGGGCTGAAGGCGTAGTTATGGGACTTTTTGTCCTCATCCACCCACACCCGGATGTCCGCAGGAACCGCCTTCAGATCCTGTTCCAGCCCGATGTGAAAGACCCAGCGCTCCTCAATGCCCTTCGGGGCCCGCTGGCAGAAGTAGTACATGCCGAACACCCGGGACAGGTCCCCGTCCAGCCGGAGGAACACGTGGACCTTTTTCTCCCGGCTCTCCAGATAGAGATAGGGCAGGCGCAGGGCGGTGTCCAGAATGTCCCACAGCCGGTTGAAGGCGCTGTCCTCCTCCGGTTTCCACACCAGGGTGGCGTAGAGCTGCTTCTCCTCCCCCAGGAACATCTCCCAGGTGCGCTCCACCGCCTCCCGGAAACACATGGGGTAGGTGGGGCGGATCAGATAATCCCGGCAGCGGTTGTAGGCCTCCTCCAGGGAGCGGTCCGGGCTGAGCTCCATGGCCCGCCTCAGGAAGGGGAGGGCCTCGGTATCCCGGGTCTGGGCCCGGCGCAGCTCCCCCATCAGGCTGTTCCACCTCCACTGGTCCGCCCCCTTCTCCCGCAGCGAGTTCAGCAGACCATCCGCCTCCTCCAGGAAATCGGGGTTCTTCTCCTCCCCGGCCAGCCGGATGGTGGCGGAGGCCAGTTCCAGGGAGTCCTTCAGACTGCGGCTCCGGGCGGGAATGCGGGAGAGGGTCTGGTAGGTCTGCCTGGCCTGGGAGGGGCCGGCGCTCTTCGCCGGAGGCTCCTCCTGCCCGGCCTGGGAGGCAGCGGCCTTCTCCTGCTGCAGCAGCCGGACGGCGGCGGTGAGGGCGGGATCTCCCGCCTCATAGCGCTGCTGCAGATCCCGCAGGTTTGCAAAGAGGGGGTCCGGCTCCTTCTCCCCGGAGCCGCCGGCAGGCTTCTCCCCGGAGCCGCCGGCAGGCTTCTGCCCGGGGCTGCCGGCAGGCTTCTGCCCGGGGCTGTCGGCAGGCTTCTGTCCGGAGTCGCCGGCAGGCTTCTGCCCGGGGCCGCTGTCCGGTTTCTGCCCGGAGCCGCTGTCCGGTTTCTGTGGGGACCCGCCGGCCGGTTTCTCTG
>CAYXVN010000087.1:0-7226 GCA_964468565.1 uncultured Oscillospiraceae bacterium | reverse complement strand
TTCTGCCCGGAGCCGCTGTCCGGTTTCTGTGGGGACCCGCCGGCCGGTTTCTCTGGGCTGCCGCCTGGGGACTGGGCTGCGGGGCCACCCCGGTCCTGGGAGGGGTGCCAGCCGTTCTCGTCGAAGACTCCCCAGTCCTCCTCTTCCTCCGTGGGTCTGGGGACCTCCACGGCCTCCTTCAGGGCGTCCATGGTTCTGCGCCAGTCCGGACTGTCCGGGCCCGCCTCGAAGGTCTTCAGCTCCTCCATCATCCTGGTCATGGCCGGTCTCCATTCGGGGGAGTCCGGCTCCGTGTCCCGGATCTTCAGCCACGCCTGGCACAGCACCAGGGTGAGCTGCATGCCCCGCCTGGCCGCGGGCATCCCCTCCAGGGTGTGGACCACCCGGTGAAACTGACCCTGCTTCATCATCTCCCGAACCTGTTTCAGCATCTTCGACTTTGTCATGATGGGCCTCCAGACCGGACTCCCCGTCCTCTCCCCCCGGCGGGCAGGGGGAGGGACCGAAATCCCGCTTGCATGCAGATGTTGTCTGATTATACAGGCTGATTCCCCCCTTCGTCAAGAGCGGATACAGGGGGATATCGCCGGGAAACCGGGGTTTTTCACCTCGCCGGAGGGCCCTCCGGCCTGAAGAAGGGCCCACCCCCCTCATCTGCCGCCTTCCGGGAGGGGGGCGCTCTCCCTGGTCTCTCCCCCCGGGAGAGGGGAGAAGGGGGCGGGGAAGAAAATCGGGATTGCGCCTCCGGCCCCCCTCCGCTATAATGGGGGCGCCGGCCGCCATCTGCCGGGGCCGGAGGACACCTGGAAGGAGGGGATCGCCCTGAAGTTCATCCACTGTGCAGACCTGCATCTGGACTCCCCCATGGAGACCGGCCTGACTCCGGAGCAGGCCCGGCAGCGCCGGGGGGAGATCTGCCAGACCTTCGGCCGGCTGGCGGACCGGGCTGCCCAGGAGGGGGTCACCGCCCTTCTCATCGCGGGGGATCTCTTTGACCGCAGCCGGGTCACCGCCGCCACGGTGGACTGGGTCCTCTCCGTGGTGGAGGGGCACCCCACTGTGGACTTTCTCTACCTGCGGGGCAACCACGACGAGAGCCGCCGGGCCTTTGCCGGGCGGACCCTGCCGGCCAATCTCCACACCTTTTCGGAGTGCTGGCACAGCCGGCGCTATGGCTCCATCGTCATTTCCGGAGTGGAACTCACCGCCGCCAACGCAGACTCCATCTATGACACCCTCACCCTGAACCCGGAGGACACCAACCTGGTGATGCTCCACGGCCAGATCTCCACCCGCAGCGGGGAGAACCTGGTCTGCCTGCCCCGGCTGCGGGGAAAGCACATCGCCTATCTGGCCCTGGGCCACCTCCACCGCTTCCAGAGCGGCACCCTGGACGGTGAGGGCAGCTGGTGCTACAGCGGCTGCCTGGAGGGGCGGGGATTTGACGAGTGCGGGGAGAAGGGCTATGTCTCCCTGGAGGTGGAGGACCACCGGGTGACCGCCCGCTTTGTGCCCTTCGCCAGGCGCACCCTTGTGGAGCTTCCCGTGGACATCACCGGTCTGGAGACGGTACCCCAGCTGCGCCAGGCCATGGAGGGCGCCTGCAGCGGGGTGGAGGGCAGCAGCCTGGTGAAGTTTGTGCTCCGGGGGCAGTGCCCTCCGGAGAGCCGCCGGGACCTGGCCTTTCTGGAGGGGATCTTTCAGGAGCGCTTCTATCTGGTCCGCATCCGGGACGAGAGCCGTCTGGCCCTGTCCCCCCAGGACTTTCTCCACGACGTCTCCCTGCGGGGGGAGTTTGTCCGCCAGGTGATGGAGGCGGAGCTGCCCCTGGAGGACCGGGACCGGATCCTGACCTGGGGTCTTCAGGCCCTGCGGGGAGAGGAGGTACTTCTGTGACGCTTGTGTCCTGCCACGTGGAACACTTCGGCTGCCTCAGCGGCCGTACCTTCCGCTTCCGGGAGGGCCTCAACCCCATCCAGGCCCCCAACGGCTCCGGCAAGACCACTCTGTGCGAGTTTCTGCGGGCCATGTTCTACGGCTTCCCCCGCACCGCCAGTCCCTCCCTGGAGCGCAACCTGCGGCGCAGATACCTGCCCTGGCAGGGGGGCCTCTGCGGCGGAAGTCTGGTGTTTCGCCACCAGGGGGTCACCTACCGGGTGGAGCGCACCTTCGGGGAGCGGCCGGCCCAGGATACCTTTGTGCTGTGGGATCTGGACCGGGGCCAGAAGAGCAGCAGCTTCTCCCAGGACCTGGGCACGGAGCTGTTCGGCCTGGACGCCGACTCCTTTGCCCGGTGCACCTACCTGCCCCAGCTGGGGGAGCGGGGCCCCGCCCCCCAGGGCATCCGCACCAGGCTCTCCAACCTGGTGGAGGACACGGAAGACACCGTCAGCTGTGACGCCGCCCTGAAGCTGCTGCGCCAGCGCCGGGCCCAGCTGATCCCCTACCGGGGACAGGGGGGACAGGTGGCCCGGGCCCGGGAGCGGATCTCCTCCCTGGAGGAGCAGCTTGACCGTGCCCGAGGGGCCCTTCCCCGGCTGGAGCAGGCCCGGCAGGACCAGGACGCCGCCCGGCACCGGCGCCGCCGGATTGAAGAGGAGCGCAGCCGCCTGCAGGAGCAGCTGCGGCTGGCCTCCGAGGCCACCGGCCGCAGTGCCCTGGCTCAGCGGCGCAGCCAGCTGGAGGGAGATCTGGCTCTGGCCCGGAGGCGGCTGGGGGAGCTTCTCGCCCCCTATCCCCAGGGACTGCCGGATGCCGCCCAGGTGGACCGGGCCCTGGAGGCGGCAGATGCCCTGCCCGCCCTGGAGGCCCGGCTGCAGCCCGGCCGGGCGGTGGGGGAGGCCCGGGCCTGGCTGGAGGAGCGGAGAGAGGAATTTCAGCGGGGCATCCCCTCCGAGGAGGCCTTTGCCCGCTGCCGGGAGCAGTGCGGGGAGTACGCCCGCCTGGAGGCGGAGCGGCAGGGGGAGCGGCTCTCCCGGGAGGAGGAGCGGCGGCTGGAGGAGCTGGAACAGCTGCTCTCCCCCGGCATTCCGGATGCCTCCCTCCTGGAGCGGGCCCGGAGTACCGGGCGCCGGGTACAGCAGCTGGAGGCCCAGGGGGGAACCGGCCGGCTGCTCCCCCAGGAGGAGGCCAGGTTCCGCCGTCTGGAGGAATTCTTCGCCCCCGGCGTCCCCTCCCGGGAGGAGCTGGACCGCCGGGAGCACACCCTGGAGAGGCTCCGGTCTCACAGCCGGGCCGTCCCGTCCGGGTCCCGGATCCCGGGGAAGGCCCTCCTGGCCCTGGGGGCCGGGGCCGCAGCCCTGGTGGGGGCAGTGGTCAGCGGACAGCTCCTGCCTGCCATCCTTCTTCTGATTCCCGCCCTGGGGCTTCTGGGGTACGGCGCCTTCACTCTGCTGCAGGCCCGCCGGCAGACCGGACCCGGCCGGGAGGAGCGGGAGCTGGCGGACTGGATCTCCCGCTGGTTTCCCCAGGACCCGGACCCCGTCCGGCAGCTGCCCCTGCTGGAGGAGCGCCGGGAGGAGTTTCTCACCCTGGGTGCCCGCCGGGAGGCCCTGGCCCGGCAGGAGCACAGCCGCCAGGAGCAGCTCTCCCGGGACCGGGCCTGGCTCACGGAGCACCTGGGGCCCTACTTCGGCACCCCCGTCCCCCCGGACGCCCCTCTGCGCTTATCCTTAGCCTGCCGGGACTGGCAGGTGCTGCAGCGCAAGCGGGAGGAGACCCGGGAGGAGGCCCAGGCCCTGTCCGCCCAGATGGACAACCTGGCCGGGGTCATCTCCACCTTTCTGGAGCCCTACGCGGGCAGGGTGGAACCCCGGGACTTCGGGGAGCGGCTCAGTGCCCTGCAGCGGGACTGTGACGCCTGCCGGCGCAACCGGGAGCTGCTGCTCTCCTGGGAGAGCGAGCGCACCCGCACCCTGGGGCAGCTGGAGCAGCAGGAGCAGATTCTGGACGCCTTCTCCTCCACATGGGGCATCTCCGTGGCCGGCAGGGCAGATCTGGAGGCCGTCCGGGAGGCCATCCGCCAGGCGGGGGAATTACGGGAGGAGATCTCCTCTCTGGAACAGGCCCTGGCCGCCTTTCAGGCGGAACACGCCTCCTGGCTCTCCCCGGCGGACCGGCCCACGCCGGAGCCGGCAGACCCCGGGGCCCTGCGGGAGCGGGACCGGCAGCTGGAGGGGGAGCTCACCTCCCTCAACGCCGCCATGGCACAGCGGGAGCAGCAGCTCCGGTCCCTCCAGGAGCAGACGGATGCCATCCCCGCCCTGGAGGACGAGCTGCAGCGCTGGAGGGGGATATGGAGCGAAAGTCAGCACACCGGCGCCCTGCTGGATCAGACCATGGACTTTCTGAGCCGGGCCCGGGACGCCCTCAGCACCCGTTACCGGGGGGCTCTCCAGGAGCGCTTCGGCTTCTACCTGCAGCGGCTGACCCGGGAGGACCCGGAGCGCAGCGCCCTGGATGAGAACCTCATCCCCGCCCTGGAGCGGGGCGGACGGCTGCGGGAGGCGGGCAGCTTCAGCTGCGGGGAGCAGGACCTGCTGCAGCTGTGCCTGCGCCTGGCTCTGGCGGACGCCCTCTTTCCCCAGGTTCAGCCCTTTCTGCTGCTGGACGACCCCTTCGTGAATCTGGACGACCGCAACACCCGCACCGCCCTGGATCTGCTGCAGGACCTGGCCCGGGAGCGGCAGATCCTCTACCTCTACGGCCACAGCAGCCGGGCCCTGCCTGAGGAGTCCGGCTGACAGCCCCGGTCCCATGAAGGCGGACCGGGGCTTTCCTCTGGCCGGGGGCAGGACAGAAGTACCGGAATCCGGCTGTGAGGTACGGGAGACAGGGAAGCGGGGATGGGCACCGGTTCCGGACCGGAGATGCTTCAGAGGGAGACGGGCACATTCATCCCCCGGGGAAAGAGGGGAAGAGGGTCCGGGAGCAGACAGGGCCGGCATGCTGAAGGCCTGAGTCCCCACCGGTCACAGGGCCGGGGCCTGCCGGAACCCGGTCACCCCCTCTCCTGCCCTGGCCCGGGGAACCGGGAGGACGAGGGGCCGCAGTGTCCGGTGTCTGCCGGACAGGCAGATCTCCGCCCTTTCGCCCGGCCCCCAGGAGGGCTCCACCCCCTCCGGAAGCCCCGGAATTCTTCCGTTTTTTTCCTCCCCCGGCTCTTCTCCGGGCGGGTCCCGGACCGGACTGTGCCCCCGGAGAATGTGGGGCCCGCCGGGAGACAGCCTCCCTGCGGAATGGCCCAAAAATGATTCATTTTTTCTATGGCTGCATCTCTCCGCCTCTCCGGAGCGGGAGAGAAAATTTCCCCTTATCCAGGATAAATCCGGGTTTTCCCCATATTTCCCTGCAGACTTCCAGGGAAGTCCCCCATGGGCGCTCCCCAGGGGAGGAGGCATGAAACCATAGAATTTTTCTATTTGACAAACCCTGCCATAGGTTGTAATATATTCAACGACAGGAAACTGCCTTCAATTTGCCCAGCGCAGACGGAAGGGGTACAGAGCTGTCACTCGGATGAACAGTTCGGGAGATACCGCCCTCAGGGGCGGAGCCGAAGGGGTAGGCAGAAACTCTCAGGCAAACGGGACCGGACTGGGACGGGACTCCGGAGAGTACGGTTTACGGACGTACGCCAAAGGGGCAACCCGCCGCTTGGCGGGGAATCTCTCAGGTCAAGACGGAGGCACAGAAATTCCCAAAGCAGGGGAGCTCTGTGTCTCTTTTTGTTTATCCAGGCAGAATTTCCCCTGCAGCCCTCCGCAGCTGCAGCAAACAAACGATCAAAGGAGGAACCACACCCATGAGCCAGCTCAAGCAGACCCAGCTGCACGACATTCACGTTCAGGCCGGCGCCACCATGGTGGACTTCGGGGGCTGGGACATGCCCGTCCAGTACCCCAGCGGCATTGTGGCTGAGCACCTCTACACCCGCCACTTCTGCAGTCTCTTTGATGTCTCCCACATGGGCCGTCTGCTGATCTCCGGCCCGGACCGCGTTGCCTTCCTGCAGCACGTTCTCTCCAGCAACGTCAATGCCCTGGAACTCAACCAGGCCCAGTACGCCATCATGCCCAACGAGACAGGCGGCGCCGTGGACGACGCCTACCTCTACCGGTTTGAGGAGGAGCGCTTCCTGCTGGTGGTCAATGCCGCCAACACGGAGAAGGACCTGAAGCACCTCTACGAGCAGATCAAGCCCTACGACTGTACCATTACGGACATCACGTCGGAGTGGGCCTCCATCGCCGTTCAGGGTCCCAAGAGCCGGGAACTGCTCACCATCCTATCCGGAGGAGCCGCCGTCACCGAGCCCATGAAGAACGCCCTGAACACCCTCTCCTTCGAGGGACACCAGGTACGGGTGGCCAAGACCGGCTACACCGGCGAGCCTCTGGGCTTCGAGGTCTACATCCGCAGCGATGAGGCCGCCTGGCTGTGGAACCGCCTGGTGGAGCTGGGTGCCCGTCCCGCCGGTCTGGGCGCCCGGGACACCCTGCGCATGGAGGCCGGCCTGCCCCTCTACGGACACGAGATGGGCACGGATCCCTCCGGCGCCGAGATCCCCATCTTCGCCGTCTCCCTGGCCCGCTTCGCCGTCAGCTTCTCCGAGCAGAAGGGCGACTTCCTGGGCCGCAAGCCCCTGGAGGCCCAGTCCGCCGCTCTGAAGAAGATCCTCAACCGGGACTTCAGCGGCATGGATGTGCTGCCCAAGCGGATCTTCCCCATCGTCCTGCTGGACCGGGGCGTCATGCGCGCCGGCATGCCCGTGTACCGCAACGGGGAGCAGATCGGGTGGGTCACCAGCGGCACCATGGTGCCCTACTACCGCCATGAGGGCGAGGGCCTGGCCACCAAGATTCTGGACACCACCGCCAAGCGTGCCCTGGGCATGGCCCTCCTGAGCGCGGACGTGCTCACCGACGACATCGTGGAAGTGGATGTCCGGGGCAAGCGGATCCGGGCCGCCATTCCCCCCTATCACATGCGGGTGGATGCGCCTCCCTATGCCCGTCCCATTCTCTACTCCGCCCCCGAGGAGGAGACGGTGGGCGAGACCGAGGACCGTGCCGGCAAGGCGGTGGAACTCATCCGCCGGGCCACGGAGAACCACGAGTGGCGTCAGAAGAAGTGCATCAACCTGATCCCCTCGGAGAACACCCACAGCAAGGCCGTCCAGCTGCTGTGCGCATCGGACCCCTCCTTCCGCTACGCAGAGCACCGCA
>CAYXVN010000086.1:0-10833 GCA_964468565.1 uncultured Oscillospiraceae bacterium | reverse complement strand
CATCCGGGGCCTCCCCCTTGATGCGGCAGGCGTTGGAGAAGCGGTGGAAATCCCCCGCCAGGGTGATGAGATAGCGGTTGATGCGGCTGGGGTCGAACTCCCGGGCCGCAGCGCTCAGCTCTCCGGGATAGCGGGCCAGGCATTTGAGGAGAGAGAGCTCCTCCGGGGTGGTGAGCAGGGCGGGATTCACCTGGGCGGCGGGGGCCACGGAGAAGCCCTCCCGGGCCAGACGGGCCACCAGGGAACAGATGCGGGCGTGGGCGTACTGGACGTAGTACACCGGGTTGTCGCTGTCCTGCCGCACGGCCAGATCCAGATCGAAGTCCAGGGGGGTGGTGGCGGAGCGGGAGTTGAAGAAGTAGCGGGCGGCGTCCACGGGGATCTCGTCCAGCAGGTCGTGCAGGGCAATGGCGTTGCCGGTACGTTTGGACATGCGCACCGGTTTGCCGTCCCGCACCAGGTTCACCAGCTGCATGAGGACGATCACCAGCCGGTGGGAGCCGTCCAGACCCAGGCCGTCCAGGGCGGCCTGGAGACGGGCCACATGGCCGTGGTGGTCGGCGCCCCACACGTTGACGGCCAGATCAAAGCCCCGCCGCTCCAGCTTGTCCCGGTGGTAGGCGATGTCCGCGGCAAAGTAGGTGTAAATCCCGTTGCCCCGGCGCAGCACGTCGTCCTTCAGGCTCAGCCGCTCCACCTGCTGGGGACTCTTGCCCTCCGCCAGGTACTTGCGGCGCAGCAGACCGGTGGTATCCAGCCACAGGGCTCCGTCCTTCTCGTAGGTCCAGCCCCGCTGAGTGAGCAGGTCGATGGTCTGGGCCACATAGCCGCTCTCGTGGAGGGAGGACTCCAGAAACCACTCATCGTAGGAGATGCCGTACTGCAGCAGGTCCTCTTTCATCCGGGGGATGTTGACCGACAGGCCGAACCGGGCCAGGGCCTGCTCCCACTCCTCCCGGGAGGTGTCCCCGGGGAAGGGGGTGCCCCGGTCAGAGCACCGGGTCAGGAAGGCGCTGGCCAGCTCCCGGATGTCCGAGCCCTGGTAGCCCTCCGCCGGGAAGGGGAAGAGCTGCTCCCCCAGCTCCTGCTGGAGGCAGCGGTGGTAGACCGAGGCGGCAAAGCGCTCCGGCTGCTCCTCAGCCTGAGGCGCATGAATGTGCCGGGCGAAGGTGAGGATATGCTCCTGCCACTGCTCCGGAGAGATGTCCCCGGGGAAGGGGACGGACTGGGGGGGCTCCAGGCCGGCGGCGAGGGCCTCCTCCCGCTCCCGGTCCCGGACCTGGAGCAGGAAGGTGCTGGCCAGGGCCCGGAGGGCGGGATCCGGATCCAGATCCTGAGGGAGGGGGGAGCGCTCCTCCGCCAGGGTCTGCTCCATGGCCCGGGCGTAGAGGGAGGAGGAGAACTTGTGGATCTGGTTGCCGGCGTCGTTGACGTAGAACTCCTTCCAGGTGTCCCAGCCGGTGCGCTGAAGGACGTTGGCCAGGGTGTCCCCCAGCACCCCGCCCCGGGCGTTGCCCATGTGCATGGGGCCGGTGGGGTTGGCGGAGACGAATTCCACCATGACCTTCCGGTGCCCCCCCTCCTGGGAGGCGCCGTAGGAGTTTCCCTCCTGCTCAATGGTGGCCAGCAGTTCCCCGAACCAGCGGGGACCCAGAGTGAAGTTGAGAAAGCCGGGTCCGGCGATGTCCACACGGCTGAAGTAGCTGTCCTCCAGGTCCAGGTGGGAGACGATGGCCTGGGCGATGGCCCTGGGGCTGGTGTGCAGGACCCGGGCTCCCGCCATGGCGAAGGTGGAGGCAAAGTCTCCGTTGTTCACGTCCTTGGGGATGTCCACACCTCCCCGGACATCCGCTCCCGGGGGCAGGGCGCCGGCAGCGGCGGCTTTTTCGTAGGCGCCCTGTACCAGCTGGCTGACCTGGACGCGGGCCTTTTCAATCAGATTGCTCATGAATGGTAATCACCTCAGTTCCTGCGTGGGCAGGGAAGGGACGGTCTGCCCCGCCGGAGCGGGACAGACCGGTACAGTGTACTGTGTCAGGAATATGGGGCAGAGGTCCCGGAGGGAGAACATCTGCCCGGATCCGGGTCTGTACCGGGATGTTCCCGGATGTCCATGGCGGGGCATGCCGGTCTGCGGAGGAAAGCCTGCGGATCCGGTGCCCCGGGATGCCCCAGTATACACGACATCCGCCCCCCATGTAAAGGGGGGCGGAAGGAATTTCCGGGTTCAGCGGAAATAGACCACGGTGTCCTCCGGCTCCTGGGCGGGCCGGATCCGGGAGGCGTAGAGGATCACACCCTCCCCGTCATAGGCGGGGTCATACTCGGTGCGCATGACGGCGGTGATGCGGACCCAGGAGCCGCTGGGGAGTTTCTTGTCCATGTGGGAGCGGACCAGGTACCCGATGGGCCGGATGTCCGCCGCGCAGCAGGTCATGCACTCCCGGCAGCCCACAAAGGAGCCCCGGGGCAGTTTGGAGCCGTTGCGCACCTGCACCAGCAGGGTGACGGTTCTGCCCTCGTAGCGCTCCGGGTGGTCCTGAATGTCCACGAACCAGATGCCGAAGTCCTCGTCCTCCACCACAATGGGATCGCTGTCCAGGGAGTAGGGGAGGATCTCCTCCACCTCGAACTCGGCCCCCATGTCATCCTCAAAGACCACCTGGCACATCTTGTTGATGGCCCGGATGGTCCGCTTCCAGCCGGACATGGGCATGTCCTCCGTGCAGCGGTTGAAGATCACCAGGTCCGCCCCTGTGACCATGTCCAGCACCATGCTCATCAGGTTGTTGTTCTTGGAGTAGGTCTCGTAGGTGGAGCCGTCCACCATGTCGATGGCCTGGTACAGCCCCCAGGTGGAGGGCAGCTTCAGATCCCGCAGGATCTGAATGGGCCACATGCCGTTGTACTCCATGAGAACCCGCTCGGGCCGGTAGGTGTCCTCCACCTCCTGGAGGAAATCGTGGGTGAGCATGGTCTGCTCCTCCACGGGAATGGAGATGACGTTGCGCTCGGCCAGAAAGTCCGGGTCGTACTCCACCTCCCCGTCCTCACACAGCAGCAGCACCGTGCGCTCCCCATCGTTGAAGTAGTCCATGCTGAGGGTGTCGATGAGCATGGTGGTCTTGCCGCTGTCCAGAAAGCCGGTGATCAGATAGACCGGGGTGCGGGGATCCATATCCGTGTTGTCCATGGGGCTACCTCGTCAGGCCAGAAGGAAGAGGTGTTCCAGCTCCTCCTCGTTCAGCTCGGACCCGATGACGCACAGGCGGCCGGTGTAGTCCGCGCTGCCCCGGCGGACCTCGTACTCCCCGGGCACCAGATCGAAGTGGAGCCAGGCGCCTCCGTCCGCGCAGGGGACCATGCCCTTGGCCCGGAGCACGGTGCCCTGGCTCAGGCCCATGGACAGCTCGGAGAGGATGTCCTGCAGTTCCTCCTCGGTGTATTTGCGGGCGGTCTCCTGACCCCAGGAGATGAAGATCTCATCGGCATCGTGGTCGTCCTCATCCTCGTCTTCGTCCTCATCGTGATCGTGGTCGTGATGATGATGCTCATGCTCCTCATCGTGATCCTCATGGTCGTGGTGGTGGGCGTGGTCATGATGGTGGTGATGGTGGTGGTGGTGATTGTGCCCGTCGTCCCCCTGGTGGGTGGCCTCGATCTCCGCCATCAGCTGGGCGGCCAGGTCCTGGCCCCCCTCCATGGCGGAGAGGATGACCTCCCCGGAGAGCTCGTCCCAGGGGGTGGTGAGAATGGCGGCCTGGGGGTTCTTCTCCCGCAGCAGGGCCACGGCGGCCTCCAGCTTCTTCTGGCTGACGGACTGGGTGCGGGAGAGGAGAATGGCGGAGGCGTGCTCCACCTGGTCGTTGAAGAACTCGCCGAAGTTCTTCATGTAGATGCGGGCCTTGGTGGCATCCACCACGGTGACGAAGCTGTTCAGATGGAGTTCCGGGGCCTCCTTTCCCACCCGCTCCACGGCGGCGACGACGTCGGAGAGCTTGCCTACGCCGGAGGGCTCGATGACAATGCGGTCGGGGGCAAAATCAGAGAGCACCTTCTTGAGGGCCTCGCCGAAGTCTCCCACCAGGGAGCAGCAGATACAGCCGGAGTTCATCTCGGTGATCTGCACCCCGGCGTCCCTGAGAAAGCCGCCGTCGATGCCGATCTCGCCGAACTCGTTCTCAATGAGAACGACCTGCTCACCCTGGAAAACCTCCTGGAGAAGCTTCTTGATGAGGGTGGTCTTGCCGGCGCCCAGAAATCCGGAGATGATATCAACCTTGGTCATGACACTCGTCAGATCCTTTCAAAACGGAAAAATTATGGTTGCCCCGAAGGGGAAACGTCAGGTGGGAAAGCGGACCGGAAGGGGCAGAGAACCCCCTTCCGGCCCGTACCGATGATCAGAAATCGCCCCAGAACAGGCCGGTGACCTCCATCAGGTCGTAGATGAGACCGGCGGAGACCGCCCGGCTGGCGTTTTCGGCGGGATGGTCCAGCCCGATCTTCATGCCCATGTGGGTGAGGATCCTGGCGTAGGGCTGGGCCCAGGGGGAGTAGATGGCGTAGATGGAGCGCTCGCCCTCAGGCATCTCCTCCCCGGCCAGTTCGAAGCCGTCCATGCTGAGCCAGGCGGCGGCGGAGGCCAGAACCCGCACCGCCTCCTGGCCGGTGACGGGGGCGTCCGGGCGGAAGGTGCCGTCCCCGCAGCCGCTGATGAAGCCCCGGCTGTACATGGCGCTTACCGCCCCGGCGTACCAGGCGTCAGGGGAGACGTCGGAGAAGGGCGTGCCCCCCTCCGAGGCGGGCATGTCCATGGCGTTGGCCAGCATCTGGCAGAACTGGGCCCGGGTCACGGGGGCATCGGGCTGGAAGGTGCCCTCATCCGTGCCGCTGAGCAGGCCGTAGACCGCCAGGGTGCGGATCTTGTCGGCCTGGGGCACCCCCTCCAGGTCGGGGAAGGGGCAGCGGGAGCGGTAGGGGAGGCCCAGCCGGGCGGCCAGGTCCTGGGCGGTGAGCTGGGGGCAGTCCTCCCAGGTGCGCTCTGTGCCCCAGGTCAGTTTCACCGCCGGAGGGATGGCCTCCAGAAGTTCGGTGAAGGCGGCCAGGTTCTCCTCCCGGGTGGCCTGCCGCAGGTCGATGTAGAAGGTGAAGCTGCCCAGGGTGAGGCGGACATGGCCGGTGGGGCTGTCCGGCGCCGGGGCGGTGAGCAGCATGGCGGCCTGGGTGGTGTTGTCCGCGGAGATGAGCAGGGTGGGCAGGACCCCCACCACGTGGTTGGTGGTGCCGCTGGCGGAGAAGAAGCGGTCGGTGGTCACCTTCAGGGCATCGCCGTGGAAGACATCGGGGACGTTGCCCTGCTCCAGCACGGTCTGGGCGGTGCCCTTGCCGAAGGTGCGCTGCCCGATCCCGATGCCGAAGCCGTAGTCCCGGGCATCTCCGGCAAACATCTCGGCGCCGCTGGCGGAGAACTCACTGGTGAGCACCAGCAGGGGCTTGTCCGTCAGGTCGGGACAGATGGCGGTGGTGTAGTGGTACTGGTAGTGACCGCTGGCATCCCGCAGATAGATCATGGTCAGGTTGCCCCCCACGAAGAGGCCGGAGGCGCCGGTGGCCGCCGCCACGGTGCCCCCCGGGTTGCTGCGCAGGTCCAGCAGCCACACATCCACGGAGGCGTCCAGCTCCCGCAGGGCGTTTTCCATGGTCTCCACGGTGGTATCTCCGAAGCTGGTGCAGTCGATGTAGCCCACGTTGCCCAGCTGGTCGTAGGTGACGATGGGGATGGGCACGGTGGAGCGCTTCATGGTCAGGTCCTGGCGCAGGCCGGTGGCCCTGCGCACCAGGGTGACGGTGACCTCAGTGCCCTCCTCTCCGGCCATGGCCGCCTGCACGTCCATGCCGGGGGTGAGGGTAACGCCGTTCACCGCCACCACCCGGTCCCCGGGCTCAATGCCGGCGGCCAGGGCGGGGGAGTCGGCCAGGACGGAGAGGATCCGGTAGCCGTCCTCAAAGGCGGTCTCCAGAGACACCCCGATGCCCACCACCACGTCCCCGTTGACGAAGTCCAGGAAGGCCTGGTACTGGGATTCGGACATGTACACGGTGTAGGGATCCCCCAGGGCGGAGAGAATCTCATCCACGGAATCCAGATGCAGGATCTCCTGGGGGATGGGGTCCACGTAGAACTGGTCCAGCAGATCCCGGGCCTGATCCACGGTGAGGGCATCTGCGGGCATGACCGCCAGGGAGAGGGCGGTCACCAGGGCCAGTGCGGCGCAGAGAAATTTCTTCATGGCACTCTCCTTCCGAAGGTCCGGGAGGCCGCCCCTGTCTCAGATGCGGGGAACCCGGCGGGTGATCTCGTGGCGCTGGGGCCCGGTGGACACCAGGGTGATGGGCACCCCGATGTGCGCTTCCAGAAAGTCCACATAGCTCCGGGCATTCTCCGGCAGGGCGTCGTAGTCCCGGCAGCCCCGGATGTCCTGCTTCCAGCCCGGCAGGAGGGTGAAGACGGGTTTTGCCTCCAGGAGAGCCGGAGTAGTGGGGAAGATGTCCGTCACCTCTCCCCGGATCTCATAGCCGGTGCAGACGGGGATCTCCTCCAGATAGCCCAGCACATCCAGACAGGTGAGGGCCACCTGGGTGGCCCCCTGGACCATGCAGCCGTAGCGGGTGGCCACGGTGTCAAACCAGCCCACCCGGCGGGGCCGTCCGGTGGTGGCGCCGAACTCCCCCTGGTCTCCGCCCCGGCGGCGCAGCTCATCTCCCGCCTCTCCCGTCACCTCGCTGATGAAGGGTTCGGCGCTGGAGCCCACGTCGGAGGAGTAGGCCTTGGTGACGGCAATCACATCCTCAATGGCGGTGGGAGGCACCGGGGCCCCCACGCAGCCGAATCCCGCCAGGGTGTGGGAGGAGGTGGTGAAGGGGAAGATGCCCAGGTCCGGGTCTTTCAGAGAACCCAGCTGCCCCTCCAGCAGCACGGTCTTTCCCTGCTGCAGGGCGCCATGGAGGAAGGAGACCGCATCCCCCACGTAGGGCTCCAGAGTTCCCCGCAGGGAGAGCAGCTGCCGGTACAGCTCCTCCAGATCCAGAGGGGGCCGGTGATAGAGGTGGCGGAAGAGGACGTTTTTCAGCTCCACCGCCCGCTGCAGCCGCTCGTGGAGCCGCTGCTCCTCAAAGAGATCGCAGACCTGAATGCCGGTTTTGGCGTATTTGTCCGAGTAGAAGGGGGCGATGCCGCTTTTGGTGGAGCCGAAGGCCCTGCCCCCCAGCCGCTCCTCCTCGTATCCGTCCTGGAGGATGTGGTAGGGCATCAGAAGCTGGGCCCGCTCCGAGATGATCAGGCGGGGCGCGGGGACCCCCCGGCCGGTGACCTCCTGAAGCTCCTTCTCCAGCTTCCAGGCGTCCAGGGCCACCCCGTTGCCGATGACGTTGGTGACGTGGGGACAGAAGATGCCGGAGGGGAGGATGTGCAGAGCGAAGCGGCCGTAGTCGTTGATGATGGTGTGTCCCGCGTTGGCTCCTCCCTGAAAGCGGACCACCACATCGGACTGCTCGGCCAGCATGTCCGTGATCTTGCCCTTGCCCTCGTCTCCCCAGTTGGCCCCTACGATCGCTTTGACCATAACGCTCCTCCGGGGACCGGGATTCGCAGCCCCAGCCGGGGGTCTGCCTTGTCCGGTCCGTCACAACAGGGATATTATAGTCCCTTTTCCCCCCGCTGGCAAGAGAAAAAAAGCCGCTCCGGCCCGGGGACCCGGGGGAGAGGCGGCTGCCGGATGCCAAAGCGCCAAAAAAATTTTTTCCCCTGGGGTTGACAGGCCCAGAGCGGGCGATTATAATGGGGCAAAATCCAACAGCGTCAAACCTGTGAGAAAGAGTAGTATCTGGCCGGCAAACCTGCAGAGAGCTCCGGAGGGTGGAAGCGGAGCGGGGCGCAGCCAGGGAATGGACTTTTGAGGGCGGCCTGAACGGGCAGAATCTGCCAGGTAGGTGCCGACGGGAACCCACCCGTTATCCATCGGGCACGCGTGATGGCGCGTGAAGCGAGCGGACGTCTTCCCCGGGGGAAGCGTCAATTTGGGTGGTATCGCAGGAGAGTGGCTCTTGTCCCATGGGGATGAGGGGCCATTTTTTTATGGTCTCCCGGCCCCGCTCCAACAAACCCGGAACCGGTGGCGCGGTTTCGGCATCTGCCGCCTGAATTTCAGAAAATCGGGAGGAAATCAGAAATGAAACGCACAGTCCGTAAGATTCTGGCCGCCGCTCTGGCCGCGGCCATGGCCCTGTCCCTGGCCGCCTGCGGCGGGGGCGGAGGAAGCTCCTCCGGAGGCACCGGCAGCAGCGGCTCCGGCTCCGGTTCCGGTTCCGGCAGCTCCGCCGGCACCAGCAGCTCCGCCTCTTCCGGCAGCAGCAGCAGTTCCGGTTCCAGCTCCGGCGGCTCCTCTTCCGCCTCCGGGGAGGAGTACACCGTGGGCATCTGCAACTATGTGGATGACGCCTCTCTGAACCAGATCGTGGCCAACATTGAGAGCCAGCTGGAGACCCTGGGCAGCGAGAAGGGGGTCACCTTCAAGGTGGAGACCCAGAACCCCAACGGGGACAGCGCCGTCATGAACCAGATCATCTCCGACTACCTCTCCGAGGGCGTGGACCTGATGGTGGGCATCGCCACTCCGGTGGCCATGGCCATGCAGGCCGCCACGGAGGACAGCCAGATCCCCGTGGTCTTCTCCGCCGTCTCGGATCCCACCGGCGCGGATACCGCCCTGGTGGAGTCCATGGAGGCCCCTGGGGGCAACATCACAGGCACCTCGGACTACCTGGATACCGGGGCCATCATGGACCTGATCTTTGCCGCGGACCCGGATGCGGACAGCATCGGGCTGCTCTATGACCTGGGGCAGAGCTCCTCCACCACCGCCATTGCGGAGGCCAAGGAGTACCTGGACAGCAAGGGCGTGGCCTATAAGGAGTACAACGGCAACACCGTGGACGAGATCCGTCTGGCGGTGGACTCCCTGGTGGCCGACGGCGTGGATGCCGTGTTCACCCCCTCGGACAACTCCATCATGACCGCCGAGCTCTCCATCTATGAGACCCTGATCGAGGCCGGCATTCCCCACTACGGCGGCGCCGACTCCTTCGCTCTCAACGGTGCCTTCTGCGGCTACGGCGTGGACTATGCCAACCTGGGCAAGGAGACCGCCAACATGATCGCCTCCATTCTGGTGGACGGGGCGGATCCCGCCACCACACCGGTCAAGACCTTTGAAAACGGCATCGCCACGGTCAACACCGAGACCTGCGAGGGCCTGGGTCTGAACTTCGAGGAGATCAAAACCGCCTTTGAACCTCTGTGCTCCCAGCTGAAGGAGATCACCACCGCCGAGGAGTTTGAGGGCTGAGCCGGAGCGCACCATCCGCCCGACCGTCCCGGGGATGGGGGAGAGAATCCCCCATCCCCTTTCAGATTTAAGGAGGACCTGCCATGCTCGATGTTGTCCAGACCGCCCTGGAACTGGGGCTGGTCTACTCCCTGATGGTGCTGGCTCTGTTCCTGAGCTACTCCATGCTGAACGTGTGTGATCTGTCCACGGACGGCTGCTTCACCCTGGGGGCCGCCGTGGGCGCGGTGGTGGCAACCGCCGGCCACCCCATTCTCTCCATCCCCGCTGCCATGCTGGCGGGAATCTGCTCCGGCTTTGTCACCGCCGTGCTTCAGACCAGGCTGGGCATCAACAGCCTGCTGGCGGGCATTATCGTCAACACGGGACTTTACTCCGTCAACGTCTGGGTGCTGGGGGGGTCCGCCCAGATCAACATGATCAAGACCCCCACCGTCTTTGTCTGGGCCAAGGATCTGCTGAAGGACACCCCTCTGGCCAGCCTCTCCAGCGTGCTGGTCACCGGAGTGGCCGCCGTGCTGGTCATTGCCTTCCTGACCCTCTTCCTCAACACCCGGCTGGGACTGGCCATCCGGGCCACCGGGGACAACCCGGACATGGTCCGCTCCTCCTCCATCAACCCCGCCTTCACCACCACCGTGGGGCTGTGCGTGGCCAACGCCTTCACCGGCCTCTCCGGCTGTCTGCTGGGCCAGATGCAGAAGTCCATGGACGTGAACATCGGGCAGGGCGTGGTCACCATCGCCCTGGCCTCCCTGCTCATCGGGTCCACCGTCATGGGCCGGGGCGGCATCGCCTTCCGGGCTTCCGGCATGGTGGTGGGCGCCTTCATCTTCCGCCTGGTGTACGCCATTGCCCTGCGGCTGGACATGCCGGCCTTCATGCTGAAGCTGGTGTCCTCCGTCATCGTGATTCTGGCCCTGGCCATCCCCTACCTGAAAGAGCAGTGGCCGGTGCTCTCCCGCCGTCTCCAGGCCGCGAAAGGGGGTTCGTGAGATGCTGACCATCTCCCATATCTCCAAGACCTTCAACCCGGGTACCGTGAACGAGAAGCAGGCTCTCACGGATGTGAGCCTGCACCTGGATCCCGGGGAATTTGTCACCATCATCGGCTCCAACGGGGCGGGAAAGTCCACCCTCTTCAACGCCATCTGCGGGGAATTTCTCACGGACACCGGCTCCATTGTGCTGGAGGGAAAGGACATCACCTTCCTGCCGGAGCACAAGAGGGCCCGGACCATCGGGCGGCTGTACCAGGACCCCATGCGGGGCAGCGCCCCCGGCATGACCATTGAGGAGAACCTGGCCCTGGCCGCCGGCAGCGGGGGCTGGTTCTCCCACATGACGGGAAAGGACCGCAGACGCTTCCGGGACCAGCTGGCCATGCTGGAGATGGGACTGGAGGACCGGATGAAGCAGCCGGTGG
>CAYXVN010000085.1:0-11337 GCA_964468565.1 uncultured Oscillospiraceae bacterium | reverse complement strand
TATATCACAGAATCTTAATACTGTTGTGCGCCTTTCGGAAACTGTCAATGAACCCTTCCGCCAGCGGGTGGCAGATGCCTGGAAGGAATTTTCCAGAGTGCAGTCGCAGCTCCTGAAGACCCTCTCCAGAGGCAGTTCGGATAGCCCCTACATCATCTCTCCCTTCGTGGATGCATTGTACGAGGTCCACACGCAGTACCAGGGCACGTCCCAGGGCCGCTTTCAGCTTACCTTTCGGGTGAAATCCTATCTGGAAGACATCTTTGCCCTGGAAAGTCTCTGCCGCGGCGCGCCGGAGGAGGTGCGCTGGGACTGGATGCCGGTAGCGGGAGCCGATCCCATGTCCATTCACGTCCCGGTGGGGAACACACGCCTGAGCGAAACCCAGGTCCGGGTCCGGGTGGAGCAGCTGGAAGAGGGAACCGTATGCCTGCGGCTGTTCTGCCGGGCGGCCCTGCCTCTGCTTGCCAGCATGCCGGAGGAGACCCGGAACGCCCTCATCCAGATAGTCCGCTCCGCCATGGGAGAGATTCCCTTTCTGACTCTGGTGCGGGAGGTTGTGGTGGCGGAGGAGGACGACGGGGGAAGCTGGATTGCGCTGAAGAACGTGTTGGACACCCTGTCCCGGATGGGCTGTACGGTGTGGCGCACCGGGGAGGATTATGTGAGCCGGAGGATCACCCGCCACTACACCCCGCTGGAGGAGTCCACCGCCCAGGCAGGACTGCGCACCGATGTCTACCTCGCCACCGGCTGTTTCCCGGATCCGGGGGAGGCCTTTGCCCGGGGGGAGACCTTCCGCCGGCTGGACGTGTGGCATTCCCAGGGAATCACCGCCGGCTTTTTCTTCTTCCCCGTTCAGAGCCTTGAGGAGTACCATAAGGGGGACCAGGGGGAGATGATGGCCTTCTGCCGCGCGGCGGAAAAGGGGGTGGAGGACGCCGGTGTGGAGGCGGTGCAGATCCTCTGCGTTGCCCTGGGCCGGGAGTACGCCTATATCGATGTGCTGGCCTGGGATCCGGAGGCCACCCTGAAGGCCGTCCGGTCTTTCTTCTCCGGGGGCGTGGTGGACTGGGTCTGCTTTCATCCATTCTACCCCGCTGCCGGTCCCATCCCCGTCTGGAGGAAGGACCCCTCCCGGCCCCTCCCCTGGGAGGGGCAGCCGGAGCCGGAACCGGAACCTGTCCGCTCCCCGGAGGAGATTGCCCGCTGGATCCGCAACGACATGGACAGCGTCGAGATTCTGAGCGCAATCCGGCAGCTTCCCCCGGAGCAGTGGACCTTCCCCCTGGCCCTTTTTCAGGCAAAGGCCCTGGTGCTGCGGGCCCTGGCCTGGGGTGACAGCGCCGCCATGGAACAGGCGGAGCAGATCCTGCACCGCTGGGAGGGCGGGGAGGAGAGCCGCTCCAGCGGAGAGTACTTCGTCCTGAAGGCCATCTGCTGCCTGAGGGAAAAACGTCTGCCGGAGGCCCGCACCGCCCTGGAGCAGGCAGATGTCCTGACTCCGGACCTGTGGTTTCTCCCCTCCCTGAAGGCCTTCTGTGACGCTCAGGCCATCCGGCCCCGGCTTCCCGCCCCCGGGGGTTTCCGTCGCCGGGTCATCCGGACCTGGGACAGCTTCCTGAAACAGGAGGAGTCCCTGCGCCGCCGGGTGGGGGAGGACTGCTACAGGCTTGCCCCCGCACAATACCAGGAGATCGTCCTGGATCTCACCGACATCTTCCAGGATGCCGTGGAAGACGTCGCCGTCACCGGTCTCTATATGGTTGATGGCAGAGTGGGTGTCAACTTCCTGCCCATCGACCTTCCGCATCTCTACGCCATCAACCAGATGATGCATTCCTGCCCCGAGGAAGTCTTAGACTACTGGATTTTTTCCAATGGGGCCATCCCCGGAATCACACCCCTGCGCACCGGGCTCTTCTCCTCCATCAGACCTGACGATTTTCTCGCCTGGATTCAGAAGAGTCCGGAGCCGGATGTCAGGGCGGACCTGGTGGCGGCCTGTCCCAAGCTGGTGCGCCATCTGAATCGCATCGGTGCAATGGACATGGATCAGTACGCACTGGCCATGTACACCGCCATTTTCAGCGGCGTGGGCGGCTTCATCTGCTGCACCAGCCTCCGCCACCTGGAGATAGTGACCACCCCTCCTGACGGAAACGGCATTCCCATGGAACAGGTTCCGGACCGGCTGAAGCTTCTGGGCGTTCCCTTGTATGAACCGGATGAGGCGTTTTTCCAGCGGGAAGTCCCGCCGGAGGTCAGAACCCCCGCCAGAGAGGGTCCGGCGGTGGCCGGCCTTCGCAGCGACATCCTCACCCAGTCCTCCCGCATGCCGGTTCTCATTGACAGCTACCTCCAGGGAAAGGCCTTCTCCGCCCCCGTATGGAAATCCGGCGGCATCCGCTGCGGCTTTTTCTTCTTCCCTCTGGGGGACGTACCCGGGGAGGAGGACCGGGATGTCTTCTGCACCCGGGTGCAGGAGGCCATCTGGGGTGCCGGCAGGGACGTGGTCACCATTCTGGGAACCGCCCGGGGCACCACCCTGTTCTACGTCGATGTGATCGCCTGGGACTGCCCCTGTCTGCTGGCCTACACCTCCCTCTCCTTCCGCTCCACCCCGCTGACCCGGGTCTGGTTTCAGTACTACGACAGCCTGGAGGACCCCATCCCCCTGGACCTGACCGGGGAGAGTGTCCCCGCAGCCCGCTCCGGGGGACACCGGAAGGGAGGGAAGAAAAAGGGAAAGCGGCGCCGGTGAGACAGCCGCAGTACCCCATGAACATGGGCCCTCCGGACCCGCCACCTCCCGGCCCTTGCGCACCGGATTCCGGTCCGGGTGCAGAATGCGGGGGACGGACTGGGGGGATCTGCTGCTGTGCCGCCCCTCCCAGGGCATGTACGCCCAGGTTTCCGGCGATCAGCTCATCCGGATTGCCGCCACATACCTGGGAGCACTTCTGATCTCCACCGCCATCCGTAACATCGCGGTGCCGGAGCAGCCCCTCCCGGAACCGGCAATGGATCTGAGTCAGGTACCCCAGGCGCTGCGCGGAGGCGGCATTGTGCTGTATGACACCGTCCGGGCGTACATGAACCGGGACATCCCTACCCTGACCCTGACCCCGAAAACCGGGGATGTGTTCCACCTGCGGGACGGTACCATCTCCCTGACCGCCCGCATTCCGGAACTGCTGGACCCGGACCTGCAGGGGAACAGCCTGGGCTTCTCCCTCTGGGACCGGTATGGAATCCGCTCCGGTTTCTTCCGGTTCTCCCTGGCGGGAATGGATGCGGAGGAGATCGGGCCGGTGTGCATCTGGGCGGAGGGGGCCATTCAGGACTTGGGAAGGGACATTGTCACTCCGCCGGGCTTTGCCCGGGGAACGGGTCACCACTATGTCGATGTGATCCCCTGGGATCTGGATGCCCTGATCCTCCGGGCCCGGGCTCTCTTCGCCCGGATGCCCCTTGGAGAGGTGACCTTCTGCTTCCACCTGGGGAACCGGGAGCCCATTCCCGTCAGAGCGGAAGGAGCTTCCCTGCTCCCGGAATTTGGGACGAAGGGGACAGGCGCCAGGCCCCCGCCGGCAGGAAGACCGGTCAGGGCCGGAAGAAGCACCGGAAAAAGCGGCGCTGACACTCCTCCCCAGCGGGATTCCTTTCCCCGAAAACGCAACGAAGACCGGCAGACTCCCCTCCCGGGAACAGTGTCTGCCGGTCTCCTGTCTCACGCTGTGCCGCCTTCCCCCTGCCGCCCCGGGGAACCTCCGGGAATAAGATCCTGCCTGTCCCACCTGACGCCCATCCGCTCCACACATTCCCTGGAGAGCCGGGGAAAGGGGATCAGGGGATCCGGAGGGGAACTGTGGTCGCCGATCAGTTTCTCCATCCACACCATGTCGTACCAGCGGCCGAACTTGCAGCCGCTGTGGTGAAAGGTCCCCACCAGCTGATAGCCCATGTGGGCGTGGAACTCCACGCTGTTGTGGGTGATGTAGGGATCCTCCCTGTCCTTCCAGCCGATGCAGGCATTGAGGTTGCGGATGTTCTGGGCCCGGGTGATGTCCTCCAGGGCCCGGTAGAGCCTTCCCCCGATGCCCCGGCGGCGGCAGTCCCCCCGGAGGTAGATGGTCACCTCCGCAGACCAGTCGTAGGCGGCCCGGGGAATGAAGGTCTTGGCGTTGGCATAACCCAGAACGGCGCCCTGGTCCTCTGCCACCAGAAAGGGGTAGCACGCCAGGGTGTGCTCCAGGCGCCTTCGAAACTCCTCCACCCCCGGCACTTCATACTCAAAGGAAATGGCGGTACACTCCACATAGGGTGCGTATATGTCCCGCAGTTCCCCGGCGTCATCGGGGCGGGCAACCCGGATGAAGAGGGAATCGTGTTCCATGGATCTGTCCTCCTCCCGGAGGGGATGTCCCCCTCCCTTGATCACAGACCTCCATTGTACACCGTGGGCACCTGCCCTGCAAGAAGGGGAGCGGGCAATGCCCTTTCCGCCGGTGCCCCACTGTGTCCGGGAGAAGTTGGGCCGTGCCGTTTCGACACAGATCTGACAAAGGCTTTGCCCTCCGGCAGAATGGGGGACGTCCGTCCCCGGAAGGGAAGGGGAGACAGTTGCGGCGGTTCTCCCGGAGTGGGGGGAGAGGCGCTGTCCCAGGGGACCGGCACCCGTGCCGCAGAACTGTTCTGCCGGCGGTCCCCCGGGGAAATACCCCTACCGGGATCCCTCTCTCTGCCGGGAACGCCGGCACCCGGTCCGCCCTCCCCTGTCCCGGAGGCCACCCCGTCCGAAATCCTGTCCCCCTCTGTCCCTCTCCCCAGGCCGTCACCCCCTGGGCCGACAGCGGCACAGTCTGACACAGGCGCCCCCAGGAGTCCCCGGTCTCCCGGGGGGGCAGCACCACCCGGAGCACCGCAGCGCACCGGGCCATTCAAAAAACAGGAGGAAACTCGTTTGGGCTACAGAATTCTAGTGGTAGACAGCGCACTCCGTCTGCGCACGCACCTGAGGAACGGCCTCTCGGATCTGGGTTATCAGGTCCGGACCGCTTCTTCCCTGGCGGAGGGCCTGTCCCTGGCCAGATCCTTCCGTCCGGCAGTGGTCCTGATGGACAGCTGCCTGGGCGTCCTGGAGAGGCCGGAGGCCGTCGACGGGTTTCACGCCCTGGATGAGGACATGCAGCTCATTCTCATGGCCGCCTGCGGCACCATCCCCCAGGCGGTGGAGGCCATTAAGCGGGGCTTCTGCGACTACCTGCCCAAACCCGTCCATCTGGAGAAGCTGGATGGTGTCATCCGCCGGGAGATGGAGCGCCTCACCAGCTGCTCCGGTCCGGAGCCGGATCCGGGGATGAAATGGCCGCTTATCGGGGTCAGTCCGGCCATGGAGTCCATCCGGCAGCAGATCCAGGACGTGGCAGACTACGACAGCGTGAATCTGCTCATCTGCGGGGAGACCGGCACCGGAAAGGAAGTGGTGGTCAACGCCCTCCACCGCAGCAGTTCCAGGCGGGACAGACCTCTTATCAAGATCAACTGCGGGGCCATCCCGGACACTCTCCTGGAGAGCGAATTCTTCGGCTATGAGAAGGGGGCCTTCACCGGCGCCGCCACCGTCAAGCGGGGGCTGATGGAACTGGCTCACGGCGGTACCGCCTTTCTGGACGAGCTGGGAGAACTGCCCCTCATCATGCAGGCCAAGCTGCTCTCCTTCCTGGAGGACCGCACCTTCCGGCGGGTGGGCGGCGTGCGGGAAATCCGGGTGAACGTGCGCATCGTGGCCGCCACCAACCGCAACCTGGAGGAGGAGGTGAGCCGGGGCACCTTCCGGGAGGACCTGTACTACCGGCTCAACGTGATCCAGATCCGCATCCCGCCCCTGCGGGAGCGGCCGGAGGACATCCCTCTCCTCTGCCAGTACTACATGGAGCACTTCAGCCGGAAATTCGGCCGGCATCTTGAGGGCATTCATCCCGACTTCCTGGACGCCCTGGTCTCCTGCCCCTGGAGAGGCAACGTGCGGGAACTGCGAAACGTCATGGAGCGCTGCGTCCTCTCCTGCCGGGGAAGCATTCTCACCGGGGATGCCCGGTCCCTGCCGCCGGCGCCGGTCCGGGCCGCCCCCTCTTCTCCCCGGTTCCCCCTCCGGGATCTGCACCAGGGAGGCATCGACCTGCGGGCGGAGACGGAGGCCCTCCAGCGCCTCTACATCTGCCAGGCGCTGGAACTCACCGATGGCAATCAGACCCGGGCAGCGGCGCTGCTGGGCTGCACCCGCTTCGCCCTTCGCAGGCTCCTGGAGCGCCTCAGTGTGCGACTCTGAACGGTTTTCCGGTGCGATTTCGCACCATCGTGGCAAACCGCACCTTCCAGGCCCTGAAAACCTGTGGAGAAACTGCAGAAAACCCTCCTTCTCAGGGCGGATTCTGCAGTTTCATTCTTTTTTCCCTGAAATCTGCAAACAGGCACGAAACTTGCTGAAAGTATGAGCGGCCTCTTCATTCGGGCCAGCATTACCTTAAGGGAGGAATTTTCTTGTTGTACCACGTTGATCTGAACAGCGACCTTGGCGAGAGCTTTGGCGCCTACACGATCGGTCTGGACGAGGAAGTCATCGTCCATGTGTCTTCCGCCAACATCGCCTGCGGCTATCACGCCGGAGACCCCCTGGTCATGGACCGCACGGTGGCTGCGGCAAAGGCAGCCGGTGTGGCGGTGGGAGCCCACCCGGGCTTCCCGGACCGGATGGGGTTCGGACGGCGCAACATGGCCTGCACCCCGGAGGAGGTCAGGGCCTATGTTCAGTATCAGCTGGGGGCCCTGAAGGCCTTTACCACCGCCCACGGCGTCCCCCTGCAGCACTGCAAGCCCCACGGGGCCCTCTACAACATGGCGGCGAAGGATCCCGCCCTGGCGGAGGCCATCGTCCAGGCGATTCAGGAGGTGGATCCCCAGGTGATCCTCCTGGGTCCGTCGGGCAGTGCCCTGCTGACGGCGGGACGGAAGGCCGGCCTGCGGGTGGCCAGTGAGGTCTTTGCCGACCGGGCCTACCTGTGGGACGGCTCTCTGGTGCCCAGGAGCCTGCCCGGTGCCGTGATTCATGACCGGGACACTGCCATTCAGCGGAGCATCCGCATGGTGAAGGAGGGCATGGTCACTGCCATCAACGGCGAGGAGGTCTCCATTACGGCAGACTCCATCTGCGTCCACGGGGACAATCCCTCTGCCGTGGAGTTTGTCCGCACCATCCGCGCCGCCCTGGAGGCGGAGGGGGTGATCATCACGCCGCTGGCGCAGCTCGTCTGATGCCCCCCGGTCCCACATCAAGGAGGTACTTTCATGCACCGTGCTGACCAGTCCGGCTCCCGGAACCTGTCCGTTCTCCTGGGGGCCGCCTTCCTGATGGCCACTTCCGCCATCGGGCCGGGATTTCTCACCCAGACGTCCCAGTTCACCGCCCAGTATCTGGCGTCCTTCGCCTTCGTCATTGTCTGCGTCATTTTCATGGACCTGGTGGCCCAGGTCAACGTCTGGTCCGTCCTGGGAGTATCCGGTCTGCGGGGCCAGGAGGTGGCCAACCGGGTGCTGCCCGGCCTGGGGGTCTTTCTGGCCGTCCTGGTGGCCCTGGGGGGTCTGGCCTTCAACATCGGGAACGTGGGGGGCGTGGCCCTGGGTCTCAACGCCCTGGCCGGCATCCCCGAGAAGCCGGGCTGCGTACTGGCGGGGGCCCTGGCCATCTGCATCTTTCTCTCCCGAAGCGGAAAGGCCATCATGGACCGGGTGGCCCAGGTGCTGGGGGCCGTGATCCTGCTGGTCATCCTGACGGTGTGCATCACCACCCGGCCCCCTGTGGGAACGGCGGTAATGCGCATCTTCACCCCGGAGAACCCCACAGCCCTCATCGCCCCCATGCTCACCCTGCTGGGGGGCTCCTGCGGCGGATACATCATGTTCTCCGGCGCCCACCGGCTGCTGGATGCGGGCTACGGGGGAGCGGGGGACGTCTCCCGGTTCCGCAGCAGCGTGCTCACCGGAGTTGCCGTCTCCGGCACCGTCCGGGTGCTGCTCTTCCTGGCGGTTCTGGGGGTCTGCACCTCCGGCACAGCCGTGGTGGCGGAGCATGCCGCCGCCATCACCGGCGCCGGCAACCCTGCAGCTGAGGCCTTCCGGCTGGCGGCGGGGAATCTGGGCTACCGGCTGTTCGGCCTGGCCCTCTTCGCCGCCGGCACCACCTCGGTGGTGGGGGCCGCCTACACCTCGGTGTCCTTCCTGAAGACGCTGCACCCCTTCATCCTGGAGCAGGAGCGCTGGTTCATCGTGGGATTCATCGCCTTCTCCACCCTGGTCATGGTCCTGCTGGGCGGTGCCAAGGGGATGGTCATCCTGGCGGGCGCCGTCAACGGCCTCATCCTTCCCATCTCCCTGGCCTGCATC
Source organism: uncultured Oscillospiraceae bacterium (assembly GCA_964468565.1). Lineage (GTDB taxonomy): Bacteria > Bacillota > Clostridia > Oscillospirales > Oscillospiraceae > Lawsonibacter. The sequence continues at coordinate 2,892 of CAYXVN010000085.1, read as the reverse complement.
CTGCTGGCCTGCCGGAACCGGAAGATCGTGGGGGAGAATTACCGTCATCCCCTCCCTCTGCAGATCCTGGGCTGGATCGTGGTGGTCTTTGCCGCCTGTCTGGCGGTCACCACCCTGCCCAATCTCCAGAATCTCTTCCGCCCCTGATCTCCCCCCCTGCACCCATATGCCGGAGCCGGCGTGTTTCGCCGGCTCCGGCCGGAAAGGAGCCTTTCATGCAAAACGTCAGATTTCTGCTGGCCGGAGATACCGCCCTCAGCGTGGAATTCGGCAACGAAATCAGCGAAACCATCAATGCCCGGGTCCGGGCCTTCGGCATTGCCCTGGATCAGAGCAGCATTCCCGGAATTGTGGAGACCGTCCCCACCTACCGCTCCCTGATGATCCACTATGACCCGGAAACCATTCTCTGTGAGCCCCTGGTGGCCCGGCTCCGGGATCTGCTGGACCGGCTGGATCAGATCCCCATCCCGCCCAGTGAGGTCCTGGAGATCCCGGTGCTCTACGGCGGGGAGGAGGGGCCGGACCTGGACTTTGTGGCCCGGCACAGCAACCTGACCCCCCGGGAGGTCATCCGCATTCACACCTCCGCCGACTATCTCATCTACATGCTGGGCTTCACCCCCGGCTTCACCTACCTGGGCGGTATGAGCCAGGCCATCGCCACCCCCCGCCTGGAGACCCCCCGGGTGAAGATCCCCGCCGGCTCCGTAGGCATCGCCGGAACCCAGACCGGGGTGTATCCCATTGATTCTCCAGGGGGCTGGCAGCTGATCGGGCGCACCCCCGTGCGCATGTACGACCCGGAGCGGGAGCCCCCCATCCTGCCGGAGGCCGGGAAGTACATCCGCTTCCGGTCCATAGACCGGAGAGAATACCACGCCATCGCCGCCCGGGTGGCGGCGGGAACCTACCGCTGCAGACGCTGGCCCAGAGAGGAGGGCAGATCATGAGCTTTACAGTTCTCAGCCCCGGCCTTCTCACCACCGTTCAGGACCTGGGCCGCACCGGCTATCAGAAGTTCGGAGTTCCCGTCTCCGGGGTGATGGACCCCCGCTCCGCCGCCCTGGCCAATCTTCTCGCGGGGAATCCGGAAGGGGAGGCGGTTCTGGAGTGTACCCTGATGGGCCCCCGTGTGCGCTTTGACCGGGACACCGCCATCGCCGTCACCGGGGGAGACCTGGGTGCCGCCCTGGACGGATCCCCCCTTCCCCTCTACCGGGCGGTATCCGTCCGGGCGGGACAGATTCTCTCCTTCACCGCCCCCAGGTCCGGATGCCGCTGCTGGATTGCCTTCGCCGGGGGGCTGGACGTGCCCTCCGTCATGGGGAGCCGCTCCACCTACCTGAAGGCTAAGATGGGGGGCTGGCAGGGACGGAAACTGGAGAAGGGGGATGTGATCCCCTTCCGCAGTCCCAGAGCCGTTCTGCCCCGCATGGAGGCCAGGGTGTTGAGCCCGGAGTACCGGCCCCGGGAGGTGACCGCGCTGCGGGTAGTCCTGGGACCCCAGGACGATGCCTTTACAGAGGAGGGACTGCAGACCTTCCTGTCCGCCGTATACACCGTCACCCCGGAGTCGGACCGGATGGGCTGCCGCCTGTCAGGACCCTCCATCGCCCACAGGGGATCCGCAGACATCATCTCCGACGGCATCGCCTTCGGCGCCATACAGGTCCCCTCCTCCGGAACCCCCATCCTCATGCTGGCAGACCGCCAGACCACCGGGGGCTACGCCAAAATCGCCAACGTCATCACCGTGGACTTCCGTCTCCTGGCCCAGCTGAAGGCGGGGGACCGGGTGCGGTTTGCCGAAGTCAGCGTCCAGGAGGCCCAGAGCGCTCTGCTGGCCCAGCGTCGGGCCCAGCGGGTCCTGGAGGCCATCAACCGCTGAGAGGGCACGGCTGAGGCGGGACCCCCTTCTCTTCAGGGTGCCGATTCCGGAACCGGGAGGGCGCCAGGCCTCCTGCCACCAGAGGGCAGGGCGGCCCCGCTCAGGCTCCGGAACCCGTCCCCCAGTTGCGCAACGCACCCGTTCTGCCGGCACGGCCTTATGGGCCTGCCGCATTGTGCCGGAGGATCCGGAGCAGCACAAAGCCCCGCCCGGAGGACCTTCCGGTGGGATTTCCGGGCGGGGTTCTGATTTTTCCCTCAGCAGTACCGGTCCCGATGGGAGCGGATCTGATCTTCCAGGGGCACGATGCTGTGGTAGGGGGCCTGGTGCTTCCGGATGGACGCCTTTGCCGCCTCCAGGTTCTCCGGCTCCAGCAGCAGGCTCATCCCGCAGGAGAGTTCACCCTGGATGGCCCGGGGGGCCGGGGCGATGCGGTTCGGCACTCCGTCCGCCAGAAGCAGATCCCGCAGGGCCAGGCCCTGCTCGTAATTGGCGAAGAGGATGTACCAGCGCAGGCGGGATTCATTCATGGAGCAGCTCGAGGAAGGCCCCGATGCGGGTGCGCAGCTGTTCTGCGTCCGTATCCGTGTAATCCGTCTCCAGACTGAGCACGGGGACCCCGGCCTGTTTCAGGGCCCGGGATACGGAGTACTTCTCCGTGTCGTAGAGGCAGCAGAACTTCAGGCTGCAGTCGATGACGCCGTCCACATGGTACTCCTTCACCAGACGCAGGATGTCCTCAATGCGGCCGGGGTTGGGGGTAAAGCAGGCGCAGTTCGTCTTCAGGTACCGCCGGGACAGGTTCATGAACTGCTCGTCCAGAGTTGTGCCTGACTCGTCCACCAGGTTCTCAAAGTACCGGGTGCCGGTGCACATCTCCTCGCAGACCACCGCGGCACCGCTGGTCTCAATGATGTTGTGCAGCTTCCAGTTGGGCACCGCCATGGGGGTACATTGACAGTTTCCAAAAGGCGCACAATAGTGTTAAGATTCTGTGAAAT
>CAYXVN010000084.1:0-11442 GCA_964468565.1 uncultured Oscillospiraceae bacterium | reverse complement strand
GGTCTGGCTGATGGCGCCGGCCAGCTTGCGCAGCGCCTGGCTCATAAGGCGGGCCAGCAGGCCCACGTGGCTGTCTCCCATGTCCCCCTCGATCTCCGCCTTGGGAACCAGGGCAGCCACCGAGTCCACCACCACCACGTCCACCGCGCCGGAGCGGACCAGCGCCTCGCAGATCTCCAGGCCCTGCTCCCCGTCGTCCGGCTGGGAGATGAGCATGGAGTCGATGTTCACCCCCAGCGCCTTGGCGTAGTCGGGATCCATGGCGTGCTCGGCGTCGATGTAGGCCACCTCGCCTCCCAGCTTCTGGGCCTCCGCCACGATGTGCAGGGCCAGGGTGGTCTTGCCGGAGGACTCCGCTCCGTAGATCTCCACGATGCGGCCCCTGGGAACCCCGCCGATGCCCAGGGCAAAGTCCAGGGAGATGGAGCCCGTGGAGATGGCCTCCACCTGAATGTCGGTCTTCTGGCCCATGCGCATGATGGAACCCTTGCCGTACTGCTTCTCGATCTTCGCGATTGCCGTGGCCAGAGCCTTCTCCTTGTCGGCGGCCGGAGCCGGAGTGGGAACGCTTGCCGCTTTCTTGCCTGCCATATATGTAATCCTCCTGTTTTTCGTGTGGGCCTTCGCCGGGCGAAGGCGGCTTTCCTTACGGACGGGTTCTATCCTAGCAGATCCACAGTCCCATTGTTCGGACTTTTCTCACTTTTACTCATTTTCCCGGGAAAAATTTTTCTGTCCCTCTGCCACCCGGGGGATCCCGCCGCTGTCGGGGGTGATGCGGATATGGGAGAGGCCCCTCCGCCCCAGCATCTCCTCCACCCGGCCGGCCTGCCCTATGCCAATCTCCAGCAGCAGCCATCCTCCCGGCTTCAGCAGGGCGATCCAGTGGGCCAGGATGGAGCGGTAGAAGGTCAGACCGTCCGCTCCCCCGTCCAGGGCCAGGAGGGGTTCGTAACCGCGCACGGAGAGATCCAGCCCCGCCAGCTCCCCGGTGGGAATATAGGGCGGGTTGCAGGTCAGCACATCAAAGTGTCCCAGGCCGGGATCCGGGGGATCCAGGGCGTCCAGAACGGCTGTCTCCGCCCGGTCATCCAGATGGCAGCGGCGGATGTTGCTGCCGCACACCGCCAGAGCCCGGAGGGAGCAGTCCCCCAGCAGCACCCGGCAGCCGGGCACCCGGGACGCCACCGCCAGACCCACGCAGCCGCTGCCGGTGCACAGGTCCAGAACCCGGGGGGCGGGGGGCCTCTGCCGGACTGCCTCCAGGGCCCGCTCCACCAGAAGCTCCGTGTCCGGCCGGGGGATGAGCACATCCGGGGTGACGGTCAGGGTCAGTCCGTAGAAGTCCCACTCCCCGATCAGGTAGGCCACCGGCTCTCCGGCAAGGCGCCGCTCCATCCCCTCCCGGACCCGCCGGCATGTCTCCGGGGAGACGTCCAGGGCCATGTCCCGGTACAGCTGTTCCCGGGTGAGGCCGGAGGCGAAGCAGAGCATCTCCCGGGCCTCCAGGGAGGCGGCCTCCACCCCCGCCTCCTCCAGACGTACCCGCATCTCCCGCAGCACGCCGGCGTATGTCATCACCAGGCGTCCTCGCCTTTCACTTCGGGAAGAACCAGTTCCAGGGCCCGGATGCCCACTTCGATCATGGAGTCATCCGGCTCAAAGGTGGTGAAGTTCTGCATCCAGAGGCCGGGGGCCGTCATGATGCGGGTCAGCAGCCCGTCGTGCCGGCCCGCCCAGCGGTTGAACTCGTAGCTGACCCCCACAATGATGGGGAGCATGGCCAGATGGGCCAGGAACCGGAGAATGGGATTGTACACCGGAAAGAGGGAGAACACCACGCTGGAGACCACAATGGAGATGGCAATGACCATGAAGAGAAAGCTGGTGCCGCAGCGGGGGTGATGGCGGGGCTGGATCCTCACGTTCTCCACCGTCAGAGGCAGTCCCGCCTCATAGCAGAAGATGGTCTTGTGTTCCGCCCCGTGGTAGGAGAAGACCCGCTTCATCTCCTCCATCCGGGAACACAGCGCCAGGTAGACCACAAAGATGGCCACCTTGAGAAGGCTCTCCGCCACATTGCGCACCAGCATGGAGTCGGTCACCAGGGTGACCACGCTGCCCAGCAGGGTGGGCAGGAGAAAGAAGAGGACAATGGCCATGCCGATGCCCAGAAACATGGCCAGGGTAATCACCGCGCCGGCCATCTTTTCGCTGCCCAGCTTCCGGTCCAGCCAGGCCTCCATGGGGGTGGGATCCTCCTGGTCCTCCTCCGGAATGAACTGGGCGGAGAACATGAGGGCCTTCACGCCGTTGTACATGGAGTCGATGAAATTCACCACACCCCGGATGAGGGGAAATCCCAGAACCGGGAAGCGGTCCCGGAGGAACTTCAGCTCCTTCACCTGGATCTCCAGTTCCCCGTCCGGCTTGCGGATGACGATGGACTGCTTTCTGGGCCCGCGCATCATGATGCCCTCAATGAGAGCCTGCCCGCCGCACATGGTCTTGAATCCCGACGTGCGGGGGGCTCTGGCTTGTTTGTCTGACATGACTGCTCCTTAAAAAATCAAAGAATCCGGAGCTGCCCCACGGCAGGTCTCCGGCACATCCGGAGGGGGAGGTTCCCCCGGAATCAGGTCTCCATGGGCAGGCTCAGGGTGACGAGACAGCCGCCCCCCTCCGCGTTGCCGATGGTCAGGGTCCCCTCGTGGCGGGTGACAATCTCCTCGCACACCGCCAGCCCGATGCCGGAACCCCGGGCCTTGGAACTTCCCTTGTAGAACTTCTTCTTGATGTAGGGCAGCTCCTCCTCCGGGATGCCCGGGCCGTAGTCCCGGATGGTAATCACCCCGTTTTTCATCTCCCGGCGGATGGCAACGTCAATGCGCTTGCCCGAGCCGCCGTGCTTGGCGGCGTTGTCCAGCAGATTGCAGAAGACCTGCCGCAGCCGCTCCGGGTCCCCGGAGATGGGAATGGACTCCTCCTCGCAGTCCTGGTAGGTGAGCTCAATGCCCTCCTGGCGGAAAAACTCCCGGTAGGTGTAGACGGCATCCTCCAGCTCCGCCTTCAGATCCAGCGGTTCCACCGACAGGGTGAAGCGGCCGTCCTCAATCCGGGAGAACTCCAGCAGTTCCTCCACCATGTTGGTCAGCCGTCTGGCCTCGGAGACTATGATGTCCAGGCCCTTGCGCACATCCTTGGCATCCCGCAGCTTGCCGCTCTGCAGGGTCTCCCCCCAGCCCACAATGGCGGTCAGGGGGGTGCGCAGCTCGTGGGAGACGGAGGAGATGAACTCGGACTGGGCCTTCTCCGACTGCTTGAGTTTCATGGACATGTTGTTGATGGTATCGGTCAGGTCGCCGATCTCGTCATCGTAGCGCTTTTCGATCTCCACGCCGTAGCTGCCGTCGGCGATCAGGCGGGCGATCTCCGTGATGCCCGCCAGGGGCTCCACGATGGAGCGCACAAAGTAGAGGTTGGAGAAGTATACCATGGAGAAGACAATCAGGGCAATGACCATCACAATCACCATGGCGAAGGCGAACTGCCGGTCAATGGCAGACAGGGAGGTGACGTAGCGGATCACCCCCACCAGCTGGCCCTGGTAGACCACAGGGCTGGAGGCGCAGGCGATGCGCTCCCGGGTGGAGGGATCCCGCCCGTGCCAGGAGCTGGTGATCTGAACCCCCAGGGCGTCCCGGATATCCTGAGTGTTGGGGGTGGAGCCGGTGGTGAGGCCGTTTCCGGAGAGCACCACCGCGCCGGAGGTGTCCAGAAACTGCAGCTCCAGGGTGCTCTTCTCCTCGTAGCTGTTCACCGCCTGGCGGGCAGCCTCCAGATAAGGGGCACTGGTGTATGCCCGGAAGCCGGAGGCGGTGGAGGAGGCCTTGTCTGCCAGATCGTTAAACGTACTGGTGTAGTAGTAGCTCCAGAGGGCGGCGGCGAAGGCACCCACCACCAGCGCCAGCATCAGCGCCACGGTGCCGATGCTGTTGAGCAGCCAGCGGCGGCGGATGCCCCGGATCTTCACCCGGTCCTGGAGCAGGCCGGATCTGGCCATCGCCTCTCCCTCCTTTCAGCCCCAGATCCCCGGGGCCCTCAGCCGCCCCACTTGTAACCGTATCCCCAGACGGTGGTGATGTACTGGGGCTTCTGGGGATTGTCCTCGATCTTGATGCGAAGACGGCGGATGTTCACATCCACGATCTTCACCTCGCCGAAATACTCGTCCTCCCAGACGGCGGTGAGAATCTCCTCCCGGGAGAGAGCCCGGTTGGGGTTCTCCATGAACAGGCGCAGGAGATTGAATTCCACCTGGGTCAGCTTGATCCGCTCCCCGTTTTTCTCCACCGTGCGGTTGCGGGTGTTCATCAGGAAGGGCGGAATGCTGATCTCGTCCATGCCCAGAGGACGGCCTCCTCCCCCGGTACGGCGGATCAGGGCATCCACCCGGGCAGTGAGCTCCGCCGGGGAGAAGGGTTTCGTCACATAGTCGTCCGCCCCGGTCATGAGACCGGTCACCTTGTCCATCTCCTGGGTGCGGGCGGTGAGCATGATGATGCCGATGTTGCTGTCCATGGCCCGGATGCGGCGGCACACCTCGAAACCGTCGATATCCGGCAGCATGATATCCAGCAGCGCCACCTTCACATCCGGATTCTCCCGCAGGGCGGTAAGGGCCTCCTCGCCCGTTCCGGCCTCCACCGTGGTGTAGCCGGCCCGTTTCAGATTGATGACCACAAAGCTGCGGATGTTCTCCTCATCCTCCAGCACCAGTATTTTTCTCATGATTTCCCTTCCCCCTGTTTCAGTTGTACCAGCCGGTCTGGATCAGCCGGAAGGCGTCGGTCAGGGACTCCTGGGTCAGGCCGCAGTCCCAGCCGATGTCGTAGAATCTGGCCGCGTAGATGGTCTCGCCCTCTTCCCGCAGGGTGAAACGTCCTCCGGAAGCGGCCCGGATCATGCGGTTGCTGCCGGTGAGCTGATAGATGCTCAGGAAGGTCTCCGGCGGCTCGCTCTCTCCGTGCCAGAGGGAGAAGTCCACCTGCCGCTGACCGGAGAGGGTGTCGTTGCGGGAGATGGTCAGGTTGCCGATCCAGCTGTCCGGAATGATCAGGTACCAGCCGTCGGCGGAGTTGTGGTAGGTGGTCATCACCTGCACATACTCCCCCTCCTCCGTATACTGGCCCCAGTCAATGAGCCAGAAGTTGTTGCCCCGGCTTGCCTCCGTCTCATCGTAGGTGGGAAGAGGCCGGATCTTGGGCAGTTCCAGAACCATGTCGTCGTTAATATGGGTGGGGGCCATGTCCATGTTGGCGGGCAGCAGATTGCGGCTCACCCCGGTCTGGGCGTCAAGAGCCAGGTTCGTCAGGCTGCGCCGGCGGTCCTCCCCCCTCTGGTAGGCAAGCACATCCGTGGCCCGGGTTCCATCGTCCAGAATGCAGGTCACATAGATGGCGGGGGTCATGAAGGCACCGCTGAGGTAGTTGTCCCGCATGCGGTTCAGGGAGACGGCACCGGCAGACAGGCCCACCCGGTCCAGGCTGACAAAGGCGCCGTCCCGCCAGCCGTAGACCTCCACTTCGCTGGTGATGCCGGCGGGGTCCAGCCGGGCCACCGCCACCTCCTTGCGGGTATCCTGGTCAATGTCCAGAAGAATGTATCCCCGGGCGTAGCTGCTGCTGCTGCCGGAGGCCGCACTGAACCCGGTCAGGAGCATCTCCGTGGCGCGGAAGGTATCTCCGTCAGGACGTGTCTGAACCGCACTGTCCTCCGGCACCCGGTCCACCCCCAGCTCGTCCAGGGTGTAGGCCCCCAGCTGATAGACGCCGGCGCTGATCTGCCAGCTGATCACCAGCTCCTTCAGCCCCATGCCGTTCAGGTCCGCATAGTCCACCGAGTAGATGGCAGAGCCGTCCCCTTCCACCAGGCCGGAGACCTTGTACTCCCCCTCCGGAGTCTGGGAGAAGAGAAACACCTTCATGGCCTTCTCCACCCCGGGCACCCGCAGGAAGACCACGGCACTCTCCCGGACCTCATCGCCGTCCAGATCCTGCAGCTGGATGGAGGCCGTATTGTCCCCCGAGACGATGACCCCATCCTCGCAGATGGTGGAGTACTCCAGTTCCAGTTCCGCCCGTACGTTCTGAATGGCGGCGGTCAGCTGGTCATAACCCGGAGACTTGGCCGGTCTCCGGTACAGTTCGTCCGGCGACCGGAAGAGGCAGCCGCTCAGCAGGAGTACCAGCCCCAGCACCATGGCCAGGCACGTCCCTCTCCGATTCACGCGGCCCCACCTCCTTCCCGGTCAGCATTCCCCATGATACCACAAGAGCGGAAAAATTCCTATGGGAATTTTAAAAATTCTTTCCCTCCCCGCCGCCGGCCCCGCTTCTCCGGAGGGAAAGGAAGAGGAGGGCGACGGGGCCCCAGCCGGTGAACTTTTCCATCTCCCGGCCGGCTTTTGGGGATTGCCTCCGGGGAAAATCTCCGCTATAATGGCCGAAAGAAAGGGGGAGTTTCCCCGGGAAAGGAGTTGCAGAAATGACAGTCGGCTATATCCGGGACGACCTGGACCTGAAAGTTCTGATTCTCTACCTGATGGACCGGGTCATCCGGCCTGTCACCTTTCAGCAGCTGCTGGAGCTGACCATCTATCTGGATCCCGGAGTGGATTACTTCTCCCTCACCGCTGCCGTGCCCCACATGGTGCAGACCGGGCAACTGATCCAGGACAGCGGCCGCTACGCCATCACCGAGCGGGGCAGGCGCAACAGTTCCATCTGTGAGGAGAATCTGCCCTACTCCATCCGTCTTCACTGTGAGGAGAATCTGCTGAAGGTCAATGAGGATCTGCGCCTGTCCGAGGAGATCCGGGCAGGTATTGAGGAGCGGAAGGACGGCACCTGCATGCTCCATCTCCGGTTCAGCGACTGCGACGGGCCCCTTCTGGAACTCCATCTCCTGGTCTCCAGTCGCCCTGAGGCCCAGACCATGAGCCAGCGTTTCCTCACCGATCCCTCCGCCCTCTACATTGGAGTGGTGGAACATCTGGCAACCGCTCAGGAGGAGATTTCACCATGAGAAGAAAAGACCGCGCCCGGGATCTGGACTTTTCCCTGGCGCTGATGGACCGCTGCACCCACGGCATTGTCGCTTTCCAGACCGGCGGGGACGCCCCCTACTGCATTCCCCTCTCCCTGGCCCGGAAGGGCCGCAGCCTCTACTTCCACTGCGCCCGGGAGGGGCGCAAGCTGGACCTGCTGCGCTCGGATCCCCGGGTCTGCGTCACCTTCGTGGCCCAGGACGATCCGGTCTTTACCCCGCCCGCCATGTTCTCCACGTACTTTCAGTCCGTGGTGGCCACCGGCACGGCCCACGAGCTGACGGAAGAGGCGGACAAAATCGAGGGGCTGGCTCTCATCTGCAGCAAGCTGCTGCCGGAACAGATGGGGGAGCCCTTCCAGCATGCCATTGCCCGCAGCCTGGCCGTCACTTCGGTCTGGCGCATCGATCTGGAGGACATCCAGGGCAAGGCAAAGGAACTGTGAGAGACCGCCGGGGAAAACAAAACGGGGCCGGTTCTGGGACCGGCCCCGCTTTTTTCTTCCCCGGGACACCTCAGTCGTCCCAGTCCTTTTCGTGCTGGAGGATGGCACCGCTGGTGCCGTCAATCGTGTACTCGTACTCGTAATTTCCGGAGCGGAACTCCACCTCATACTCCAGACGGCCGTCATCCCAGTCCGCCTCCGCCTTCAGTCCGGAAACCTGGCCGGCACTGAGACCGGCGTGGGAGAGGGCGGTCTTTTTGGCCGCCTCCAGGCCGATGTCCCCGGAGGTGCCTCCGGTGCCGGAGGACCCGGTGGAGCCGGTGCTGCTCTGGGGGATCTGCTCCTTCTCCGCCGTCACAACCGTGCCGTCGGCGGCAAGGACCTCATAGTCGTACTTCCAGCCCCCGGCGGTAAACTCGATGTCATACTCCGCCCGGCCGTCGTCATAGTCCAGCTGGGCCTTGATGAGGTTCACCTCCGAGGAGGACACCCCGGCGTGCTGATAGGCCGCATTCTTGGCCGCTTCCACCCCGATATCGGCAGCCGTTGTGCCGGTGCTCTGGCCTCCGGTCTGATTTACGGCTTCCCGTTCGGATTTCAGCACGGAGCCGGAGGCGGCATCAATCTCATACTCGTATTTCGTTCCGCCGGCCACAAATTCGATGTCGTACTCGCTGCGGCCGTTGTCCACATCCTTCTGGGCCTTGATAAAGTTGGCGTTCCCCGAAGCGACCCCGGCGTGCTTTAAAGCCGCACTCTTGGCGGCCTCCACGCCGATGTCCCCGGAAGCCGTACCGGTCTGGCCGCTGCTCTGGGTTCCGCCCTGGCTGCTGCCCTGGGTTCCGCCCTGGCTGCTGCCCTGGGTTCCGGTCTGGCCGCTGCCCTGGTTCCCGCTCTGGGATCCGGTCTGGCCACTGCCCTGGTTCCCGCTCTGGGAACTCCCGCCGGAGGCCTGGCTGACAATGTTCTTCGGCCCGCTGAGCACCTCGCCGGTAAAGGCATCCACCCGGTATTCAAATTCGCCGAACTGGGTGTGGATGTCCACATCGTAGTGGGGATTCACATCCTCCAGCTCCGGATCCGCATCCGTGGTCACCGAGTCCAGCGCGGTGGTCCCCGCATACTCCTCCGCCGCGGTGGCGGCGGCGCTGATACCGATGGGGATCCGGGTCTCACCGGCCTCCAGCAGATCCATCAGCTCCTCCACGGAGAGGGCCGACAGCGCCTGCAGCGTGGCGGTATCCGACTGGCTGGTTCCGTTCATCGCCATGACCCGGCTCACCAGAGCCGCCTTGCCCGAGGACATGCTCCCCTGGTTCTGCAGGGTTTGAAGGTCCGGCATGGCGTCCTGTGTAATGGCCTGACTGTATACGCTGCTGGAATTGTTGGCCCCCTGGAGAATGTTGTCCACAATGGAGACCAGTTCTTCCTGGAGATGGGCAGCCCGATCCTGATCCCCGTCTTCCACGGAGATGAGAATGGCGGAGGCCAGGTCGTCCAGATATCCGTTGCGCAGCAGGGAGCCTACGATGGCGTTGACCGCCACATCCAGCTTGGTGCCCTTCAGATCCTGTCCGCCTCCCATGTCGAAGAGAATGGCGGCGGCATCCTCATTCATGGGGGTGCAGGCAAGCACCTTTTCGCTGCGGCTGACTTTCAGTTCGATGCTGGGGTTCACATCCAGGGAAACAATGCTGGCAACCGCATTGGCCTGGCGCCAGATCAGCCCTCCCGCTCCCCCTCCCAGGAGGACAAGGGCAAGGACGGCGGCAATCAGAGGCCGCCAATGTCTGGTGGTCTTCTTCACGTCTGTCATCCGGATCACGGTTCCTTTCCCCACCCCGCAGTGGGAGAGGACATCTGACAGATCGTTGGGGGCAGCGTGGTCCAGTGCCTTTGCCAGAGCGCGTTCCATCTCCTGATCGGTCATGGTCTGCCATCTCCTTCCATCAGGGTTCGCATTTTTTTCAGTGCGCGGTGATACTTTGACAGGACGGTGGCAGTGGGCATGTCCAGCAACTCGGCGATTTCCCGGTGACGCAGGCCGGAGGCGGCGTGGAGCAGCACCACCTGCCGCTCCTCATCCCCCAGAGCGGCCAGTGCCGTCTGAAGAACCACCCGGTCCTCCACGGTGACACGGGGATCCTCCGCGGGAATGGCATCCCATTCCTCCTCGCTCAGATCTCCCGTGCGGCCGGACTGCCGCAGGTGCATGCGGGCCAGATTGCGGGCGATGGTCAGAATCCAGGCCATGGGAGAACCCCTTGGCTGGTACTGCCCGGCGGACTCCCAGATCCGGACAAAGACGTCCTGGGTCAGGTCCTGGGCATCGTGGGCATGTTTCAGCATGGAGAGCATCATGGCGTATACAGCGCCCCGGGTACGCTGATACAGCTGCCCGAAGGCCTCCTGGCTTCCGGACGCAGTCTCCAGCAGCAGCCGTTCCAGTTCCTTCCGGTCCGGCACCCTCTGTTCCATTTCATCAGTGACTGACAGCATCGCTCTTTACTCCTGTCGTAAAAGGAATGCGCAGGGAGGGGGTTTTATTGCAGGATGACAAAAAAATCATAAAAAAACTTCAACGGACCTCTCCCGCAGGAAAGGCCCGTTGTTTCTGCGCGTCTCCCCGTCTCTCAGGGTCTGCAGGGAATCACCCGGCGCACAATGCCCACCCCCACCGGGGTGGGACCGGTGTGCACGCCGATGGTGACTCCGATCTGATAGTATCTCGACCGCGGCACCTGGTACCCCAGACGGGCCAGGCCCTCGTAGATCTCGTCCGTAAATGCCTCGTACTCCTCCCGGTCCAGCCCGCAGCCGGTGGCCACCCGCCACTCGCTCAGGTCCGGTCTGTTTTTCTCCATGTACTGCAGAAACTGGTCCCGGACCTTGCGCAGGGAGTTCTTCCGCCCCTGGGCGATGCCGGTATTGTGCAGCTCCGCATCGTACATGCCGATCAGGGGCTTTACCTTCAGCAGGGAGCCCAGCTTGGCCTCCGCCTTGCCGATTCTTCCCCCGTGGCGCAGGTACTCCAGATCGTTGGTGGTGAAGAAGATGCGTCCGGTGGGCCGGATGCCCTCCAGCGCATCCGCCGCCCGGTCCAGATCCCAGTCCAGATCCCGGAGGACCGCGGCCTCCTCCACCATCAGCCCCTCCATCACGGTGGCAAACTGGGAGTCCACCACCCGGATGCGCAGCCCGGGAACCTCCTCCTTCAGAAGAGCCGCCGCATTGCACGCCGACTGGTAGGAGGCACTGAAGCGGGCGTTGAGGCAGATGCACAGCAGCGGACTGCCGGAGGCGGCAATGGGTCGGAACACCTCCAGGTAATCTTCCATGGAGGGCATGGAGGTCTTGGGGAAGACACCCGGCATGGACGCCATCATGCGGTAGAACTCCACCGCCGTGATGTCCTGCTCCTCCCGGTAGTAGTGCTCATCCCCCAGAGCGGCGTAATAGGAGACCAGGCTCACGCCCAGTTCCTGCGCCCGCTCCCTGCCCAGATCACAGGAGCTGTCGCTGACGATTTGAAAACTCATGGTATTCCTCATTTCCCGGGGCACTTCCCCGCTGGTGGGCCGCCTCATGCCCGGTCCCGGGCCGGCACGGATCTCTTCTTCTATCATACCGGAAAACCGGCAAATCTTCAAGCCCTTTTCCCCATACATTTTGTGCAATCAAATTCCCGGCACCGGAATCCCCCGCCGCCAAAGGGGTCTCCCGCCCCGGACAGCCAAAACCCTCCGGGCGGGGCAGGGCCTTCCCGGAGGGTTCATTGGCAGTTTTCAAAAGGCGCACAATAGTGTAAAGATTTTGTGAAATATTTAAATGCACGCTTGACAGGAGGACCTGCGTGGAGTACCTTCACCGTGCCGCTGCCCTCATAATT
>CAYXVN010000083.1:5302-11632 GCA_964468565.1 uncultured Oscillospiraceae bacterium | reverse complement strand
CGGGAGAATAAGGTGTCCGGCTATCTCCACCCTGACGGATGGAACCTGCGCCGGACGATTTCTTAGTCAGGCGGGAGCCGGAAGGCCCTTTGGCAGCATCTTTCCTCCTCCCCTGCCTTCCCGGAAAACGGCCTCCCATCCCTGTCCTCTGGGGCATTCCCACCCTGCCGGACACCGGGCTGAGGCACCGGCACTCCCGGAAACCGGGGCCGCAGCTCCGCTGCTCCGGAGGGCGGCATTAAATTTCTCATTAAAAACCGCAGGGGACTCTTGCATGAAGCTGGAAAACAGGCTAAAATAGGGACACGGGAAATGCCACCATCATTTTTCAGGAGGTTACGAAATCATGGGATTCCTTGATACCTTGAAAGAGACCGCCAACTCCCTGGGGGAAAAGGCCGCCGACCTGGCCCAGTCCGGTGTCGCACAGTCCCGCCGTCTGGCGGAGGTCGCCAAGCTGAAAACCGCAAACATCGGGGAAGAGGACACCATCAAGAAGGCCTACATTGAGATCGGCAAGCTTTACTATGCCGAGCAGGGCACCTCTCCCGACGGAGCCTACGCCGCAGCCTGCGAGAAGGTCACCGCCGCCAAGGCCGCCATCGAGGCCAACAATGCCCGCATCCAGGAGCTGAAGGCCGAAGTGGGGGACTCCGGCAACGCCGATGCCATGGAAAAGGTGGAGGAGCTGGTGGAAGAGGCCAGCGAGGAAGCTGCGGAGGTCACGGCCCAGGTGGAGGAGACCATCTCTGAGGCCGCCCCTGAGACCGCCGAAGAGGCCCCTGCCCCGGAGGAGGCCCCCAAGGAGGCTTCTGCTGAGGAGGAGGCTCCCAAAGAGGCATCTGCCGAGGAGGCTCCCGCTGAGGAAGCTCCCGCCGAGAACGAGGAGGAAAAGCCGCAGGAGTGATTCCCGGCAGTCTGCAGACGGAACAGGACGGTGCGCCGCACTGCGGTACGCCGTCCTTGTGCTGTTCTGTCCGTCTCTCCCCCGGGCGATTCTCCCCGTGGGGACCTGTCCGCCCCCTCCGGAATCTCTGTTTTGTGAAAACAGCCTCTTGCATTTCCTTCTGCCCCCTGCTATACTAGTGTCTGACCTCTGAAATACCGGTCAGAGGCCTCAGGCCCCATCTCCCTCTGCGTACGGGCCCCTATGAGAGGAAGTGTCTTCATGACCATCAACTACATCCCCACCGGCGTCTGTTCCCAGGCCTACACCATCCAGGTGGAGGACGGCATCATCCAGTCTCTGGAGGTCTTCGGCGGCTGCAACGGCAACCTGCAGGGCATCTCGTCCCTGCTGAAGGGCATGCCTGTCAGGGATGCCATTGCCCACCTGGAGGGCATCCGCTGCGGCACCCGGCCCACCTCCTGCCCGGACCAGATTGCCCAGGCGCTGAAAAAGGCCCTGTAAGGAGAGCGGCAGGAAGGGATTTGGCTTCTGTCTCTCCCAGATGCTGGGAAAAGAACCCAGCGCAGTCTTTCCCTGGAGGTTTTTATTACGGAAATCTGGGAAACAATCCGAAATCTGTCGAATTTTCTCCCCAACCAGGGAGGGAATCGCTGGAGTGACAGAAAATATGTCTTGCAATTCATGGAATTGCAGTGTACAATAGCCATGTACCGGTCGGGGGGCAGTTCCGCCTGCCCATCGGCTCCCCAGGCGGTCCCCCGGGGCCGTCCGGGCAGATACGGTACGAATCCCGTCCATCTTTAGAAAAAAGGAGAATCAACTATGAAAAGACTGTTTGCATCCATTCTGGCAGCGGCCATGGTCCTGACCCTGGTCGCCTGCGGCGGCAGCGGCGGCAATTCCTCCGGCGGCAGCAGTTCCGGTGGAAGCAGCTCCGGCGGCACCAGCTCCAGCGCGTCCGGCAGCAGCAGCTCCGGCGGCTCCAGTTCCACCAGCACCTCCGGGGGCGGCACCGCCCTGACGGGTAAGGACGGCGGCACCGAGCTGACCTTCGGCACCGGCGGCGAGACCGGCACCTACTACGCCTTCGGCAACGTCATCGGCAACAAGGTAGGTGACATGACCAGCACCAGTGTCACTGCCGTCTCCTCCGGCGGCTCCGCGGCCAACATTGACGGCCTGAGCAAGGGCGACTTCCAGATCGCCTTCGTCCAGTCCGACGTCATGGCCTATGCCTACAACGGCGAGCGCACCTTCGAGCAGGACGGCTCCTATCAGGGCTTCTCCACCGTGGCCGCCCTGTACCAGGAGCAGGTCCAGATCATCACCGTGAACCCCGACATCAAGACTGTCGCTGACCTGGCGGGCAAGAAGGTGTCCATCGGCGCCTCCGGCTCCGGCGTGTACTACAACGCCATCGACATTCTGGGTGCCTATGACCTGACCGAAGAGGACATCGTTCCCACCTATCAGGACTTCGCCGGCTCCACCGAGGCCCTGCAGGATGGTCAGATCGATGCCGCCTTCATCGTGGCCGGCGCTCCCACCACCGCAGTCACCTCCCTGGCTGCCTCCAAATCCATCTCCCTGGTCAGCCTGGACGAAGAGCACATCAACGCTCTGATCGAGGCCTCCCCCTACTACAGCAAGAATGTCATCTCCAAGGACACCTACGGCACTGACGAGGACTGCACCACCGTCGCGGTGAGTGCCGTCATCATTGCCAACGACGATGTCTCTGAGGCTGACGTCTACAACTTCCTGGTTGGCACCTTCGAGGACATCCCCAACCTGTCTCACGACAAGGCCAATGAGCTGGACCTTGATTTTGCCACTTCCGTCACCTCCGTCGGCTATCATCCCGGCGCTGTGGCATACTTTGCTGACAAGGGCCTCACCGTCCCCGGCAAGTAAGTCCTCCACCGAAAACAGCAATCTGCGCTGTGGTGCGGCTGCGGCATTTGGCTGCCGCAGCCGCTTTTTTCTCACCCTCACCTTCTGCGAGGCGGACGGAAACGCGCCTCATCGCCGGCGCGTCTCCCTGCGTCCCGCAGCGTCTCCAGAGGCGTCGCACAGAAGCGAAGTGAGAACCGGCCGAGAAGAGAAAGGAGCCCGTTATGGCTGAGGACAGAAAGAAACCGGACCCCACGCCGGAGGTGGTGGATACCTCAACCGGTACCGCCGCCGACGTGGAAGAGGTCATGAAGAAATATGACCGAGAGTCCAACACCCGAGTCTGGGAAGGCACCCCGCGGCAGATTGTCCGCTTTCTGGGCATCGCCTTCTCCGTCTACTGCATCTTTTCCACCCTTTCCGGCTTCCCCACGCTGCCGGAACAGAAGCTGACCGTGTTCGTCGGTCTGATCCTGATCCTGGGGTATCTGCACTACCCCATCAAGAAGGGCATCTCAAAGCCCAACTACCTGCCCTGGTACGATATCATCATCATGGTGTGCGGCTGCATCCCCTACTTCTATTTCGCACTCAACGCCAAGAGCATCATCCAGATGTCCTCCCGGGTTACGGACAACCTTATGATGGCCGCCTTCGCCGTCATCGGCATACTGGCCCTGATGGAACTGTGCCGCCGCTGCGTGGGTCTCCCCATTCTGTGTGTGCTGGGTGCCCTTCTGGTGTACACCTTCTTCATCAAGCAGGTCCGGGTGGGCAAGGCCCTCTATGATCTGTTCTACACCGCCAACACCGGCGTCCTGAGCACACCCATCAACGTCTGTCAGAAGTACATCGTGGTCTTCATCATCTTCGGCGCCTTCCTGGAGCGCACCGGCATCTCCAACTTCTTCATCAACCTGGCCAACTGCGTCGCCGGCTCCTCTGCCGGCGGTCCCGCCAAGGTGGCCGTCATCTCCTCCGCCCTGTGCGGCATGGTCTCCGGCTCCTCCGTGGGCAACACCGTCACCACCGGCTCCGTCACCATCCCCATGATGAAGAAAACCGGGTATAAGCCCGAATTTGCCGGCGCCGTGGAGGCGGCCGCCTCCACCGGCGGGCAGATCATGCCCCCCATCATGGGCGCCGCCGCCTTCCTGATGGCAGAGTACATGGGCATTCCCTACGCCCAGGTGGCACTGAAGGCCATTCTGCCTGCCCTGCTCTACTTCACCGGCATCTACATCGCCGTCCATCTGGAGGCCAAAAAGCTGGGGCTGAAGGGCATTCCCAGAGATGAGCTGCCCAAGATCCGAGAGCTGCTGCCCAAGATCTATCTGCTGACCCCCCTGGTGGTGCTGGTGGTTCTTGTCTCCTCCCAGCTGCGCACCATGCAGACCTCGGCTGCCATTGCCATTGTGATCACCATCATCGTCGGCCTCATCAATAACGGCGTCAACAAGGCCACCGGCATTCATGAGCCCGCCGAGGAGTTCACCTTCACCAAGTTCCTGGATGCCCTGGAGGCCGGCGGCAAGAGCACGGTAACCGTGGCCGTGGCCTGCGGCATCGCCGGTCTGGTGGCCGGATGCATCACCACCACCGGCCTGGCCTCCAAGCTGATCACCACCATTGTCAAGATCTCCGGCGGACGGGCTATCATTGCCCTGTTCCTGACCATGATCTGCTGCATTGTCCTGGGCATGGGCGTTCCCACCACGGCCAACTTCTGCATCATGGCCTCCACCTGCGCCCCCATCCTCATGGATAAGCGCATCGGCATTGCCCCTGTCTGCGCCTACTTCTTCGTGTTCTACTTCGGCATTGTGGCGGACATCACCCCTCCTGTGGCTCTGGCCGCCTACGCCGGATCCGCCATTGCCAAGTCCTCGCCCATGAAGACGGCACTGAACGCCACGCGATTGGCCATAGCCGCCTTTATTGTCCCGTATATTTTCGCCTTCAATCCGTCCATGCTCCTTGAATTCGCTGAGGGCACCTCCTTCGCCATGATGGCGTTCCAGGTGGTTCAGATTGTCATCACGGCCCTGCTGGGAATCTTCGGGGTGGCAGCCGCCCTGAACGGGTTCCTGTACCGGCCCATCAATCCCCTTATGCGCATTCTCCTGGCTGCCGGCGGCCTGTGCATGATGATCCCCGGCACCGTCACCGACATTGTCGGTCTGGTTGTGGTGGTGGGCATCGTGGTCTACCAGCACATGGGAGTCAAAAAGCAGACTGCCTGAGGACAGAGGCAATTGCCCCTTTCAGGGAGCGGACACCCGGTGTCCGCTCCCTTTTTCCGCTGCTCCGGCCCATTTCTCCCCGGACCTCCAGAAAGCGCACCTCCATTCCCGCCTCCCGGTTTTCCCTCTTGCAATTCCGCTCCCTCTGCGCGTATAATGGGAAACCGGATAAGCTGGTACAGGGGGGACTTCCCATGGCAAAGCGCCACTACATTCCCATCACCTCCGATGTTCCCGGGGTCAGCGAAGGACAGCGCTCCTTCCTGCGCAGAGTCATCCGCACCGCTCTCACGGCCCAGGGGGTGGATTTCCCCTGTGAGATTGATGTGCGCATCTCCGATGACGCCGGCATCCGGGAGATCAACCGGCAGATGCGGCAGGTGGACGCCCCCACCGATGTGCTCTCCTTCCCCGTGTTCGACCTGCACCCCGGCCAGCTGCCGGGGCCGGAGGATGCCGATCCCGGCACCGGTCTGGTCCCCCTGGGCGACATGATTCTCTCTCTGGAGCGGATTCACGCCCAGGCCAGAGAGTACGGACACTCCACCCGCCGGGAGATGGCCTATCTGGCCGTCCACTCCGTGCTTCACCTGCTGGGCTACGACCACCTGGATGAGGGACCGGAAAAGGCCCGGATGCGGGAGCGGGAGGAGGCCATCCTCGCCCAGCTTGGCATCACCCGAAAGGAAAAGCTTTGAAGAAAATGCCGCATCCCCGGCTGTGTGCCACCCTTGCCCTGCCGGGGCTTCTCAGCGGCTGCGGGAAAAGGCCTCCGGCTGCCTCTTCCCCGCCCCCCGCTGCCTCTTCCCGGTCTCCGGCTGAGGGCTCCGGCATCCCCCTGTCCCCCTCTTTCTCCTCCGACCGGCCCGGGGGCTCAGAACCCCCTGCCTCCCCTCCCGCTCCGCCCTTCCCTTCAGGCCCTGACCATCCGCTCCCCGGAAGATGCCTTCGGCGCGGGGTACCTTCTGGTGGCGGACGCCAACTCTGACGGCTCCCAGGATCCGGGGAAGGATGTCCCTCGGGGAGGGGGACAACTGCCGGTATCGCCTCTGGCTCTGGGATGGGGATGAGGGCCGGTTCGTGGAGGAGGATGCCCTCCTCCCGGCACCTGACGGAAGGGGCGGCATCTGCTGCCCCGTATCTGATCCGGAGACCGCCACCGTCACCGGCTGCCGGCAGGACCGCCCCGGCACCGGGAGACGGATCTCTTCCAGTGGGAGGACGGTACTCTGACCCTGCGCCGGCCCATCTCCCTCACCGGGGAGAGGGGAAGCCAGCATCTGC
>CAYXVN010000083.1:0-5202 GCA_964468565.1 uncultured Oscillospiraceae bacterium | reverse complement strand
CCAGGGACCTCTCCTGCCCTTCCCGGCAATCATAATCTGCAACCTGCACGTCCAAGGAGGCTCACCTCAGGTATGGAAATCACCCGATCCGGCATCATCACCATCTGCGGACGGCCCAACGTGGGCAAGTCCACCCTGACCAACGCCCTGGTGGGGGAAAAGGTCGCCATCGTCACCAGCAAACCCCAGACCACCCGCAACCGCATCCGGGGCGTGCGGAACCGGGACGGCTGCCAGTACGTATTCGTGGACACCCCCGGTCTCCACAGGGCCCGCACCCGCCTGGGAGACTACATGGTGGGGGTCATCCGGGAGAGCGTCGTGGATGTGGACGCCGTTGTCCTGGTGGTGGAGCCCATCCCCAATGTGGGCATCCCGGAACAGCAGCTCATAGACCGGCTGAAAACCCTGAACTGCCCCGCTGTCCTGGTCATCAACAAGGTGGACACCCTGGAGAGGAAGGAACCCCTGCTGGAGGTCATGAAGGTGTACCAGGATGCCTACCCCTTCGATGCCATCATCCCCCTCTCCGCCCGCACCGGGGAGGGTGTGGAAGAACTGCTGGACGTGCTGCAGCCCGATCTGCCGGAGGGTCCCGCCCTCTTTCCTGAGGACATGACCTCGGACCAGCCGGAGCGGCAGATGATGGCGGAGATTCTGCGGGAGAAGCTTCTGCTCTGTCTGGACAAGGAGGTCCCCCACGGCGTTGCCGTGGAGATTGAACACTTTGCGGAGCGGGACGACGGAGTGGTGGAAGTGCACGCCGCCATTTACTGCGAGAAAAGCAGCCACAAGGGCATCATCATCGGAAAGAACGGCTCCATGCTCAAGAAGATCTCCTCCCTGGCCCGGGAGGACATGGAGCGCTACATGGGTGCAAAGATCTTTCTGAAGACCTGGGTGAAGGTAAAGGAGAACTGGCGGGACAACCCCGCCGCCATCTCCAACTTCGGCTATCACCCGGACTGACCGGCATCACCCGGGGCGGCCTCCGGCCGCCCCTTTCCCATTCTCCCCGGAAGGAGATGTTCTCATGGACTGTGTCACCAATGCCCTGGTGCTGCGCTCGGTGGAATACCGGGAGGCCGACTGCATCCTCACCCTCTTCACCCAGGAGATGGGGAAAATCACCGCCTCCGCCCGGGGCTGCCGCCGGAAGGCCAGTCCCCTGGCCGCCGGCTGCCAGCTGCTGTGCTGGTCCGAAATGGAACTGGGGGAGCGCTCCGGCCGCTGGACGGTGCGCAGTGCCGCAACCCAGCGGGAGTTTCACGGCGTCCGCCTGGATCTGGAGAAGTTCGCCCTGGCCTGCTACTTCTCCGAACTCACCCAGCTGCTGGCCCTGGAGGGGGAGCCCTTTCCGGAGCTGCTCTCTCTGCTGCTGAACTGTCTCCACGCCCTGGACCGGATGGACCGTCCCCCGGACCAGGTAAAGGCGGTCTTCGAACTGCGCAGCATGTGTCTGGCGGGATTTGAACCCATGCTGGAGGGCTGCTCCATCTGCGGGGAGGAGGTGCCGGAGAAGCTGCGCTTCTACCTGCGTGAGGGCACCTTCCGGTGCGCCCGCTGCGCCGTTCCCGCAGAGGACACCATGGTGCTGGACGAAGAGACCCTGACGGCCATCCGCTACATCGCCTGGTGTGAGCCCAAACGCCTGCTGTCCTTCCATATCGCCGGCGGCGCCCTTGCCCGTCTGGAGCGCTTCACGGAGCGCTATCTCATCATTCAGATGGAGCGCAGCTTCCGCACGCTGGATTACTACCACCAGGTCCACTGGCAGGAACCCCCGGAGGAAAAATGAATGCTGCAGGGGATTATTCACTGATTTTTGCATACTGTTTGTCTTCTAAGAGATTTCCCTCAGGTTTTCCGCCATTGTGTACAAAAGAATCTGCATATTATACATAATTTTGCATAATTTCCTCTTGACTCCACCGCCTCCCCTGAGTATACTTAGACGATGGGTCCACGGTATTCTCTCGGACCTGACTTCAAGTATGAGGAGATCAATGAAACGATGAAAAAGATTCTTGCCATGGCCCTCGCTCTGGCGATGGCCATAAGCCTCGTCGCCTGCGGAGGCGGCGGAGGCTCCAGCAGCTCCGGCGGCAGCTCTTCCGGATCCTCCGGTTCCCAGGGGTCCGCATCCTCTCAGGGCTCTGCCTCGTCCCAGGGTTCTGCCTCATCCCAGGGCAGTTCCTCTTCCCAGGGCAGCTCTTCTTCCCAGGGCAGCTCCAGTTCCACCCCCTCCGGAACCTTCACCACCGTGGAGGAGGGCAAGCTGATCATGTCCACCAACTGCTCCTTCCCGCCCTATGAGATGGGTACCGATGGAGAGGGCCCCTATACCGGCCCGGACGGGGTCAGCTATCAGGGCATCGACGTGGAAATCGCCATGGCCCTGGCCGAAAAGCTGGGCCTGGAGCTGGAGATCGACGACATGGACTTTGACTCCGCTCTGGTGGCCGTACAGCAGGGCAAGAGCGACATGGTTCTTGCCGGCCTGACCTACACGGAAGCCCGGGATGAGGTCATGGACTTCTCCACCAGCTATGCCAAGGGCGTCCAGGTGGTCATCGTGCCGGAGGATTCCGACATCACCGATCTGGACGGACTTGCCAACGACAAGACCATCGGGGTCCAGCGCGGCACCACCGGTGAGATCTATGCCTCGGACACCCCGGAGAACGGCGGTTACGGCGAGGACCACGTCCAGGGCTATGAGAACGGCGCTCTGGCGGTGCAGGCCCTGCTGAACGGGCAGATCGATGCCGTCATCATCGACAACGGCCCCGCTCAGGAGTATGTGAAGGCCAACCCGGGTCTGAAGATTCTGGATACCGAGTACATCAGCGAGGACTACTGCCTGGCCGTCAACGAGGGCAACACCGCCCTTCTGGACGCTTTGAACGCCGCTCTGGAAGAGATGATTGCCGACGGCACAGTACAGGGCATCATCGATACCTACATCACGGCCGAGGAATAATCCTCCTGCCAGAGGGGGCGGCTCAGCCGCCCCCTTTTTCTTTGGACAGCGGAATCTCATTTTTGGAAAGTGAGGGGAAAGGCCATGAATGTTGACGCCCTGTACGAAAGCCTGTCTCAGATCGACAAAGCAGATCTCACCTTCTGGCAGGATACATTCATGAAGTTCTACCGGGCCTGGTTTGCCGAGGGGCGCTGGGTCAGCTATTTCCAGGGACTCGCCACCACCCTGCAGGTCACGGTGGTGGCCCTGATCATCGGCGTCGTGCTGGGCGTGCTGGTTGCCATGGTGCGCACCGCCCATGACCAGCAGCGCCCCGGCACCCACAACATCATTCTGGGCATCATCAACGGCATCTGCCGGGTCTATGTCACCGTCATCCGCGGCACCCCCATGATGGTGCAGCTGATGATCTGGGGCTTCGTCATCTTCTCTTCCAGCCGCAATCTGACCATGGTGGGCGCTCTGGGTCTGGGGGTCAACTCCGGAGCCTATGTGGCGGAGATCATCCGGGGCGGGCTGATGAGTCTGGATCCCGGGCAGATGGAAGCCGGCCGCTCCCTGGGCCTCAACTATCTGTCCACCATGCGCTACATCGTGATTCCCCAGGCCTTCAAGGCCATTCTGCCCTCTCTGGGCAATGAGTTCATCGTCCTCCTGAAGGATACCTCCCTGATCTCGGTCATTGCCGGCAAGGAGATCGTCTACTTTGCCCGGTCCATCGGCTCCCGCACCTACGAGTACATGTTCCCCTTCTTCATCACCGCCATCATGTACCTGGTTCTGGTGCTGATCTTCAGCTACCTGCAGGGCATTCTGGAAAGGAGGCTGCGTCAGAGTGATCGACGTTAAGAATCTGGTGAAGGCCTACGGCAAGCATGTGGTCCTGGAGGGCATCAATGAGCACATCTACCCGGGGGAGAAAGTGGTCATCATCGGCCCCTCCGGCTCCGGAAAATCCACCTTTCTGCGCTGCCTCAACCTGCTGGAGGAGCCCACCAGCGGCACCATCACCTTTCAGGGCCAGGTCATCACGGACCCCAAGATCAACATCGACAAGGTCCGCCAGCAGATGGGCATGGTGTTCCAGCACTTCAATCTCTTCAACAACATGACGATTCTCCGCAACATCACCCTGGCTCCGGTCCAGACCAAGCTGATGAGCGCAGAGGAGGCCAACGAGACCGCCCTCTCCCTGCTCAGGCGGGTGGGCCTGGAGGACAAGGCGGATGCCTATCCGGCCCAGCTCTCCGGCGGTCAGAAGCAGCGCATCGCCATTGTCCGGGCCCTGGCCATGCGGCCCAAGGTCATGCTCTTCGATGAGCCCACCTCCGCCCTGGACCCGGAAATGGTGGGCGAGGTGCTGGATGTCATGCGGGAACTGGCCAACCAGGGCATGACCATGGTGGTGGTAACCCATGAGATGGGCTTTGCCCGGGAAGTGGGATCCCGGGTCCTCTTCATGGCTGACGGGGGTATTCTGGAGCAGAATGAGCCCCACGCCTTCTTTTCCAACCCGAAGGAGGAGCGAACCCGGGACTTCCTCTCCAAGGTTCTCTGACTTTCTTCCCCGGACGTTCCGGGCCCTTCCCCCTGGAAACCCGCTCCCCACTTCTCCGTCTCCGGGTCCCCGGCTGGCCTCTGTTTCCCTTCCCGACGGGAGGAAAGACGGCCCCGGCCCCCGGAGCGGATCTGTTCCCCGATTTTTTTCATATAACCCTTGACACAGTTCACAGCGGGTGATAGTATAGTAGGCCGTGCAAGCGCTGAGAACGGAAAGAGTAGCGCCATGTATCCGCGGACAGAGAGGACCCTTCACCGGCTGCAAGGGGGTCTGCGCGGGGCAGGCGTGAAGTGCATCCGGGAGCGCGGCGGGTAATGCCGCCCGGTCTGGCCCCGATACCGGCCATTGAGTGAAAAACAAGAGTGGAACCGCGAGCAATCGCCTCTTATGCCCCCCAGGGGGTGTAAGAGGTTTTTGTTTTTCTGTGACAAGGAGGCCCATCATGTTCAAGAATCTGAACGAAACGCTGGAAGCCTATCAGCGCCGTGACCCGGCGGCCCGGTCCAAGCTGGAGATTCTCCTGCTCTACCAGGGGGTCCATGCCACCCTCTACCACCGCCCCGCCCACTGGCTGTACTGTCACAACATGAAGTTCCTTGCCCGCGTCATCTCCCAGTGGAGCCGGTTCTGGACGGGGATTGAAATTCACCCGTGT
>CAYXVN010000082.1:10551-11690 GCA_964468565.1 uncultured Oscillospiraceae bacterium | reverse complement strand
TTCTTTCCGGTGAGCACCTCCAGCATGCGGATCATGGTGGGGTCATCGTGGCCCAGCATGTCCAGCTTCAGCAGGTTGTTCTCCATGGCGTGATACTCGAAATGGGTGGTGATGATGTCGCTGTCGGGGTCGTCCGCCGGGTGCTGCACGGGGCAGAAGTCGTAGATCTCCTTGTCCTGGGGGATCACCACCATGCCGCCGGGGTGCTGGCCCGTGGTGCGCTTCACACCGGTACAGCCGATGGCCAGCCGCTCCTCCTCCGCCTTGGAGACCTGGGCCCCCGACCCCTTCTCCTCCAGGTAGTGCTTCACATAGCCGTAGGCGGTCTTCTCCGCCACCGTGCCGATGGTTCCCGCCCGGAAGACATGGTTCTGCCCAAAGAGCTCAAAGGTATACTTATGGGCACTGGCCTGGTATTCTCCGGAGAAGTTCAGGTCGATATCCGGCACCTTGTCCCCTCCGAAGCCCAGGAAGGTCTCAAAGGGGATGTTGAAGCCGTCCTTGACATAGGGGGTACCGCAGATGGGGCAGAGGGCATTCGGCATGTCCGCCCCGCAGCCGTAGGGGTGGGCGGGATCCCGGGCGTAGTCAAAGTCGGTGTGCTTGCACCTGGGGCAGCGATAGTGGGCGGGCAGGGAGTTGACCTCCGTGATGCCGCTGAGGAAGGCCACCAGGGAGGAGCCCACAGAGCCCCGGGAGCCCACCAGGTAGCCGTGTTCCAGGGAGTTCTGGACCAGCTTCTGGGCGGACATGTAGATGACATCGTATTTGCAGCGGATGATGTCCCCCAGTTCCGTCTCGATGCGGTCGGTGACGATGCGGGGGGGATTCTCCCCGTAGAGTTCCCGGCACCGGTCCCACACCAGCTGCTTGAGTTCCCCGTCCGAATTCTCCAGCCGGGGGGCAAACAGGCCTTTGGGCAGGGGTGCGATGGGGTCGCAGCAGTCGGCAATGTAGTTGGTGTTCTTCACCACCACCTCATAGGCCTTGTCCTCCCCCAGATAGGAGAACTCCTTCAGCATCTCATCGGTGGTGCGGAAGTAGATGGGCATGGACTCGTCCGCATCCTCATAGCGCTTGGAGTTGAGCAGGATGTGGCGATAGATCTCGTCCTCCGGGTCCAGGAAGTGGACGTCGCC
>CAYXVN010000082.1:0-10541 GCA_964468565.1 uncultured Oscillospiraceae bacterium | reverse complement strand
TCCTCACTGCGCACCTGGCCCTTACGGTACAGGACAAGGTTGTTGCCCAGGGGCTGGATCTCCAGATAGTCGTACCAGGAGGCGATGCGCTTCAGCTCCTCCCAGCACCTGCCCCCGGTGAGGGCCTGAAACAGCTCCCCGGCCTCACAGGCGGAGCCCAGAATCAGCCCCTCCCGGTTCTCCTCCAGGAGGGACTTGGGGATGATGGGGAAGCGCCTGAAGTGCTCCAGGTGGGAGAGGGAGATGAGCTTGTAGAGGTTGCGCAGACCGGTCTGGTTTTTCGCCAGGATGATCAGGTGTTTGGGCTGGCGCCGGCGCTTTTTGGATGCCATCCGCAGGGGCAGGCAGAAGGCGTTGATCTCCTTCAGCTGCCTGACTCCCCCCTGTTCCAGCCGGGCAAAGAGATGGGGGAGCATCTCGGCCACCGTACGGGCGTCATCCGTGGCCCTGTGATGCTGGAAGGCGGGCAGATGAAGATACTGGGCAATCGTGTCCAGCCTGAACTTGTTCAGTTCCGACAGCAGGTTCTGAGACAGCACCAGGGTGTCCAGGGAGGGGTTGGAGAAGGGCAGCCCCAGTCTGGTGCAGCTCTCCTCCAGGAACCCCAGGTCAAACTCGGCGTTGTGGGCCGCCAGGGGCCGGTCCCCGGCAAAGGCCAGGAAGGCCTCCAGGGCCTCCCGCAGGGAGGGGGCCCCCTCCAGCATGGCGTCCGTGATGCCGGTGAGGGAGATGATGTCCGGACTCAGGGTGCGCTCGGGATTCACAAAGGTACTGAACTGGCCTGTCACCCTGCCCTCCCGGCACAGCACCGCCCCGATCTCAATGATGGTGTCATATCTCCGGTTGAGGCCGGTGGTCTCCAGGTCAAAGCAGACAATCTCATCGGTGAAGGAGTCCTCCGTCTGGCCGTGGACCACCACCCGGTCATCCATGTCGTTGATGAAGTAGGCCTCCACCCCGTAGAGCACCTTGATCTTCCCGGCGGAGTGCCAGGCATCCGGAAAGGCCTGGGCCACCCCGTGGTCGGTAATGGCCACCGCCCGGTGTCCCCAGTGCTCCGCCCGGCGGATGATGTTGCGCTCCGGTCCCAGGGCGGGATTGCAGGAGGACAGGGCATCCATGGTGGACATGCTGGTGTGCAGGTGGAGTTCCACCCGCTTCTCCCGGCTCCGGTCCTCCCGCATGGACCGCTCCGCCACCAGGATGGCGGAGGGCTCCAGCACCATGTCCCCGTAAAACCGGTCCATGTTCAGCCGCCCCTGAATCTTCAGGTGCATGCCGCTGCGGATCCCGTCTGCCAGGGGTCTGCCCTCCTCCCCGGGAAAGAAGCGGCTCACCCGGATGGAGCCGGTGTAATCCGTAAGGTCAAAGGAGACCATCCAGGCGCCCCGCTTCTTCAGCTCCCGGCTGTCCGTGGCAAAGACATCCCCCTCCACCGTCACGCTGCCCATGTCCAGGTTCAGTTCCCGGATGGGGATGGGCATCCGGGTAAAGGACTTGCCGTAGAGCACCCTGCCCGGGTTCGCCCTGCCGGCCTTCCGTCCCGGGCTCTGGGGCAGATTGCCCAGCACCTGCTGGCGGATGGCCTGGGTCCGGGCAAAGGCCCGTCCGCTGTCCTCCCCCTCCTCCCCGCCGGGGGACTGGACGGGAGAGACAGCCGGGACAGGGTCCTCTGCCGGGGCACCGTCTTCTTCGGGTGACGGGGCCGGGGGCTCCTGTTCCGCCCCGCCGGCAGAAAATGCCGGGGCAGCGGACTCCGGAGGGGTCTCCCGGACCGGCCGGGCAGTTTCCTCCCCCGGGGAGAGGGCCGTGTCCGCCCCGGCGGGGTTCTCCGGCCGCTGCGGCTCCCCGGAACTCTCCGGCCGGGATTCCTCTCCCCCGGGAGTGTCCGGAACCGCGGAGGGCGCCCCGTCTCTCTCCTGCACCTTCTTCTCTTCCGTCACCCAGGGAATCACGCTGGCCTCTCTCAGACAGTAGGCCCGGCGCAGACACTCCTCCACATCCCGGAGAAGGCCCTGTCCCGCGCCGGAAGCCCCCTGGATGGTGACGTGGACGCTGCGGGCCGCCCGGCTGATGGACGCGCGCACAATGACCCACCGCTCCGTGGCCTGGACCAGATAGTCCCAGCGCCGCAGAGCGGAAAACATCTGCAGAAAGGGGATTTTTTCAGACATGGATCCCTTCTCCTCCCTTCCGGTGATCCGGATGGCCCCATCGGAGGCGGAGGGCAGGGCCCTCCGGGGCCCCGGTTCCGCCCCACCGGCGTGACGCATGGACCGCCTCTCCCCAGGGAGTGAGGCGGTCGCACCCTGAAAAGATACCGCCAGCACCCCAACCTGTCAAGCCCTTCCGGGCAGATCCGGAGAAGTTCGGCATCCTCTCCAAAAGAGGGCGCGGGCAGGCATGCGTGCTTTTCCGTCCCGGAGGAGGCCGGCTCCGTACTTTTCCTTCCTGCTCTTCCTGGTCTTTCCTTCTTCCGGCTCTCTTTCGCTCCCCCCGGAGGGCAAAAAATCCCCCGCCTCCCGGAAACTTCCCGGAATGCGGGGGACTTTCCGTCCTGGGGCGGGGCTCAGAGGGTGCGGATCAGGGCAAACAGCTCCTCCACCAGCTGATCCTGGGGCACCTTGCGGATGATCTTCCCCTTCTGGAAGAGAAGGCCCTCCCCGTCTCCGCCGGCGATGCCCACATCCGCATGGGAGGCCTCCCCGGGACCGTTCACCACACAGCCCATGACGGCCACCGTAATGGGGCGGTCAATCTCCTTCAGCCTCTCCTCCACCTGGGCGGCCAGGCCGATGAGGTCGATTCTGGTGCGCCCGCAGGTGGGGCAGGAGATCAGCTCCGGACCGTCCTGGCGGAGTCCCGCCGCCCGGAGGATATCCTTTGCCGCCCGCACCTCCTCCACCGGGTCCGCCGAGAGGGACACCCGCATGGTGTCCCCGATGCCCATGGCCAGCAGGCCCCCGATGCCCACCGCGGACTTCAGAGTCCCCATTTTCACGGTTCCCGCCTCGGTAACCCCCACGTGGAGGGGGTAGTCGCTGCGCTGGCGCATGAGCTGACAGGCCCTCATGGTCACCGGCACGCTGGAGGCCTTCAGGGAGATGCAGATGTCGTCAAAGTCCCAGCGGTTGAGCATGCGGATGTGGCGGAAGGCGGATTCCACCATGGCCTCCGGGCAGACCTTCCCGTACCTGGCCAGGATGTCCTTCTCCAGGGAGCCACCGTTGACCCCGATGCGGATGGGGATGTTCTTCTGACGGCAGGCGTCCGCCACCGCCTTCACCCGGTCCTCTCCCCCGATGTTGCCCGGATTGATGCGCACCTTGTCGGCCCCTGCCGCCACGCACTCCAGGGCAAGGCGGTAGTCAAAGTGGATGTCCACCACCAGGGGCAGGGGGCACCGTTCCCGGATCTTCCCCACCGCCCGGGCTGCCTCCATATCCGGAACCGCCACCCGCACGATCTCACAGCCGGCTGCAGCCAGCTCCCGGATCTGTCTCAGGGTGGCCTCCACATCCTGGGTGGGGGTGTTGCACATGGACTGGATGGACACCGGGGCGCCGCCCCCCACGGGGACGGAACCCACCATGATCTGTTTTGACATGGAAACCCTCCTCCTGTCAGACCCCGAACAGCTTGCCGATGTCGCTGACGGTGACCACCACCATCAGGAGCATCAGGGCCACCAGGCCGGCCATATGGACGAACCCCTCATACTTCGGGGCAATTTTTCTGCGGAAAAGCAGGTAGAGCACTGCGTTGAGCAGCAGGAAGAAGATCCGTCCCCCGTCCAGGGCGGGCAGCGGCAGCAGATTCATCACCGCCAGGTTCACCGCAATCAGGGCGGAGAGGGAGGCCACATTCATCACCGCCGCCAGCGGGTTGGGGGAGTACTCGGGGTTGGTCCCCACCTCCGCAATGGTCTCTGTGATGCCCACCATGCCGGACAGGTCCCGGATGCCCACTTTTCCGGTGACCAGGTCCCCCAGACTGATCCACACCAGACGCACGTAGTCCATGGCGTCGCAGAGGGTGAACCGGAGCCGGTTGGCCAGGGTGGGGGGAAGGACCACCGTCCCGATCTGCAGGCCCCGCTGGTGCACCATCTGGCCATTCTCATCCAGCCGGTCCTGATAGGGCATGTAGGCCTTCACCCGGTAGGAGGAGCCGTCCTGGGCCCGCATGCGAAACTCCACCGTGTCTCCCGCCCGGCCCAGAAAGAGGCTCAGGTTGGAGTAGGCGTAAATGGGGTGTCCGTCAATGGCCAGCACCTGATCCCCCGCATGGATGCCGCAGTCCTCCAGGCCGAAGCCCTCGGTGAACCCGGCGATGGTGGGCATCACATAGCCCTGGGCCGGCAGATTCAGGCACAGCAGGATCACCACTCCGGTGAGAAAGTTCATGCCGGCTCCGGCGCAGAGAATCACCAGTTTCCGCCATGTCTTCGCCCGGCCGAAGGAGCGGGGATCCGGGGAGTCCTCGTCCTCCCCCTCCATGGCGCAGAACCCCCCGATGGGCAGAGCCCGCAGGGAGTAGAGGGTCTCCCCCTTCTGGCGGGAGATCAGGCAGGGCCCCATGCCGATGGAGAACTCGTTGACCTTCACCCCCAGCAGCTTGGCGGCCGCAAAGTGCCCCGCCTCGTGGGTGGCAATGAGGAACCCGAAAATCAGAATGGCAACGACAATAAAAAACACCGTGGTCATAGCAACCTCCAAACCTGCACCCGGACGTCTCCGCCTGCCTCAGACCGCCGCAGCCCGGGCCGCCTGATCCGCCTGCAGAATCTCATCCAGATCCGGGTCCTGCACCACCGGCACGGCGGCCATGGCCCGCTCCACCCGGTCCGCAATCTCCAGAAAGCCGATCCTGTCCTCCAGGAAGAGGCCCACCGCCGCCTCGTTGGCCCCGTTCAGAACGGCACCTGCCGTTCCTCCCCGGCAGGCCGCCTGCCTGGCCAGGGCCAGACAGCGGAAGGTCTCCTCATCCGGGGAGCCGAAGGTGAGCGAGCCGCAGTTCCACAGATCCAGGGCTTTGGCCGGACCGGGCATGCGCCGGGGGAAGGTGAGGGCATACTGGATGGGCAGACGCATGTCCGGCGCCCCCAGCTGGGCCAGCACCGCATTGTCACAGTACTCCACCAGGGAGTGGATGATGCTCTCCCGGTGGATCAGGATGGAGATCTTCTCCGGAGGCATGCCGTAGAGGTGCATGGCCTCAATGAACTCCAGGCCCTTGTTCATGAGAGTGGCGGAGTCCACCGTAATCTTGGCCCCCATGGACCAGTTGGGGTGGCGCAGGGCGTCTTCCTTCGTCACCTTCTCCAGACGCGCCCTGTCCCAGCCGTAGAAGGGCCCCCCGGAGCAGGTGAGAATCAGGCGCTTCACCTCGCCCCGGTCCCGGTTGCACTGGAGGCACTGAAAGAGGGCGGAGTGCTCGGAGTCCACCGGCACGATCTCCGCCCCGTGGCGCCTGGCCTGTTCCATCACCAGCTTCCCGGCACACACCAGGGTCTCCTTGTTGGCCAGGGCGATGCGCTTGCCCTCCCGGATGGCGGCCAGGGTGGGGCGCAGACCGGCGATGCCCACCAGGGCGGTGATCACCGTATCCGCCTCCGGCAGGGAGGCGGCCTCCAGCAGCCCCTCCGGCCCGGAGAGCACCCGCACGTCGGTGTCCGCCAGCCGCACCCGCAGGTCCGCCGCGGCCGCCGGGTCGGTCATCACCGCCAGCCGGGGGTGAAACCGTCTGACCTGCTGCTCCATCAGCACCGTGCTGGCCCGGGCGGTGAGGGCCACCGCCTCCATGCCGCAGGCCTCAATCACCTCCAGAGACTGCCGTCCGATGGAGCCTGTGGAGCCCAGTATGGCAATTTTCCTCTTCATGGAACTTCCTTTCCGGGACGCTGCCCTCAGAATGCGGGAATGAGCCGGGTGAGAATCAGCATGACGGGGGCGGCAAAGATCATGGAGTCAAAGCGGTCCAGCATTCCCCCGTGGCCCGGCAGCAGATTGCCGTAGTCCTTGATGCCGTACTGGCGCTTGATCAGGGAGAAGGACAGATCCCCCAGTTCCGTCACGGCACTGCCCAGCACGCCGTAGAGGGCCAGCAGGGGGAGCGAGACCTGCAGATGAAAGACATGCTGCAGCACCAGCCCGTAGATCAGGAGAAACACCGGCCCGGAGAACACGCCCCCGATGTAGCCCTCCAGGGACTTGTTGGGGCTCACCCGGGTGATGCCCTTGTGTCTGCCCAGAAAAACCCCCGCAAAGTAGGCACCGGCATCCGTGAGAAAGGCCACCAGGAAGGGCAGCAGCACCAGGAAGGTGCCCTTCTCCTCCATCCGCAGCCGCACCACGCTGGACAGGCAGAAGGGGATCAGGATGCCGCCGAAGCAGCCGGTGAGAATGGCTTCCAGCTTCACCGCCTGCTCCGTTCCGTACACCCGGATGGCGTGGAAAAAGAGTACGCACAGCAGCACGATGGTGAGCAGCAGAACCATCAGGTTCTCGTCCTCCATGGCCCAGAAGCACAGGGGCATGGCAAAGGCGCACAGGACCACCGCAGCCGACCCCGGGCCCAGGTTCCTGGTGGCCCGCAGCAGTTCATAGGAGGCCAGGCCGCAGATGCCCGCCACCAGCAGGGCCGTGCCCACAGGGGGAATCAGCAGCAGCACGGCCAGCAGCACCGGGATGCAGACCACACCCACCAGAATCCGTGTCAGCATGCCTCATACACCTCCATAGCGACGGCTGCGGCCCTGATAGGAGGCAATGGCCCGGAGCAGCTCCTCCTTGGAGAAGTCCGGCCACAGCACGTCCGTAAAATAAAATTCCGCATAGGCGGACTGCCAGAGCAGGAAATTGGACAGGCGCAGCTCCCCGCTGGGCCGGATCACCAGATCCGGATCCGGAACCCCCCGGGAGAAGAGATAGCCGCTCATCTGCTCCTCGCTGAGAGCCGCGGGATCCGCCCGGCCCTCCACGCAGTCCAGGGCATAGGCCCTGGCCGCCCGCAGCAGCTCGTCCCGGCCCCCGTAGTTGAGGCAGATGTTCACCTGGCAGCCCTCGTAGTGTCTGGAGATCTCCCGGGTGCGGGCGATGAGGGCCTGCAGATCCGGAGCAATGGGGGTCAGATCCCCGAAAAACTCCATCCTGACCCGGTCCCGCTCCATCCGGCCGATGGCCTCCAGAAGGTACTTCCTCAGAAGTCCCATGATGGCGGAGACCTCCTCCGCAGGGCGCTTCCAGTTTTCCGTGGAGAAGGCGTAGACCGTCAGGTAGTCCAGGCCGATCTCCTTGGCGTAGGTGGCAATGGTGCGGAAGGTCTCGGCTCCCGCAGCATGGCCGGCGGTGCGGGGCAGTCCCCGCTTTTTCGCCCAGCGGCCATTGCCGTCCATGATGATGGCGATGTGGCAAGGCAACCGGTCAAAATCCACACCGGGCTGGTCGGGGCTCTTCTGAAACAGGGCCAAAGGGCATCTCTCCTCTTCGATTTCGGGGCTGCGCCGATCCTCCTCCGGAACGGGTCTCTCCTCCAGACGGGGCCGATCCGGCCTGCTCCCGGCAGAAAACCGGACTGCGGGGACGGCTTCCCGACCCCGCAGTCTCAGGCCGCCATCAGACGGCCATCAGTTCCTTTTCCTTCTTTGCGGTCAGATCGTCCACATCCCGGCAGCGCCTGTCGGTGAGATCCTGCAGTTCCTTCTCCAGATCCTTCTGGTCGTCCTCGGTCAGCTCGTTTTTCTTCTTCATCTTCTTGAGGGTCTCCATGGCATCCCGGCGGATGTTGCGGATGGCAACCTTGCCGCCCTCGCCGTACTTGCGCACCTGCTTCGTCAGCTCCCGGCGGCGCTCCTCGGTCAGCTGGGGGAAGGCAAGCCGGATCAGGGAACCGTCATTCTGGGGATGGATGCCCAGGTCCGAGGTCAGGATGGCCTTCTCAATGGCCCTCATCAGGGAGCGGTCCCAGGGCTGGATGGTCAGGGTGCGGGGATCCGGGGAGGCAATGGTGGCCACCTGGTTCAGGGGCGTGGGGGTTCCGTAGTACTCCACCATGATGCGGTCCAGCACCCCGGCGTTGGCCCGGCCTGCCCGGACAGCAGCAAAGTCGGCCTTGACCGACTCGATGGTCTTCAGCATCTTCTCATCAAACGGCTTCAGCTCTTCACTCAGGCTCATGATGTGAACTTCCTTTCTGAATTGTTGATCGGCAGGGGACGGACACTGCAGCTCAGTCCGTCTCCCCCACCACGGTCCCGATCTTCTCCCCCATCACGGCCCGGTAGATGTTCTCGGGATCCTTGAGGGCAAAGAGCAGCACCGGAATGTCGTTGTCCATGGACAGAGAGGTGGCGGTGGAGTCCATCACCCCCAGGTGACGGGCCAGCACATCGTCATAGGAGATGGCATCGTACTTGGTGGCACTGGGGTCCTTGCGGGGATCCGCAGAGTAGACGCCGTCGATGTTCTTGGCCAGCAGGATCACATCCGCATCGATCTCCGCTGCCCGCAGAACGGCGGCGGTGTCCGTGGAGAAGAAGGGATTGCCGGTTCCGCAGCCGAAAATCACCACCCGGCCCTTCTCCAGATGGCGGATGGCCTTGGAGCGGATGTAGGGCTCGGCAATGGAGCGCATCTCGATGGCGGTCTGAACCCGCACCTCCACGTTCTTCTGCTCGAGGACGTCCGCCACCGCAAGGCAGTTGATGGCCGTGGCCAGCATGCCCATGTGGTCCGCGCGCACCCGCACCATGCGGTCGCCGCCGTCCTTGAGGCCCCGCCAGAAGTTGCCGCCTCCCACCACGACACCCATCTGAACTCCGATGTCCACGCACTTGCGGATCACGTCGCACACGGCCCCGATGACCTCAAAGTCCAGGCCCCGGGAGGCATCCCCCGCCAGAGCCTCTCCGCTGATCTTGAGAAGGACCCTTCTGTACTTTGGCTCCATAAACTCTTTCATCTCCTGTCGTATCGGATTCCTGGCCTATTCTAAACGATTTCCCGCCCCTTGGAAAGGGGGAGAGGGAAACTTTTTTCCTCCTCCCCAGAGAAAAAGGCCCCGCCGGCCTCCCCCGGACCGGAGAGAGATCTCTCCGGTCCGGGTCAGGTGCCGGACGGAGCCTGAACGGCCGTCCCTGCCTCAGACTCCTCACTTCCCGGACTGCCGGGGAACTCAGGCCTTCCAGAGGCCGTGGAGGTTGCAGTACTCGTAGGCGGCAATCACCTGCTCACCCTCCGCCAGGGCGAAGACGGCCTCGGGGGCCTGGCCGGGCTTCAGCCAGCGGATCTGCGCGCCCAGGCTGGTCTCCAGGGCGATGAACTGAATGTAGTGGGCGTCCAGCATGGGGTGCTCCACCGAGCCCACCTTCACCCGGACCTGGCTGCCCTGGACCTCCACCACGGGAACGTGCTTCTCCTGGGCGGCGTCGGTGGTGCCGGGAACCAGTTCGGTCATCTTCTTCCCGCAGCACATGAGGGGAACACCGGACTCGTTCAGAAATGTGACAATGTTCTTGCAGGTCTCACAGCGGTAGAACTTCATGATATCATATCCTCCCTGATGATTTCTGGTTTCGGGATGGGTCCAGACCCACCTGTCCAGTATGACACACAATGCCCCGGAAAGCAAGCACCATTTCCCGGATTCCGGCGGGTTTGTGGAGTTTTTTCCCTTTTATGCTCTGAAGGGTATGAAAATGCCGCCCGGCTGGGGCAGACCGGACGGCATGTTCCTTCCCGGGCTCAGCCCTCGTAGAGGGGGAAGCGGGAGGTGAGTTCCCTCACCTGGGAGCGCAGGGCGGGGATGTTCTCCCGGAAATCCTCCCGGGCGGCCCGGCAGATCAGGGAACCCACCTGTTCCATCTCCTGCTCCCGGAATCCCCGGGTGGTGACAGCGGGGGTACCCACCCGGATGCCGGAGGTGACAAAGGGCTTCTCCGGGTCGTGGGGAACCGCATTCTTGTTCACCGTGATGCATATCTCATCCAGCCGCCTCTCCATGTCCCGGCCGGTGAGCCGGGCGGGGCGCAGGTCCACCAGCATCAGGTGGTTGTCCGTGCCCCCGGAGACCAGATCCAGCCCCCCTGCCAGGATGGCGGAGGCCAGGGCCTGGGCGTTGGAGATCACCTGGCGCTGATAGGTCCGGAACTCCGGCTTCAGGGCCTCCCCCAGGGCCACCGCCTTGGCGGCAATCACATGCTCCAGGGGACCGCCCTGGGAGCCGGGGAAGACGGCGGAGTTGATCTTTTTCGCCAGGTCCGGATCGTTGCAGAGAATCAGGCCGCCCCGGGGCCCCCGCAGGGTCTTGTGGGTGGTGGTGGTCACCACATCCGCATAGGGCAGGGGGGAGGGGTGGAGTCCTGCCGCCACCAGGCCGGCGATGTGTGCCATGTCCACAAACAGATAGGCCCCCACCTCGTGGGCAATGTCCCCGAATACCTGGAAGTCAATGGTCCGGGGATAGGCAGAGGCGCCGGCCAGGATCATTCTGGGGTGGTGTTTCCTGGCCAGATCCCGGACCTGGTCGTAGTCGATGCGGCC
>CAYXVN010000081.1:5930-11726 GCA_964468565.1 uncultured Oscillospiraceae bacterium | reverse complement strand
GAGGCAGCAGCAGATCTGGAGACCCCTGGGGCAGCACAATCCGGATTTCCGGGCCCCTCAGAGCGCTCTGCTGCAGAAGCAGAGCTCTGAGGGGAGGCAGCGGGTCTGACCCCCGGGAGCCGGAGGGCCTCATCCGGCAGGGCCGCTGTCCCCTGCCGGTGGGGATGCCAGTCTGCCCCCTCCCGGAGAGCGGGAGTGTTCCGGGAGGAGTCCGGCAGGGTGCTGTGCTGCTGGCAGTCCCGGATATCGTGTGCCGGAAAGGGTCCGGGAAGGGCAGCTGTCTGCCAGGGTGTGAGAAACGGGAACAGGGGATCCGGCGGGATCCGGATCGGGGGAGCAGGCAGAGGGGATGGGTCTGCCGGGAGAAGTTCCCCGGGAACCGGATTGAACCCGGGAAGCCGGGGGAGAGGAGCGGGAGGCGGCCAGGGGGAGCTGTGCCCTCTGGAACAGGCAGACAGAGCACTCCCCACCGGTAAAGGCCGGTGTCCGGGAGGCTGCCTGACCCTCCCCGGCCTGATCTCGGCCGGAAAGAGGGTCCTGGTGGAGAGAATATGGTGCCCAGTTCTGGCGTGAACTAGTAAAACTGGAAGATTCAAGTTAGCAAGGGATAGCACTTAACAGAGAAGCGGATTTTCTCCCTTTTGGAGGGAGCGTATTTTCCTTGTGCCGGAGAATCCGTAAAGGTAATTTCCTTTTCAGGGTCACGGCATGCCAGGTGACCGCTGCCGGTGTCCTCTGGCGGATCCGGGTACCTGCCCGATATAAATGGGAGGCGGGAATTGCCATACCCGACGGGGGCGGCGGGGGGAGGCCGGCTGGGGTCCCCTCTCCGGAAGGCAGCCCTCTCCCGGTCTCCTCTGCCGGAGGGGTCCTGTGCCTCCCGGCCGTGTCCCCGGAAAGCCTGCAGACGAGAACCAGCTGGCATCTTCGGGAGGCGGCAGGCCGGGGCTGCCTCTCAGACCGGGGGGCTGCATTCTCCGGGACCTCCCCGGCGCAGCTCTCCCGGGGTCTGAAAGAGTGTCCGGCGGGCTCGGCCGCCCTCTGCACCCCTCTCTTCTCCGGAGAAGGCATGTTCCAGCCCCGGAGCCCCTGAATTTTCCTCTTGTCATCCTGGAGCAGGAGGAGTAAAATAGACCGAAATTCAGATAAAACGGATGGAAGGAATGCAGGTATGCGTCTCACAAAAGCAAATCTGGAAGAACTGTGTGCCAGCGGCGAGCTGAGTAAGGGGATCAATCTCTACCACAACGGCAAGGTGGGGGAAAAGACGGAGCGGGACACCGATCTGGGGGAACTCCACACCTGTCAGGTGGAGGATGGCCGCACCGTTCCCAAGGTCCAGTTCCTGATTACGGAAAATGACGGCACCATCGCCTTCTGCACCCTGCACGGCAGGATGGCGAAGAAGGGCACCATGTGCCGCCATGCCGCCGCCGCCCTGATGGACTATCTGGAGAGTTCCGCCACGGTGAACATCACCCTCTCCAGCCGCAGTGACGTCTATGCCCGGGAGATGCTCCAGCAGTTCCTGAACATGCGGACGGAACAGAATCTGGACTACTACGGGAAGGTGAAGGTGATCCCCCGGGTGGAGTCCATCTCCTCCAGCGGGGACTATCCCTCCTTTGTGCTGACCATCGGGGTGGACCACATGTATGTGATCCGCAACATCCGGGAGTTTGTGTCCCACATTCTGGACCACAGCACCTTCTCCTACGGCAAGAACCTGACCCTGGTCCACTCCCTCAGCATGTTTGACCCCCCGTCCCGGGCCCTGGTGGACATCATCGTGGACCAGTTCAAGACCTTCGGCACCACCCGCCCCTCGGATTACGAGAGCTACATGGATGATATGGGGGAGCATATCAGCAGCAAGGGCTCCCTGATTCTCAAGGGCAGCTCCTTTGACCGCTGGTTTGATCTCCTCAAGGATACCCCGGTGCAGGTGAAGGGCACCCAGGCCACGGTGCTCTTCCAGGAGGGGGATCCCAAGATCACCGTCTCTCTGGTTCCCTCCGGGGAGAAGGGCGGGGAGAAGGGCGGGGAGAAGGAGTCCAGGGTGACGATCTCCTTCCAGACCCCGGCCAATCTGCACTTCTTCGGCAACATGAACCACCTGTACTGCTGGGACGGCACCGGGTTTCTGCGCTGCTCTCCGGAGTTCCAGTCCAAGGTGTACCCCCTGCTGCAGATCCTGCCGGACAGCAAATCCGTCTCCCTTCCGGATTCGGACATGGCCTCCTTCGTGCCGGTGGTGCTCAGCCCCCTGGAGCAGCTGGTCAGTTTCCGGGATGAGGAGGGGCTGCAGCAGCGCTACGAGCCGGACGAGTGCATCCCCCGCTTCTACTTTGACCTGGAGGACGGGGAGGTGCTGGTGCTGCGGGTGGCCTTCCGCTACGGGGACACGGAGATCTCCCGGGACTCTCCCGCCCGGGAGACCCGGGGCATCCGGCGGGACATCAACGTGGAGCAGAACTGCCTGCAGCTGGCGCAGCGCTATCTGTCCCCGGACGGGCGGGCCTTCAGCCTCACCGGCATGGACAGCATCTTCGACTTTGTGGCGGATGGCCTGGATCAGTTCCGGGAGATGGGGGAAGTGATGATCTCCGACCGGCTCAACCACATGCAGATGCGCCCCTCCCGCGCCAGTGTGGGCATCTCCCTCTCCGACGGCGGGCTGCTGCTGAACATCGACACCGGGGAGTTTCCCGCCGAGGAGCTGGAGGACCTGTACCAGACCCTGCTGCTGAAGCGCCGCTACTACCGGCTGAAGGACGGACGCATTCTCCGTCTGGAGGGAGGGGCGGTGGAGACCCTGGCGGAGATGGCCCACATGATGCGCATCACCCCCAAGGAGATGGAGAGCGGCCAGGTGAAGCTGCCCGCCTTCCGGGCCCTCTACCTGGACTCCCTCTTCTCCAACGTGGAGCAGCTGAACGTGACCCGGAACCGGCAGTTCCGGGCCATGATCCGCAACTTCAAATCCGTGGCGGAGAGCGACTACTCCGTCTCCGACGAGCTGGACCGGAAGATGCGGCCCTATCAGAAGATCGGGTTCCAGTGGCTGAAGACCCTGGAGAGCTGCGGCTTCGGAGGCATTCTTGCCGATGAGATGGGCCTGGGCAAGACGGTGGAGGCCATCGCCTACCTGACCACCGCCACCCACCAGATCACCGGCCTTCCCAGCCTCATCGTCTGCCCCGCCTCCCTGATCCTCAACTGGATGGACGAGTTCGGCCGCTTCGGCCCGGAGCTGAAG
The DNA here is from genome assembly GCA_964468565.1 of uncultured Oscillospiraceae bacterium. Taxonomy (GTDB): domain Bacteria; phylum Bacillota; class Clostridia; order Oscillospirales; family Oscillospiraceae; genus Lawsonibacter. The sequence goes on along the minus strand of CAYXVN010000081.1, from coordinate 8,467 downwards.
GTGCAGGCCATCATGGGCAATGCCCAGGAGCGCCGCCGCCTGATTGACAGCAGCGGTGACATGGACGTGTGGGTCACCTCCTATGAGCTGCTGCGCCAGGACGTGGAGCAGTATGCCGGGCTGACCTTCTACTGCTGCATCCTGGACGAGGGCCAGCACGTAAAGAACCAGACCACCCAGGTCTCCAAGGCGGTGAAGCGGGTGGACTGCCGCCAGCGCTTCATTCTCACCGGCACCCCCATTGAAAACCGGCTCAGCGAGCTGTGGAATCTCTTTGATTTCCTCATGCCCGGCTACCTCTTCTCCCACTCCGTCTTCCTCAACAAACTGGAGAAGCCGGTGGTGAAGGCCCAGGATCCGGAGGCCATGGAGCAGCTGCGGCGCATGGTGCAGCCCTTCATGCTGCGCCGTCTGAAGAAGGACGTGCTGAAGGAACTGCCGGATCTGGTGGAGAACACCCGCCGGGTGCCCCTGTGCGAGGAGGCGCGGAAGGTCTACCTGGCCACCGCCCAGCAGACCCTCAGCTCCTTCAGCGAGTCGGACAGCAAGCTCAAGGTTCTGGCCGCCCTCACCCGTCTGCGCCAGATCTGCTGCGACCCCCATCTCTGCTTTGAGAACTACGAGGGCCGGTCCGACAAGCTGGAGGCCTGTCTGGACCTGTGCTCCGGCATGGTGGAGAACGGCCACCAGATCCTGCTCTTCTCCCAGTTCACCTCCATGCTGGACCGGATCCGGGAGCGGCTGGACGGGATGGGCATCTCCAACTTCACCCTCCAGGGCTCCACCACCAAGGAGATGCGGGCCCAGCTGGTGCGCCGCTTCAACGAGGGGGAGGCCTCCGTCTTTCTCATCTCCCTCAAGGCAGGGGGCACCGGTCTCAACCTCACCGCCGCCGATGTGGTCATCCACTACGACCCCTGGTGGAACATTGCCGCCCAGGACCAGGCCACCGGCCGGGCCCACCGCATCGGGCAGCAGGAGCACGTGCAGGTCTACCGCCTCATCGCCCAGGACACCATCGAGGAGAAGATCCTCACCCTGCAGGAGAAGAAGGCAGGCCTGATGGACGCCCTGACGGACGGCACCGAGCAGAGCATTCTCTCCATGTCCAAGGAGGACCTGCTGGCCCTTCTGGAGTGAGAAAAAACAGCCCCCCGTCCCGCAATGGGACAGGGGGCTGTTTTCAGGTGCCGCCTTACAGGTCCTCCGGAGGGAGCAGGTCCGGTTCCGGGGAGAAGCGGGTGTGGATGTACTGCAGCAGGGAGGCGGTCATCTCCGGCATGCCCCGCCGGGCGGACTCCTCCACCAGAGTCCGGGCCTGGGGCAGGGTGAGGCGGCCCTCCTCCAGCAGGAGCCTGCGCACCTGGGGGCAGTCCCCCAGGGCCAGGAAGGCATCGGGCATGGCCAGGGCCTCCAGCCAGGGGGTCAGGCGGGGCTGGGGAAAGAGGTGCGGCCGGGCCAGAAAGCCCCGCAGGGCGGGGATGCGCACCGGCTCCGGCAGCTCTCCGGGAAGCACATCCGGCAGGCACAGCTCCACGTCCCAGCCGGAGAAGACCTCCGCCCAGTGCAGCACCCGGCGTCCGGGAACCGTCACCCGCCGCAGCGCCCCCCGGCCCTCCCAGTCTCCCATATCCTCCACCGTGGAGGGGATGGTCAGCTCCCTCAGCCGGGGACAGCCGGCAAAGGCGAAGGAGCCCAGCTCCTCCAGCCCCTGGGGCAGGGAGATGTGCTCCAGACCCAGGAACTGCTCGAAGGCGGAGTCCCCCATGTACCGGACCCCGGGGGGCAGATCCAGCTCCTCCAGGGCCTCACAGCCCCAGAAGGCCTCCGCCCCGATCTCCACCAGGCTGTCCGGAAGGAGAACGGTCTTCAGGGCGGTGCACACCTGAAAGGTTCCCCGGGAGAGCACCCTCACGCCCTCCGGCAGGGTGAGGGCGGTAAGGCTGCCGCAGCCCCGGAAGGCCTCCCGGCCCAGTTCCCTCAGCCCCCGGGGCAGGGTGACCGACTCCAGGGCGCTGCAGAAGGCGAAGGCCTCTCTCCCGATCCGTTCCACCCCCGGGGGCAGGGCGATGCGCCGCAGCCCGCAGAAGGAAAAGGCCTCTCTCCCGATGGCCCTCACCCCCGCCGGGACCTGGAGAAATCCGTCCTGCACCTCCACCTCCCGGATGGAGGAGCAGGGGAGGCGCTGTCTCCGGTGCACCTGGCTCTCCGCCTCCCGGCAGTACACCAGCTCTCCCTCTCCGGTGAGACCCAGCCGGACGGTGCGGGTGTCCCTCTCCATGGCCCCCTCAGTCACGGGTATCCCTCCTTATTTCAGCATTTTTCCCCCGGGCTGCCGAGGGCGTCTGCGTGAAATTCTTCCCCGGGCCGGGGCCGCAGCCTGTGCCGGCGGAGCGGGGAGGCTCCGGTCTCTCTTCCCCGGGAGGCCGACACCGGCAGAAGGGGGAGCACCTCTCCCCACCGGCTTCCGGGAGATCCCTCCCCCCCCCCGGCGGACCGGCGTTTCCCTTTTCCCCCGGCCCATCCCGAGAGCCGGG
>CAYXVN010000081.1:2961-5830 GCA_964468565.1 uncultured Oscillospiraceae bacterium | reverse complement strand
GGAGTATGATGAACTGCAAGAGCAAAGAAGGCTGCCCCCGGCAGCCCCCTGAAAGAGAGGAGACCCCATGATCCCCGATTATCATTACCTGGAATCCAGCCAGAGCGGAAACTACCAGCTGGACAGGCTGGAGGGCAGAACCATGCTGCTCCGCTTCCGGCAGCTGCAGAAGCGGTACGGCAAGCGCGTTCCGGACGACGATGTGGTCCGGTTCCTGCACAACGAGAACCTCTCCGTGCTGCGCAGCATCCACACGGAGGACGGCCCGGACTTTGAACAGGCCCGGAAGGAGTGCATCGAGCTGTACGAGTACGTCCGGGAATACTATGTGTCCGGAAGCAGGGAACTGCAGAAGAAGATTGCCTTCCACTGGTTCCGGGAGCCCCTGGTCTTCCGCCTGGCCACCGTGTACCGGGACAGCCCGGTGGTGGACGGCCTCACCTGGCGCTGCATGCAGGACTGCGTGGGGATTGTGGACAGGGTTCTGCACCCCGGCACCCGTTACACCATGATCTTTGCCGCCCAGGGAGACAACCAGCTGGACCGGTACGTGGTTCCCAGTGTGGTGCGCAAAAGCGACATGAAGTACACCCGCAGGGAGGTGGATGAGCAGGTGCTGCAGCTGGCCCGCTGCGGAGGGGACCTCTTCCTCCTGGGACACGTGAACTCCAGGACCTTCACCGCCGAAGGCTATCACTTTGAAGAGGGCAGGTGCATGGACTGGAACAGGGGGGAGGTCCGGGACCACATCCGCCCGGTGGGGGGACGGGGACGTCCCTACTTCCGGGACTGGCCGGGCAGACCCGGCTCTGACCGATAGACCGGCCCCTCACCCCGGCGGATGGTTGCTCCATCCCGCCGGGGATTTTTCGTCCCCCTCTGTCCGGAGAGAGCGGTGCCGGAAGGGGAGCGGCGGCGGCAGAACAGTCCTTTTCCGGAGAGCCGCGGTGAGGCCCCCTCACCCCCGGGGGCACCTCTCCGGCGGAGGGCCCGGCCTTCTCTGCCCCGGAGGGGAGGAGCGCCTCCCCCCGTGACGGCAGGGGCCCCGGAGCCCGGGGGAGAGGGGCCCCGGGATGGGTACCGGTCCCCTCCCCGGAAAACCGGGCCCCGGGGTGCTTTTACACCTCGTCGCTGTGGAGCACCAGACGGATGGCCCAGGGGGGAATCTCCGTGTCCTGGTCCTCGTCGTCCACAAACACGAAGGCGGTGGGGTAGGGGGGCTTCTGCTGGGGGAACAGGCCGTAGCCGTCCGTGAAGTAGATCAGCCCCTTCAGGTTGGTGAACTCCCCCTGCTTCTGCAGCTGCTCCACGTAGGTGAAGACCGGGCGGAAGTCGGTGCCGCCAAAGCCGTGGAACTTCATGGACTGGAGGTAGCGGTCAAACTCCTCCTGGCTGGTGATCCTGGCGTCCTCCTGGATATCTGCGTCGCACTGGATGATGTGGATGTTGATTCTGCGGAAGTAGCTCTCCTCCTGCTTGAGGATGTTGTAGGTCTTCTGGAGAAACTTCTGCACCAGCTTCCCCTGGACGGAGCCGGAGGTGTCGATGGCGATGACGAACTCCCGCACCCGCTTGACTTCCTTGTACTCCAGGGGTTCGACCAGGGGCATGTTGTGGTAGAGGTTCAGGCCGTAGGTGTAGAAGATCTGATCGAATTCGTCGTCGTTGACCTTCATGACCTCCCCCATAACGGCGAACTTGCGCAGAAAGGCGCTATAGTCGTACTTCTCCCGGGTCACCGCCTTCAGGTTCTGCAGCATGCTCCCCGCCGTGTCTCCCCGCTGCTTCGACCAGGTCTCCAGGTCCACCTGCATGCGCTCGGCGATGCCCTTCCAGCGCTCGGCCATCCTGGCCATGGACTCCCGGGAGGGCCGATCCGAATCCCCGCCGTCCTCCAGGTCCCCTTCAGACAGGCCCGGGCCCTCACCAGGACCTTCACCAGAGCCCTCTCCCCCTGGCTCCGGATACCAGGGGTCGTGGCTGTCCGCCTGCACAAGACGGCGCAGCTCCTGCAGCTTGGCCGGGGTGAGGTTGCTGTCCAGCAGAAGGCGGTAGATCCGCTCTGCGGTCATCTGTCTGACTTCCCCGCGGAACTGCTCCAGCAGGGCGGTCTGGTTGCGCTGGCGTTCGGTGGAGGTGCAGGCCAGGCCCAGGTCGTTGATGACCGACTCCACCGCCAGGTCCGCCGCCAGGTCCCAGCAGTCCCGGTCCACCAGTTCCAGGCGGAAGGAGTGGTGGAAAATGCAGTGAAAGACCATGTGCAGCATGTCCCGCACCGGCCCCTGCCGCTCCTTCTTATAGCGGCGCAGCAGCTCCACAGGCTGGTAAAAGATATGTTCTCCGTCTGTGGCCAGGGGCCAGCGGGGGTCCTCCACCATCTCAAACTGGCTGAGCGCCATGTCCATGAAGCGCAGGTTCACCAGCAGCGTATTGCGGGAGATGGTCAGTACATCCCGGGCAAGCTTTCTGGCCTTGGCCGCCCGGTCCTCCCGCTCCCCGGTCCCTTCCAGATCCCTGTTTTGGTCCATATTCTCCCGGTGGGGGATGTTCTCTGTCCCCCGGCCTCCTCTCCCTGTTTTCCCGGCCCGCCTCCGGGGCGGCCGGCATTTCCCGCTCCGGAGCCCGGTACAGGCCTCCAGGATGGTTTCGGGAAATCTTCCTGAGACCATTATAGGCCCAGGCAGGCCCTCCGTCAAGAAGTCCGGCCCCGGGGCTCCGGAAGAGGGGGGAGTGCTCCCGGTGCCCTGGTCCCAGGTCCCCCGGGACCGGATGCTGCCCGCAGAGATCTCCTTATAAAGGTAGGGTGCGGGACAGGCCGGAGGGAGAAGTCCGGGAGCAGGTTCGGAAGGTGAGAGCTGCGCCTTCCGTT
>CAYXVN010000081.1:0-2861 GCA_964468565.1 uncultured Oscillospiraceae bacterium | reverse complement strand
GGGTTGGCTCTCTTTGTGAAAGAAGCGGAGGGATGTGACAGGCCGGTGGGTGCTGCTGGCTCCGGCCTCAGGAACCGCCGGGGAATTGGGTGGCAGAGTCACAGAGCCCTCTGCCGGAGGAGATGAACCGGGAGCGGATCCTGACCAGGAGAGACCCTCTCCAGGTGCCGCAAGGCCGCTCCCCCGGGCAGGACAGTCCCTCCGCAGTCCGGGAGAGGGGAGAAGAGGATCATGCCGCCAGCCGGAGAGGGCGGGAGACAGGAGGGGGAGTTCCCCCGAAATCAAGGAGGATTACCACATGAAGACCGTAATCATGGCCGGAGGCAGGGGAACGCGCATCGCGGAGCTGTTTCCGGACATTCCGAAGCCCCTTATCCCCATCGGGGGGATCCCCGTGCTGGAGCGGGAGATCTGCTCCCTGCGGGACCAGGGATTTGACGATATCATCCTGACGGTCTCCCACCTGGGGGAGCGGATCATGGACCGCTTTGGAGACGGCACAGCGCTGGGGGTGTCCATCCGCTGGTTTGTGGAGAAGGAGCCCCTTGGCAATGCCGGTGCCCTCTTCCGGCTGAGAGATGTGCTCACCGAGGACTTTCTCCTTCTCAACGCCGATGCCGTCTTTGATGTGGACTTTCGCCGCATGGTGGACTTTCACCGCAGCCACGGGGGACTGGTCACCCTCTTCACCCACCCCAACAGTCACCCCTATGACAGCGGCCTGATTCTGGCGGATGAACACAATGCGGTGGTCCGCTGGCTGGCCAGGGAGGATCCCCGCCCCCGGGATTACCGCAACCGGGTGAATGCAGGCCTCCATGTGCTCTCTCCCAGGGTGCTGGACCTGGCGGGAGTGGATGGGGAGAAGGTGGGGACGGTGGACCCGGAGCGGGGAGAGCGGATCCGGGTGGACCTGGACCGCCAGATTCTCAAGCCCCTGGCGGGGACCGGACAGATGTTCTGCTATGACAGTCCCGAGTATGTGAAGGACATGGGAACACCGGAGCGCCTCCGGGCGGTGGAGGCGGATTTCCGGGCGGGCATTGTCCAGGCCAAGAACCTGCGAAACCCCCAGAGGGCCATCTTTCTGGACCGGGATGGAACCATCAACCGCTACGTGGGCTTTCTGCGCCGGGTGGAGCAGTTTGAGCTGCTGGAGGGCGTGGCGGAGGCCATCCGGAAAATCAACGCCTCCGGGTACCTGTGCATCGTGGTGACCAATCAGCCGGTGATTGCCAGAGGCGAGGTGACCCTGGAGGAACTGCAGGGAATTCACAACCGGATGGAGACCCTGCTGGGGCAGGAGGGTGCCTATCTGGACGGGCTGTACTTCTGCCCCCACCACCCCCACCGGGGCTTTGCCGGAGAGATCCCGGAACTGAAGATTGACTGTGACTGCCGCAAGCCGAAACCCGGCATGCTGCTCCAGGCGGCGGAGGACTTTCACATCGACCTGTCCCGGTCCTGGATGGTGGGAGACGGGGAGGCGGATATCCGGGCGGGCCGCAGCGCCGGTTGCCGGACCTGTCTGCTGGGCCAGGGCAGCTTTGGCCAGGACAGGACCGCGGGAAGTCTGCTGGAGTTTACGGACAGCCTGCTCTCCGGTCAGTAAGCCGGCGCCGGGGGACAGAGAGCGGCGGAGCGGCATCTGTCCGATCCGGCAATCCGGTGAAAGAGGCGGGCAGATTCAGGGGAACCGGGGAGGAGACCGGTACCGGCAGGGGAGAGGTGTCCCCCGGCGGAGGGCGCCCGGTGCGGAATCTGACCCGGGACCTCCGGGGAGGGAAGCGGCCAGCGGCAGAGGGCAAGACAATCCGGCAGCAGCCTGGGGAGACTGTGACCGGGGGAGGCCGCTCACCGGTTCCACCTGAAGGATCTTCCGGGACGTGGCGTGACCCAATGGGATCCTGTCCGGCGGGGTGACACAGCAGTTGTCCGGGCAGTCTGGAGGGCGGTCCGGGAAGCTCTTTCCTCCAGAGGGGGGGTGAAGGCAGGGGGAACTTCTCCGATTGTTACAGTTGTGTTACAGGACAGCTGTTTTTCTTGACAGGATGTGCCAGCTGGATGTAGAATAATTGGGGGGGCTTATGGGAATTTTCAGACGGTGGCAGCAGCCGGTCTGGCCGGGACCCCTGTGACGGTTCTTTTCTTTATCTATTATTTGTTATATTTTATCACAAAAAGAATGAAGAATATGCAGGCAGGCTGAGACCCCGGCGGGGTGCAGTTTCTCGGGCCCGATCCGGACGGCCACCCGTTTCGAACCGAAGCCGGAGCGGGTGGGGTTCCGGGAGCGCTGCCCCGGGGAGATGACGGGATCCGGCACTTATGGTGGCGGCCCGCCGGAGGGAACTCCGGATGGGAGAGGATCTGCCCTGGTCCGGGTTCAGCGTCCAGGCGGGGAGACGGAGAATGATCCGCAGTCCCGCCATTCCCGCGGGGAATGGGAAGTCCCCGGAAGAATATGGCCATTGGGGGTGGAACCTGCCGCCTTCCGGAAGCTCCCGCCCGGAACTCCGGGTGGAACCGCCCCCCGGTTTGGGGAAGATGGACATCTCCGGCGGCCTCCGTGATGCTTTCGTCCGGAGGGTGCTTTGCAGTTGTGGCCGGAGTTCAGAGACGGCGGTAGCGGGCAGAGGGAAGGCCGGAGGGGAAAGTATCCGTTTGGATGGACCTGCTGCCTGCCAGGTGTGTCACAGCCCGACACAGGTACCCGGACGATGTGACATGAAAGAATTCTGAGCCTGTCACATGATGGCCGTGCCCCGGAAAGATGTAACTGAAAAAGGGGCATGAAAATGCTCCGGGCTTCACGCTCCGGGATGGATGTCAAGATGCAGCAGGTTGTGACAGACCCGGCA
>CAYXVN010000080.1:0-11801 GCA_964468565.1 uncultured Oscillospiraceae bacterium | reverse complement strand
TCCTCTCCGTCACCTACGGCTGCATCGTCTACCAGGAGCAGGTGCTGCAGATCTTTCAGCAGCTGGCGGGGTACTCCCTGGGGCAGGCCGACATGGTTCGCCGGGCCATGAGCAAGAAAAAACGCAAGGAGATCGAGAAGGAACAGGTCTCCTTCATCTACGGCGATCCGGAGCGGGGCATTCCCGGCTGCATCGCCAACGGAGTCAGCGAGGAGGCCGCCAAGGCCATCTACGCGGAGATCGATGCCTTTGCCGAGTACGCCTTCAACAAGGCCCACTCCGTCTGCTACGCCATCGTGGCCTATCAGACCGCCTGGTTCAAATGCCGCCATCCGAAAGAATACATGGCCGCCCTGCTCACCTCCGTGCTGGACTCCTCGGAGAAGATTGCCGAGTACATCTCCGAGTGCAAGAGCATGGGCATCCGCCTGCTTCCCCCGGACGTAAACGAGTCCGGTGCCGACTTTACCGTGGTGAAGGAGGGCATCCGATTCGGGCTGGTGGCCCTCAAGGGGGTGGGACGGCCCTTCATCCAGGGGCTGCTGGAGGAGCGGAAGAGGGGTCCCTTTACCGGCTTCCTGGACTTCTGCTCCCGCATGCTGGACCACGACCTCAACCGCCGGGTGCTGGAAAGTCTCATCAAGAGCGGGGCCTTTGACCACATGGGCTACCGCCGCTCCCAGCTGATGGCCGCCTACAGTCAGGTGCTGGACAGCCTGGTGGAGGCACGCCGTCACAACGTGGAAGGACAGATGGACCTGTTCGGCTTCGGGGGCATGGGGGAGGAGGAGCCTCAGAATCCTCTCCCCGATCTGGTGCTGCCCAACCTGCCCGAATACGATCCCCAGGAACTCATCCGCATGGAGCGGGAGGTCACCGGGCTCTTTCTCTCCGGACACCCCATGGACCACTACCGGGACCAGGTGCGCAACCTGAATGCAGTTCCCATCGGCAGCATTCTCTCTGACTTCGCCCGGGAGGACGGCCCTGTAACCTACCGGGACAACCAGCGTGTGACCATTGCCGGAGTGGTCACCTCCTACCGCACCCGCACCACCCGGAGCAACACCCTTATGGCCTACCTCACCCTGGAGGATGAAACCGGCTCCATGGAGATCCTCTGCTTCTCCCGGCTTCTGGAGATCAGCAGCGGCTTCATTCAGGACAACGCCGCGCTGACCGCCTCCGGCAGAATTTCCGTGCGGGATGAAAAATCCCCCCAGCTGATGGCGGATACCCTTCAGCCTCTGGAGGGAATCCGGCCGGAGATGAAGAGCGACGACGCCGGTGCCGTTCCCTTTGAGCCCACGCTCCCGCCAGACGCCCCTCCGCCCGCCGTTCCGGAGGATCTCCCCTCCGACAGTCGGGGTTCTTCCCGCCTCCAGCCCCCTCTTCCTCCCCCTCCCGCCGGCACCGCCTCCGCTCCCAGCCGGATCTATCTGCAGATCCCCAGCCAGAGCGATCCCCTCTTCCGCAAGGTCTCCCTGGTGCTCTCCTTCTTTCCCGGCCGGAACCAGGCCATTCTCTTCTTCCGGGACACCAGAAAGCGCCTCAGCACCACCTGCAGCCTCCATAAGGCCCTGGTGGAGGACCTTCAGGAGCGGCTGGGGGCGGAAAATGTGGTTCTCAAGTGACTGTTTCCCGGGAGGGAGCCCTGGCCTTCTCCCGGTTTCGTCTCCGGTAAGGCAGAAGGGACGGGTGAATAACCCGTCCCTTCTGAGATGGCCACCTGTCACCGCTTCCACTTCTCCGGCGGCGGATCTCCGTCCCGGAGCGCACACAGCGGCCGGTAAAGTGTAAGGCACATGGTGATGAAACAGGCCAGTCCTCCCACCAGCTGGGAAATGGCCTCCGCCACAAAGACACCGGTGGCACCCATGCCCAGGGCAGGCAGAATCACGGTCAGAGGCGCGTTGATGATCGCCTTGCGGAACAGGGAGAAGAAAATCGCCTGTTTCGCCCGGCCCAGGCCCACAAAGGCCGACTGGGCTGCCGCCTGGAGTGACATGGGAATGAAAAGGGCAAAGTAGATGCGCAGCGCCGGTACACCGGCGGCAATCACCTCCGGCTCATCGTTGAAGACCCGGATCAGCATTTCCGGAAACAGCATGGCAGTGGCCCAGAATATGGTGGCATACCCCACGGTAAGGGCCACGGCAAAGCGGATGGACTCCCGCACCCTGCCATATTTGCGGGCACCATAGTTGTAGCCCTCCACCGGCTGTGCCCCGTTGTTCATGCCGTGGACCGGCATGAAGAACACCTCCCGCAGGGAATTGATGATGGTCATGATTCCCACATACAGGTCCCCGCCGTAGGCCTTCAGAGTGGCATTGCACACCACCTGCACCAGACTGTTGGTCATGTTCATGAAAAATCCGGACAGGCCCAGGGACACCACCTGCTTTGTCCGCTTCCGGTCCAGACGGATGCAGGAGAACTTCAGGCGCAGGATGGCCCGTTTGCCCAGCAGAAACCTCATCACCCACAAAGCGGACAGCCCCTGGGAGATGACCGTGGCCAGGGCGGCCCCCTGAATCCCCATGCCCAGACCGAAATCGAAGATAAAGATGGGGTCCAGCACGATGTTCACCACGGCACCCAGCACCACGGTAAACATGGCGGTGCGTCCGAAGCCCTGGGCGCTGATGAAGGGATTCATGCCCAGACTGATCATGACAAAGAGGGTTCCGGTCAGATAGATGGACATGTATCCGTCCGCATAGGGAAAGGTGGCGTCACTGGCCCCGAAAAGATAGAGAATGGGCTCCTTCCAGATGTAGAAGACGGCAGTGATGACCACACCCAGCACCAGCAGCAGGGCAAAGGCATTCCCCATGATCCGCTCCGCCTCCCGATCATCCCCCTTTCCCCGGTCAATGGAACACAGGGGAGCGCCGCCGGTTCCGCACAGGTTGGCAAAGGCCATGATGATGGAGATGATGGGCATCGTCACCCCGATGCCCGTCAGCGGCAGGTGGCTGCTGCCCGGAAGCCGGCCCAGGTAAATGCGGTCCACCAGGCTGTAGAGCACGTTCACCAGCTGGGCTGCCGTCATAGGCAGAGCCAGACTGATGATGTTGCGGGGAATGCTTCCCTGGGAGAAGTCGTTTTTGGTCTGAGGATTCTGCTGCGCCATGGTCTGCGCCATCCTTTCTGAGGGATATGACGCAGTCTACCACAAAAACTCCTCTGCGGAAAGCACCTGTCCCTATTTTTGTGCAAAAACACCCCCTGCAGACCCATTCCGAGACCTGTTTCGCCCCGGGTTTTCGGAAGATTGACAAAGGAATCGTCCGGCGCCAGTTCCATCCGTCAGGGTGGAGACAGCCGGACGCCTTATTCTCCCCTCTCCTGCTTCCCCTGTTCAAGGATATACAGCCCGACGATTTCTGCTGTTGTGTCTCCCACAGTGCCAATGTAATAGCCAGAACACCGGCTTCCAACAGAAGCGTTTCAGCCAGTGGGAGTGAACCTTCCGGACATCCCGGCCGGTTACGCGCTTCAGAGCGCAGATCAGGGCGGACAGCCGTACCTGCGGCGGGGCTGAGAACATCATGTGGACATGGTCGCAGTGGTGGTTCATGGCCAGAAGGCATCCGCCATACTTCCTGAGCGCCTGCTCGAAGGAACTGCGGATGGTCTGCCCGGCGGCGTCGCTGACGCCAGGCCATCAATACTCTGTGGACAGGACCAGGTGATACCGCAGCCTGAACCGGCTGTGGTGTGTACGGGCAGGCCGTTGCCCATCCCGACATCCCCCTCCGAAGAAAAGTTTCGTATTTTTCGAAAAAGCACGTGCATGTCAGTGTGGTAAGGTCTATAATGAGCAGCAGATTCAGACTTCTGCGCAGGAGGCGATGACAATGCAGACAATGGTCAGCTACGGAGCAAAAATTCTTAAACCCCCCACCCGCTGCCTTCAGGGAGACGCCGGCCGTCTTCTTCGCTGCCCAGCGGTTTTACTGCCGGGTCATCAACGACGAATGGGACATCATCACCGCCGCCAGGGAGCAGGGAGCCAGGTACGTCCCCACTGCCGCATAGGCCCTGACCCACAGGACCGCCGGGAATCCCTTGCCCAAGTACGACTTCGATGCCCAGTTCCCCATGTTTCCCTCCTATCTCCGGCGCGATGCCAACGCCTACGGCATCGTGTCTTCGTACAGATCCAACACTCCTGCCGAGGTGGTGGAGGGCTGGATGAACTCCCCGGAACACCGGGTGAACATCCTGGACCCCGGGTTCTGCCGCCTGGGAGTGGGCTGTGAGATTCTGGGAGAGCGCACCTACCGGGTTCAACTGCCCGCCGCCCGGCTGCTTCCGGAGGCCCGGTGCAGCCCCCTCCCCATAGAACTGCCCCTTTCAGGCCCGCATGGCTGTCATGCGGGCCTTTCCCTCCCCCTCTCTGCCCGGCTCTTTCCCGGCCTCTTGCTTTCCCCGGCTATCAATGGTATACTTCACCCTGTTCCGCAGAAAAATTCATGGTTTCTTAATGGCTTTTCTCCCCCTGCCGGTGTATCATGGCTTGCGCACCAAACCCATGTCTGGAGGTGATGCTGTGCGCCTCATCCGATGGCTTACCCAGGAGCGCTGTCGCCCTCTGGCGATCCCCTCCCTGTTCTTCCTCGCCGTCATCTACTACGAGGAGATCTTTCTGAAGCTGTTCTGCTTCCAGAGCCTCTCCCTTCAGGGCGCTCTCTTCACATTCCTGTTCTCCATCCCCATCGCCCTGATCCTCGGCCTGCTCTGTGCCGCCGTACCTCCCAGATGGGGCAGGATTCTGCTCCCCCTGTGCACCGGAGTCATCTCCCTCTGGATCGGGGCCCAGATCGTCTACTACCACCTGTTCAAGGTCTTCCTCACCCTCTTCTCCATCACCAAGATGGTCATGGTGGCCAAGTCCTTCGGAGGCATGGCGGGAAACGAGATGCTGGTGAACTGGTTTCCCATTCTCATGATGATCATCCCCTTCGTTCTCTCCATCCTGCTGCGCCGCCGGCTCATTGCGCCGGTCCCCTCCTCTCTGCCCCGGCTCAGATGGGCCGCCCTGGCTGCATCGGTGGAACTGATCACCCTGGCCATCGTGCTGCTCTGCGGGGGCGGAACTCTCTCTCCCCGCTACCTCTACACCCGCGCCGCCGCCCCGATCCGGGAGGCCCAGACCTTCGGCATGCTCACCCAGACCCATCTGGAGGTGCGGCGGGTGCTCTTCGGCATTCAGCCCGACGACCCCTCCCTGCGCCATCTGACCAAGTGGCGCCGCCCCATCTCCGAGCGGCCCCAGATGGAGACCCCCCTGACGGAGGACCAGTATTCCCCGGAGGACTATCACATCATGGACATCGATTTTGACGCCCTGATGGCCGATGAGGACGATGAAAATCTTCTGGCAGCCCACCGCTGGTTCAGCCGCCGCCAGCCCACGGCGAAAAACGAGTGGACCGGCTATTTCAAGGGCAAGAACCTGATCTGGATCGTGGCTGAGGCCTTTTCCACCTCCGTGCTGGACCCCCAGCGGACTCCCGCCCTCTGGAAGATGTCCCGGGAGGGCTTTGTCTGCGACAACTTCTACACCCCGCTCTGGGGTGTCTCCACCTCGGACGGGGAGTACGTCACCACCACCGGCCTGATCCCCAAGTCCGGTATCTGGAGCTACTCCCGCTCCTCTGAGAACTACATGCCCTTCGCCCTGGGGACCCAGTTCCGCAAACAGGGCTACACCACCATGGCCTTCCATGACTACCTTTATAATTACTACGACCGGGACCGCTCCCACCCCAACATGGGCTACGACTACTACGCCCTGGAGCAGGGACTGGAGCTGTCCTCCGCCAGCGAGTTCCCCGCCTCCGATGAGGAAATGATGGAGGCCACCGTGCCCCGCTTTGTCCACGAGGACCACTTCATGGTCTATTACCTGACGGTCAGCGGACACCTCAACTACAACCTGGAGGAAAACGCCATGTCCCGCAGGCACTGGGATCTGGTGAAGGATCTCCCCTACAGCGACGGGGTGAAGTGCTACCTGGCCTGCCAGCAGGAACTGGAACTGGCCATGGAAAGTCTCCTCTCCCAGCTGGAGGAGGCGGGAAAACTGGAGGACACCGTCATTGTCCTCTCCGCCGACCACTACCCTTACGGCCTTACGGACGAGGAGTACAGCGAGCTGATCGGCCACCCGGTGGATCCGGTCTACGAGATCTACCGCAACACCCTGCTCCTCTGGTCCCCCACCATGGAGACCCCGGTGCACATCTCCAAGTCCTGCTCCAGTCTGGACATCATGCCCACCCTCTCCAATCTCTTTGACCTGGAGTACGATTCCCGGCTGATCATGGGACAGGATATCCTCTCCCCCGAACGGGGAATGATCATTTTCTCGGATTACAGCTTCTTCTGCAGCAAGGGGCGCTACAACTCGGGGGAGGATCTCTTCACCACCTGGGACGGCTCCCTGATGCCCGAGGATGAGGCCGCTGCCCTGATGGCGGAGGTCCAGAACCGGGTGGCCTTCTCCGCCTTCATTCTGGACAACGACTACTACCGCCTGGTTCTCAACGGCCCGCCCCGGGAGGACGACTCCATTCTCTCCGCTCTGCTCCAGAATCCCCCCTGGAACCGGGAGGACCGGCCGGAAAACGGCCGCAATCCCTGACGGGAGGGGCAGGCCATGAAATCCCTGCTCCGCCGTCCCTCCGTGGTCCTCTTTCTTCTCGTGCAGACGCTCCTCTGGCTTGCCTTTCTGGCTTTGGACCTGCGCCATGGGGATTCCACCCTTATAAAATACCTCTCCATTGTGCTGTGCGTGCTGTTTGCCTTTCTGGAGAGTGCCAGGGGCGGCGATCCCCTGGTGGCCGCCGCCCTCCTCTTTACCCTGGGCGCCGACACCTTCCTGCTTCTGCTCAACCGCCTCTACGCTCTGGGAATTCTCCTGTTCTGCGTAGTTCAGGCCCTCTATCTGGTCCGTCTTGCCCGGGCCACCGGGGGAAGGACCCTCTGGCCCCTGCGACTGGTGCTGTTTCTCCTGGCCCTGGCCGCTCTGGGGATCCTCAATCTGTTAACCCCCCTCAATGTTCTGGCCCTGTTTTATTTTACCGGCTTTTTTTCCAATGTGGTCCTGAGTTTCCTCGCCCGCAATCCCGCCCACGGCCTCTTCTCCGCGGGGCTGACCCTCTTTCTGTGCTGTGACCTCTGCGTGGGAGCCTTCAACCAGCCGGATCTCATTCCCCTCTCCCTCCAGGAGCCGGTCCGCCTGGGCATGTGGTTTTTCTACCTGCCCGCCCAGGTGCTGATTGTTCTCTCCGCCCATCCCCTATTCTGCAAGGAAGGTGATGCCCCTTGAAGCCCGAACCCGGACACAGCCGCCTGGCTTCCCTTATTTACGCCGTCCTCACCGCCCTTCTCCTGCTCTCCGGTGCTGTGGCCGTTCCTCTCCTCTGCCGCCCCTTCTACTACGCCCACATCGCCGCGCTGGACCTGCCCTCCCTCACCGGACTCACCGCCCAGCAGATCCGGCAGGCCTTCGACCAGGTGATGGACTTCTGTCTGGGGCTGCGCCCCGACTTCGCCGCCGGCGTGCTCCCCTTCTCACCCTCCGGCGCCTCCCACTTCGCCGATGTGAAGGTCCTCTTCCTTCTGGATCTGAAGATCCTGATCTGCACCGTCCCCCTGCTGCTGCTGTGTTTCCTGGTCTGCCGCCTCCGGAACCTGCGCCCCGCCCCTCTGCTGGGCCACGGTCCCGGCTTCTGGGCCGCCGTGGGACTGGGCACCACCTTCCTGGTCATCGGGGGACTGGCCGCCCTGGACTTTGACCGGGCTTTCGTGCTCTTCCACTCCATCTTCTTCCCCGGCAAGACCAACTGGATCTTCGACTGGACCACCGACCCGGTGATACTCATTCTGCCGGAGGAGTTCTTCCGCAACTGTGCCCTTCTGATCCTGGGGCTTATCGTCTTCTGGTGTGCCGTCCTCATCGCAGCAGACCTTCTGGCCGGCCGGAGGCGCCGGAAGGCCCCCTCCCCTCCGGGCCCTCAGGGCGGGAGGTCGTAATGGCCTCCACACTGCGCGAGTACAATCTGGAGCGGGGCATGCCCCGGGCGGACCAGGCCATCCGCCAGCTGACCTTCGAGATCCGCCACAGCCGCCAGCTGGGCTACCGGGTGCTGAAGATCATTCACGGCTACGGTTCCAGCGGCGCCGGCGGCCGCATCCGGGTGGAGGCCCGGGCCTACCTGGGCCGGCTGCTGAAACGCAGGGAGATCCGGGGCTTCATCCCCGGGGAGGACTTCTCCATCTTCAATCCGGACACCCTGGCTGCATTCCGCCTGTGTGACGACCTGCGCCGGGACCGGGATCTGGAGCGCCATAACAACGGCGTCACCTTTATTCTCTTGTAGGATTCCACAAAAAATCCTGCCGCTCCCGCCTGCCCCGGGCGGGAAAAGACGCATTCTGTTCCACATTGCAGCACTTCCCCACGGGCGGACCGCTGCATATTGTGCCCTCTCCTCCCGGAGGACACGATATGTTGCGGTCCGTGTCTTTTTCTTCATTTTTCACCCCTGTTTTCCCTCCGGCCTGCAGCCGCGGCAATTCGCTTCTTGCATTTCCCGTTCCGGCAGACTATAATTGTGAACAATTCAAGAACAACGAAACAGGCCATACGATGTCCGCAGGAAAGCGGCCCCACTTCCCGGGTGCGGGGAGGAGGCCCACCGACGGCGCAACACGCACAGGTAAGCAAACTGCTGACGGATGGCACTCTGGAGACACCCTCCTTCCGGAGGGGGCCGAAGGTGCAAGCGGCATACCTGCCGTCAAACTCTCAGGCAAAAGGACAGAGATACGCATGCGGGGGGAACTGCCCTCCTGTCGTGTCGTTCCGTTCTCAAAGGGGAGTACGGCTTACCGGTCCGGACTCTTTTTTTCTGTCCTGTTTTTTGTTCTCTGTCATTGGAGGGATCTGAAAAGAAATGGAAATGATTGAGAAAATCAACAGTACGATCAACAACTTCGTCTGGGGCCCGATCATGCTGGCCCTTCTGGTGGGCACAGGCATCTACCTGACCATCCGGACCGGTTTCATCCAGGTGCGGTGGTTCCCCTGGATCATGAAGCACACCATCGGCTCTGTCATCCGCAAGCCGGACAACCACAAAAAGCGGGATGACAACGCCCTGACTCCCTTCCAGGCCATGACCACCGCCCTGGCCGGCACCGTGGGCACCGGCAACATCGCCGGCGTCACCGGCGCCATCTTCGTGGGCGGCCCCGGAGCGGCCTTCTGGATGTGGGTCTCCGCCTTCTTCGGCATGTGCACCAAGTACTGCGAAATTGCTCTTGCCATGCGCTACCGGGAGACCGGCCCTGACGGCTCCCACAACGGCGGACCCATGTACTACATCCGCAACGGCCTGGGCAAGAACTGGGCCTGGCTGGCGGCCATCTTCGCCCTCCTGGGCGGCCTGGCCTCCTTCGGCATCGGCAACATCTCCCAGTCCAGCGAGATCGCCGGCGCAGTCATCGGCCTCACCGGCGTGGAAGACAGCCGTACCGTCCGCCTCATCATCGGCGTGGTGCTGGCCCTCATCGTGGGCGTGGTCATTGTGGGCGGAGTCAAGCGCATCGGCACCGTCACCTCCTACCTGGTGCCCTTCATGTCCGTCTTCTTCATCATCGCGGGCATCGCAGTCATCATTCTGCGTCTCCCGGACCTGCCCAATGCCTTCGTTCAGATCATCTCCGGTGCCTTCAGCATGCGGGCAGTGGGCGGCGGCGTCTTGGGCTATGGCTTCATGACCGCCATGCGCCAGGGCTTTGCCCGGGGCGTGTTCTCCAATGAGGCCGGCCTGGGCTCCGCACCCATCGCCCACTCCGCCTCCTCCACCGAGGAGCCCGTTGAGCAGGCCATCTGGGGCGTGTTCGAGGTCTTCGTGGACACCATCGTCATCTGCACCATCACCTGCCTGGTTGTGGTTTTGTCCGGGATCCCCCTGGGGGAGGAAGCGCTGGGCATGTACGCGTCTAAGGGCGCGGCCGCGGTGGCGGCGTTCAACACGGTTCTGCCCGGCAATATCGCCGGCTTCGTCATCCAGATCAGCCTGCTGCTGTTCGCCCTGTCCACCATCATCAGCTGGAGCTACTACGGCGTGCAGTGCTGGGGCTATCTGACCCACAACAACAAGACCGTCACCATGGTCTACAAGATCATCTTCGTTCTGGTCTGCATCGTGGGTGCCACCGGCTCCGGCAAGCTTATGTGGGACATCTCCGACACCCTCAACGGCGCCATGGCCATCCCCAACCTGATCGCTCTGCTGCTCCTGTCCGGAGTTGTCACCAAAATCACCAAGGACTACTTCGACAAGGTGAAAAAAGCGAAAGCCTGATTTTCTGTTCCGCTCCACGGACAGCAGCTGCAGCTGCTGTCCGTTTCTTTTCCCTCTCCCTGCAGCTGCCAGCCCGGGTCCCTGCCCTCCCCCAGGAAAAAAATTCTTGTCAAAGCGGGCATTCTGTGCAACAATAGGGAAGAACCGCCCCTCCTGGGGGGCGGGACCAAGCTGAGAGTGGAGGGGGCGAAAGGCGCGTGATGTTCCGCGCGGAGACTGCGGGGTCCCAGGCGCCGTCCTTTATGAGTGATCTCTTTGAAAAATCCGTCCAGACCCTGGAGCTGCCCCGGGTTCTGGAGCTTCTGGCCGACTGCGCCGTCACCCAGGAGGGCAAGGAGAAATCCCGCGCCCTGCGCCCCATGACCGACCTGGAGGATGTGGAGCGGGCCCAGCAGGAGACCACCGCAGCCGTAAAGCTGCTGGTGCTGCGGGGATCCCCGCCCTTCTCCGGCGTAAGGCCGGTGGCAGCCTCCCTGCAGCGGGCGGAAATGGGAGGCAGCCTCAACACCCGGGAACTGCTGGACATCGCCTCGCTGCTCTCCGCCGCCCGGGCTGCGGCGGAATACGGGGCAGGGGAGGAGAAGACCCCCATCTCCCACCTCTTCCGCTCCCTGACCCCCATCCGTTTCCTGGAGGACAAGATCACCGGCTCCATCCTGGCGGTGGATGAAATCGCCGACTCCGCCAGTTCGGAGCTTGCCTCCATCCGCCGGCGCATGCGCTCCACCGAGGCCAAGGTGCGGGACATCCTCCAGAAACTGATCTCCTCCAGCCAGTCAAAGTACCTGCAGGAGTCCATCATCACCCTGCGGGGAGACCGCTACGTGGTGCCGGTGAAGTCGGAATTCAAAAACGCCATTCCCGGCCTTGTGCATGACGTCTCCTCCTCCGGCTCCACCTTCTTCATCGAACCCATGGGGTTGGTGAAGGCCAACAACGAACTGCGGTAGCTGCTGGCCCAGGAGAAGATGGAGATCGACCGCATTCTGGCCGAACTGTCCGACGACTGCGCCACCCACCGCACCGACATCGCCGAGGACTACCAGCTGCTCATCTGGCTGGACACCATCTTTGCCCGGGCTCAGCTCTCCCTGAAGCTGGAGTGCACCCAGCCCAGACTCTCCCATAAGTGCCTCAGCCTGCGGGGAGCCCGCCATCCGCTGCTGGACCCGAAGACGGCAGTGCCCAACGACCTCACCCTGGGGGACACCTTTGACACCCTGGTCATCACCGGTCCCAACACCGGCGGCAAGACGGTCACCCTGAAGACCATGGGGCTCATCACCCTCATGGCCCAGTGCGGCCTGCACATTCCCGCCCGGGATGACTCCACCGTGCGCATCTTCCACCGGGTTCTGGCGGACATCGGGGACGAGCAGTCCATCGCCCAGAGCCTCTCCACCTTCTCCT
>CAYXVN010000079.1:0-11833 GCA_964468565.1 uncultured Oscillospiraceae bacterium | reverse complement strand
ATTAAAGCATATACACCAAATGGCACTGCACTGGTGCAGAAATCAGTCTCTGAATATGAAAATGACATAGATCAACTTGATAAGGATTGTAAGGCTTATAATGAGGAACATGGCTTGGACCTTACTAACCCACGCTTTGAGCTTTTGCACACATACTCCGAGTTGGGACTGTTGGATCTGGCCAGCGGAACATATACACTCCTTGTGGATTCTGTACACGATGGATTTATCCCTACAGCCGATCGTTCATACATATATGGAGATCAGTTTATTTATTTGTGCTCTGATTCACTGTACATTTATGATTTAAAAACAGGAACAGGCAGAAAAATTGTTGAAATGGAGAATATTATTAACTACTGGGTCTTGGACAATAAAGCATTTTTCATTACCTGTCTGCCGGAGTCACGCAACACCGTATCCATCTGGTTCGCACCTCTGGAAGGAGGAGAACCGGTCCAGATGAGAAACAAGGGAAACCGAACTTATATGGAATGCAGTATCGTGGGTGAAAGCGACAACTATTTTGTGGAGGGCCGCACCTGGCTGACGAAACGCGATTTTTATACCGAATTCTAACAGGAGTGCACAATACCGTGAAACTTGAAATCTGTGCCCTTGAAAAACGCTATGGAGAAAAGGAAGCACTGGGTGGTCTTTCCTTCACCATGGAAGAGGGAATCTGCTGTCTCCTGGGCCCTAACGGGGCCGGAAAGAGCACCCTGATGAACATCCTGAGCGGAAATCTTGTCCAGTCGGGTGGGCAGATCCTGTACCAGGGCAAAGACATCCGCAGTCTGGGGCGGGACTACCGGGCAAGGCTTGGCTACATGCCACAGCAGCAGACCCTGTATCCCTCCTTCACTGCCGAGCGCTTTCTGTTTTACATTGCCGCACTGCGGGGCATGACCCGGAAACGGGCACGGGAGCGCATTGACTGGGCCCTTTCGCTGCTGGGACTCTCAGATGTGCGCGGCAAGCCCATCCGCAGTCTGTCCGGGGGCATGCGGCAGCGCCTTCTCCTGGCGCAGGCAATTCTGGATGACCCGGACATTCTGATCCTGGATGAGCCCACTGCCGGGCTGGACCCGGAGCAGCGCATTGCGGTGCGGACTCTGATTGCGCAGATCGGATTGCACAAGATCATCCTGATCTCCACCCATGTGGTATCGGATGTGGAATTCATTGCGGATCACATGGTACTTCTGAACCGGGGAAAGAGGATTGCGGAGGGCACACCGGAGGACCTGATGCAGCCGGTAGAGGGCCATGTCTTCGAGGCGGAGGTGGGGGAGGATGCACTTCGGGATATTTCCCGCTTCGGTGTGGTCTCCGGCATGTCCCGCAGTTCCACCGGTGTGGTGGTCCGCCTTCTGGTTCCGCACCAGCCGGATCTGCCCTGTACCCCGGTCCGACCCACCCTGGAGGACGCCTACCTCTGGCACTTTGGCGGTGAGGTGAGCGTATGATTCATGAGCTGCGCAAGCTGCTTCAGACCCGCTGGGCAGTCATCCTTCTGGCGGCCGGCGTGCTGGCCAACGGATTCATCTTTTACCGCCACTGCACGGATTCCCGCAGGGGCTTTACGCTGCAGGAGATCCGGACCGCTTATGAGACCTGGAATTCTCCCCAGGAAATGGAGCGGGCGGTAAGGGCACTGGAGCAGCGGATCTGGGGAGAGGACAGCACCCAGGACGTCGGGGAACTGTCCCCCGATGATCTGCGGGAATACCGGATTCTCCGGGAGGCCTATGGGCGCATCTGCCAGTCACGGGATTACCGGAACACTCTGGAGGGATTTCTGGAGGAAACCCGCATGAAACTGGATTCCGGAATCTTCGGCAGCGGGGGCCCCTCCACGGAAAGGATCCTGCAGCGAAATCTGGATGTGTACACCCGGCTGCGGGGACTCCATGTTCCGGTGGCCTTTTCCGGAGGCGTGGAGGTTCTGGCGGACTTCCACATCACGGATGTGATCCTCCTGATGTTTGCCGTCCTTCCCACCCTGGTTCTGGTCACCGGGGAGCGCAGTGAAGGGCTGATGCTTCTGCTGCACCCGATGAAACAGGGCCACCTGACCCTCTGGAGGTGGAAGCTGGAGGCAGTGACTGCAACGGTTACAGCCGGGTTTCTGGTACTGGTGGGCACCGATGTGGCCATCAGCAGCGCACTTCTGGGGCTGGGAGATCTGAGCCGGCCCATCCAGGCCGTTTACGGCTTCGAACTCTGTCCCAGGCCTTATACCGTTCTGGGCTTTCTCCTTCTTCTGAACGGCCTTCGCCTGCTTTGGGCCCTGGCATGCAGCGGGTTCTTCTTCGCCCTGGCCTGCGCCTTCAGCCGTCCCCTGGTATTGGGACTGTGCGCGGGGGGTACGGTGGCACTGGCCTTTGTCTTTCAGGTTTCAGACAGCCTCTGGCTGAGAGCACTGAGTCTGACGGCCATGCTCTTTCGCGAGACCTGCTTTCAGGGGAATCTCCTGGTCAGCCTGGGCGGGGCACTGATTTCCTGCAGAGCAGTGTCCTCCGGACTTTGCCTGGTACTCTGTGCAGGATCTGCAGCGGCAGGAGCCGTTCTCTTCTGCTCCAGGTCACCGGTGCCTGTCCGGAAGCTCCGTCAGGCCATGGGCAGGTCTGCCCGGCCCGGGAAAACGGGCACCAGCCTCCTGGGACATGAAGGTTACAAGCTGTATGTGATGAATGCTGCCGCAGCCGTACTTGCCCTGTTTCTTGTCCTTCAGATTGTGGACTGCCGGAACTGCTACATCAATCGGGGGGAGTGGGAGCACTACTATGCCTCCTGGTCCGCCATTCTGGAGGGACCTCCCGGTCCGGAGAAGGAGGAATTCCTGGAGCGGACCCAGCAGCAGTTTGCCCAGCTCAGCCAGACATCCCCAAACGATACCCAGGCGGATATCCGGCTGCGGGCACAGCCGGCGTTTGAGACCGCCCGCTTCCAGTATGACAATCTGCGGGAGGGGCAGTGGTATCTGTACCGGTCCCCTTACCGGGAACTGTTCGGGCCGGATGGCCAGATGGCTGACCTCAGCAATACTGTCCGGCTGGCCTTTGCCCTTGTGCTGGGCCTGTGCGGGGTCTTTGCCGTGGAACGGCAGACCGGAGTGGAGATCCTCCAGACAGCTGCCGGGCAGCGCAGCCGGGCAGCCCGGGCCAAGATGGTTCACTGTGCCGGATTCTCTCTCCTGGCGGCGGTGATCGCCTATGTCCCCCGCTTTGTAACCCTCTGGAGCGGGTACGGCCCCCTCCTGCTCCAGGCTCCGGCCATCAGTGTGGATGCCTTTGCCGGCCTGCCTGGGGGATGGACCATAGGCATGGTGCTGGTGCTCATCGCCGCCTTCCGGCTCCTGCTGACCGCAGCGTGCGCTGCCGGGATTCTCTTCATCTCCAGCCGCTCCCGGAGCATCGTCACCTCCGCCGGCATCTCTCTGTGCCTGGTGTGTCTCCCCTTTTTTGCCGCCCTGCTGCTGCTCTCCCACATGGGATGATGGGGGCTGTTGCTCCACATTCCCGGATTCTCT
Source organism: uncultured Oscillospiraceae bacterium (assembly GCA_964468565.1). Classification (GTDB taxonomy): domain Bacteria; phylum Bacillota; class Clostridia; order Oscillospirales; family Oscillospiraceae; genus Lawsonibacter. Next base: position 8,298 of record CAYXVN010000079.1, on the reverse strand, counting down.
GTCCTGCCCCAGGCACCGTGGCGTGCCTGGGGCTTTTCCCCGGGCCGGAACACCTTCCCAAGGCCTGAACACCCTCCGGAGACTGTATCCCCCCAGGGCTGGCGTTCCTGATTCCGGACCCTGACCCCATCCCCTCCCGGCCCATCTGCCTGGGGGGAGCGTGGCCGCCGGAAGGTGAGGATGAGGGACCTGACAGCCTGGGAAGGCACATCCTCCCCGGTCTCCTTCAGGACTCCCCGGAAGAGGATGACAGAGCCGGAAGGGTCCCGGAGAGGCACCCTTCCCCGGCTGCGCAGGAGGCAGGCAGGAGATCCTCTTCTCCCGGCCCGGATCTCCCCCCTCCGGATAATCTCCACTCCCTGCTGGGCAGATTTCTCTTTTCTTCTGACCGGAAATCTGATATAATGCCGAAGAACGGCTGCCTGCGGATGGTCCCCTTCCAAAAGCCGCCTGAAGAGAACAGAAGGGGTCCTGTCCCCCAAGGAGGAATTCCATGAATGTCATTGTCACCGGCGGTGCCGGCTTCATCGGCAGCAACTTCATCTTCTACGAACGGGAGCACCACCCGGACTGGCGTATCGTCTGTCTGGACTGCCTCACTTACGCCGGGAATCTGAATACCCTGGCTCCTGTCCTGGGCACCCCAGGGTTCCGCTTTGTGCGCGCAGACATCTGTGACCGGGACGCCGTGTACCGCCTCTTTGAGGAGGAAAAACCGGACATGGTGGTCAATTTCGCCGCGGAGAGCCATGTGGACCGTTCCATCGAAGACCCGGAGATCTTTCTGCGCACCAATATTCTGGGGACACAGGTGCTGATGGACGCCTGCCGCAGATACGGGATTCAGCGCTTTCATCAGGTCTCCACGGACGAGGTCTACGGCGATCTTCCTCTGGACCGCCCGGATCTCTTCTTCACGGAGACCACTCCCCTTCACGCCAGCAGTCCCTACAGTGCCTCCAAGGCCTCTGCTGATCTCCTCGCCCTGGCCTACCACCGCACCTATCAGCTTCCGGTAACCATCAGCCGCTGCTCCAACAACTACGGACCCTATCAGTTCCCGGAAAAACTGATCCCCCTGATGATCGTCAACTGCATGGAGAACCGGCCCCTGCCGGTATACGGCAAGGGAGAAAATGTCCGGGACTGGCTCTACGTGGAGGACCACTGCGCCGCCATTGACCTCATCCTCACCGGCGGTACGGCAGGTGAGGTGTACAACATCGGGGGACACAATGAGATGCACAACATTGACATTGTGCGTCTCATCTGCGAGACACTGGGAAAGCCGGAATCGCTCATTACCTTCGTGACGGACCGCAAGGGACATGACAAACGTTACGCCATTGATCCTGCCAAGATTCACGCCGAGCTGGGATGGCTTCCCTCCACCCCCTTCCACGAGGGCATCCGCCGTACCATCCGCTGGTACATTGACCAGGAGGCGTGGTGGCGCAGCATTCTCAGCGGAGAGTACCGCAACCGCAGGGAATAGGCTTCCCCCCTTTTCCCCCAGGGCGCAGCGCTCCCCATTTCCGAAGATGTCCTCTCCCTTTCACGGGGGAACCATATTCCGGATTCTTCCGGGGGCCAGGCTGCCTGAGGAGAAAACCCGGGATTCCCTGCCAGCATGCACCGTCTCCCAGGGGAACAGATGCCCCGTGAGCCACAGAGCGCAGCCACACCGAAAAACCGCCTGCCCGGACCCATGCCGGACAGGCGGTTCTGGTTTTCTCAGTTTTCAGGCAGGGCTATGGCAAAGCGGTGCAGGAGCCGGTTGTAATCCCCTGGGGGCAGTGGAATCAGGCCCTCACTACTCCAGATAAGGTATGATTCATCCAACTGAGTCGTCAGAATGACGAAAGCAGATTGGCTTTACGGAGCTGGCAGAGACTGAAGCCAGTTCCTGCTGGTGGGAAACACTAGGGGTACTTCATGCCTGCCGTCATCAAACTGGCCAGGTCCCTCCCCCAATGCAATGACGCCGGGCCGGGTGCCTCTTTCCATCAGGCAGCCCATGGACATCCGGATCTTCCCATCCGCCATGTCCCCGCTGCAGAACGGGCTCTCCATAGGCAGAAGTCCGGACATCCACAGCTCCGGACACAGCAGCACACCCGGCACCTCAGGCACCCCGCCCATCTCCCGGGGGAAGGTCTGGAGCATGAAGAGCAGCTTCCCGGGACAGCGCTGCCTCAGGCCTCCAGCCGGGGCTCCGCTTTTCATACAGAGGAGTTTCCAGGGTGCAGACAGCTTACCGGCAGAGGGGGAATCCCCTACTGCTGTTCACATCCCTTTTCCCCTCCAGGTGAGGGGGCCATTCCTCTTTCTCATAGGCCGCCTCATCAGTCCCCACGGGAGGCACTCCTGCTCCCTGCAGATAAGCCAGGACTCCCCCTGCACAGGGAACTGTTCGTTTCAGCAGCAGACACAGCCCCCCTGTCCCGAAAGGCATTCAGCCCCCTGCAGGTCTGCATCATGCCCATGACACTGGGGTATCCGGTGCGCCCGTCGGAAGAACGGACTGTCCCCATGGCGTACGGTCCACAACCTGGTTTTCCGGTACCGGACAGCCAGGTCATGCATGGTATCCGTACCCAGCCGCTTCTTCCCTGGCTGTGCCTGTGCATCCGTCACGGACCACTGTGACGGATGCACAAGGGACCAGGTCAGCGCCCCTTCCAGACTCTCTGTCCGGGACATCGGGAAGTGCATGCTGCGGGTGCGAAGTGAGCCGGGAGAAATCCTCAGAACGGGGGAAAACAGGCGTTCCAGTTCCAGGTGCAGGAGATTTCTCCATCCTCGGACTGATAGGTAAACGTCAGACCCGCCAGCAGTGAGGCCGGGTTTTCCTTCAGCATCTCCACCAGGATTTCCGTGATCTCCTCTGCTCTGCTGTATGACATTCCGGTACGGCGGGCAAGCTCTTCCGCCAGTTCTGTGGCAGGGATGCCGCAGAAGTTATCGGTATCGTCCATTTTCCTTGACCTCCTATGATGATATCGGTCAACTGCTCCTATTCTACACCTTTTTATGATATCTGTGAGCCATGGAGGCGCAAAAAACATGACCAGTTCTACAGCCTGTTTTTGAGAGAATTTTGTCTGATCTGTCAAAAAGCCCTGTCCTGCCCGGTTCTGCTCCCCTTCTGCGGCAGCAACGGCCCATTCCGGATCCGGTCTGGGGTTTCCCTGCATGACCCCCCTCCATTTCCCCCATGATCTGAAGGGATTCGGGCCTCCTGGGAATTCCGGCAGGCAGTTTCCCGGAGATGGCCCTCCCCCAATCTTTCCTCCGGTATCCCCGCCCCTATGGGTGAAAACTTCGCCCCGTCAGTCTGCCAATTCAGGGGGGATGGGGGAGGGCTTCCCTGCATCCCGGAACCTGTCATGTCTGGGGATGGCTGTGAAGCAGGACCGGAATACACAGTTTCCGACGTTGGGGAGCGAACGTCAGCCGGGTGGATGAAGGAGGAAACCTGCCATGGATCCCCTTCCCGGGACATTGGCTGAGCGCCAATTTCATCATCACCCCGCCTCTGATACAGCCTGGGCGGGGTTTCCTGCTTCCCCCTCCGCGTGATTCTCCGGGGAACACAATGCAGGCCACCTGTTTCCGGAATATGTTATCTCTGCCTGAATCTATGTGGATACGGAGGCTCACATGGAAAGGGGTGAACGGAGGAAAAACCCGGTGGCAGTCTGAAAACTGTGTCTCCGCCCGGCAGAGATCCCACTCCCTGATCTGCCCCGGCTTCTCACAGGACATCCACACCGGTCCTGTGGCTTTCCGGTGCTCCGGATGACAGGAGAGATCACTGAGCCTGACCCTTGCCACCCCGACGATAAGCCCCCAGACCGAAACGGTCTGGGGGGTATAGCATGGCGAATTTGTGAAATGCCCAGCCTGGACATCACATGGTCTCCCCGGTCTGAGCCGGAGCCGATGATCCGTATTTCTGGATGTGCCGGTTCAGCTCCTCTTTCAGGGCCGCAACTCTGGCCAGCTCCTTTGACAGCTTCCGCATCAGCTTCTGCTCTGTCCTGGCAGCACCCTTGGTGGTGGAGACCGGGATCTGGTAATCAGCCAGATCGGCACACAGATCCTGCAGCTGCTTCAGGCCGTCCGTCAGATTCACAGGCGTGAACGGATCCCCGCCATCAGCCGCCTCTCCCTCATCGGACTCCTTCTCTTCGGTCTGGTTCTTCTCCTCCGGAGATTCTGTCGGGTGGTCCGGATCGGAAACTTCGTGACCCATGATCAGGTTGGTCACATGGGAGAGGGTCAGCGGTTCCACCTTATCCCACAGAGAGAGAATCATCTGCTGCTCCTCCGGAGTGCGGCAGGCAAGGTCATAGGCAACGTTCGTCGATATAAGACTGTTGCCCTCGTTGTCCGTCCTGAAATACTCCATCAGCTCCGGAATCAGATTGTTGTAGATCTTCATGTACCGGGAGATCTCACTGTCACTCACACCCAGGTCCTCTTTGACGATCTCCCTGGCTCCCTTCTGCCCATCCTTCCGGAGCTTCTCCTTGACGGAGTGGTAGTAAACCGCCACCTCCCGCATCCGGGTCCAGCTGCTTTTGTTCCTCTGCAGGTTGTTCTTGATGACCCGCATCATCAGATCATCCTTGTCCGCTGGAGCATCCTGGACAATGCAGGGCACATACTCAATCTCTGTCCCGAACAGGGACTGAGCAAGATCGATTGCCGCCAGACGCCTGTTGCCGGAGAGCACCACGAACTGGGTAGTCCCTTCCAGGGGATAGACAACCAGGGGCTGCTGAACACCTGCCTCCGAGATGTCCTTCGCCATTGCCTCCAGCTCAGGAGTGGTCTCATGGACATCCGGATAGACCTCCGAGTTGGCATCCAGGAAAACCAGAGAAGCCCGGTCCAGCTTCGTGATCCGGGTGTTCCTGGCACCCAGATTGATTGACTCCCTGTTGAGCAGCTGATTTACGGAGCTGGATTCCGTGATATTAAAATTCGTTGCCATTTTTTCAACCTCTTTTCTCAATCCTCAGGCGTTTTGCGTCTGGCGAATGCGGAATGCACCTTCCGGGTGGAGAGGGGGCTCACCCAGGTACTCTGCCACAAAGTTGTCATAATCAATGGCAGGATTGCAGTTCTTCTTCAACTCTGCACACATGAGCATGCCAAAGCGGCTTTTTTTCACGTCAACCGAGTGGCGGATGTAGGTGTTGAAAACAGGATACGGCAACTTCCCGGCAACGACCTCTATCCCCTGCCTGTCCACGGAGTTTACTCCTATCTTGGTAAACAGGATCCCCTTCAGCCGTAACACGGGATTGTATTCCTGGATTTCCTCCAGGGATTCGATGGCCCGGTACACCAGCTGGAGTGCATCCGAATCCACATCAGTGGGAATGATTGCCTCCTGGGAGGCCGCCAGGGCATTGGCTACCAGGGTATCCAGGCCAGCCTTGCAGTCCAGGATGCAGTAATCATACTGGTCACTGTTGATCATGGGAACCAGCTTCTTCCTCAGCCTCAGCTGCATGGGGGTGATATGGTCTGCCTCAATCTGGGCTTTGGCGTATGCCAGAGACCGGTTACTGGGGACGATGTCGATATTGGGATATTTCGTCGATACGATCACCCTCTCGATGGGCAGCTTCTTGTCCCAGAGAAGCAGACCTACACCCTTCGCTACATCTCCGTCTTCCGGGTAGCGGTCCAACGAGGAGGAGAGGTTGCCGCTGTCGTCCATATCGATAAGCAGCACCTTCTTGTTGAACCGGGTAGCAAGGACGTAGGCCATGTTGCGGGTTGTGGTCGTCTTGGCTACCCCGCCTTTCTGGTTGATCATGGAGATAACCTTCAATCTGGTCGCCTCCTTCTAGCATATATGAGAATTATACCACCTGCTGCAAAATGCGTCAATACACCATTTTGAAAAGCTGTCCGGGTTTTTCAGCCCCCCTACCACACCTGAATTCACCCTTCGGACCCCTGCTCCAATGAGGCCCCGACCCCCAGGCAACGGGATGAAATGGGCAGAGGCGGACTTATCCCCCGGGGTACCCCCGGTTTTGCCCTGTGGGTTCTTCCGTTCTCCCCTGCATCCCCAGGTCAGACGGGCCTCTCCACTGCTGGCCGCTGACAGATCTGTTCATAACCAACCTGGTCATTTTCATTTCTGGCCCCGGGCCAGAGGCAGTTTCCCCTCCCGGCAGCTGAGCCATCTCCTCCGCTCACTGTCTTCTTCCGCCCTGGCTGATGGAATCATGTGAATCCTGTCCCCGTAACCGGTGCGGGGATCCGCCCCTGTCCTCTAACGGCACCTGAGCAGGTCCTGCTCTGTCCGTCTCACAGGGCTGCCATCCCCTGCTGATCCTCGTCTTCCCTCTCATACAGGTCTCTGAGCCCATGTTCACAACAGCTGCCTTCACTGGCACCGCATGAGCAGATACCTGACCTGTTCACACCATCTGCAAGGAAGAGATGCTCAGCTCTGCTCCAGTGCGTCCGATGCGGGGAAGGCTTGGATGCACCAGAAATTCTGACCCCTCTGGCCTGTTCTGCAAAGTGACTTTCCATGCTGAGTGGGCAGCGGTGCCCAGGCAAGAGTCTTTCCCCCACCTGTATTTCAGAGCGTGCAGGAAATCCATCCCCATGGCTCCTTCCATTGAGCATCTCCGCCACTGGCCATTCCACTCCATCTGCAGCCGGCTTTGTGCATTCCGGAAGTATGGTTTCAATCTGGACTGTATCGCTTCATCACGGCCTTCTGGCTGGAGTCAGGAATCATTGCCGGTTTGGAAGAGAAGATTCAGGCAGATCCACCCGCCTCTGGCTCTGGCGCAGGGCAGCCGCAGCTGGTTGCGTGGGTGTATGGACAGCCGTCCAACTGAAGCAACTGCCGTGAATGGATTCTTCCCTCGCACCTGCAGGGAAGTGTAATGGAAATGACCAACTTGGTTATCTGCAATTCTGAAAATCTGGTCGGTACTCTCCTTGCGGCCAGGTGCTCGGCCGTGGCTGACATTGAAGGGTCAGCGATTCATTCCGTGAGACGCTACCAGCCTGGGAACCCCCACTAATTCCTCCAGACTGCCCAACTCGTCGCGATGAGAACTTCTGTACCATCATCATAGATCAGGTCAGGACTCCAAAGGTTATCCCTGTGCTGATATCCAAAACCGCTTATGTTCTCCATGTTGCGAACCTTCTGGATTTCAAAATAACCAACTTGGTTATTTGCAATTTTGAAAATCTGTTTGGCACTCTCTTCATGAACAGTAGCACACCCGCGACAAGCGGCGGACAGATAGGACTCTTCTCCTTTTTCCCTAGCATGCCTGGAGTGCCCTTCTGCTTTTTCGCTTACTATTCTCTAGATGATGATGCCTTTGAACCATCCTTCAAACTTCAGATCATGGCTCCACAGACATACGTGTGCTAATCGCCATACAACCTGTGTCCACTCATATGCTGAATCTGTCGGATTCCTAAATGACCAACTTGGTTATCTGCACTTTTGAAAATCTGCATGGTACTCTCTTTGCGGCCAGGTGCTCGGCTGCGACAAGCAGAGGGGAGACAGAACTTATCTCCTGTGATCCCACCCAGGCTGGAATACACACGTAGTAATCCGGCTTGCCCTTCTCAATGCTATTGATGAACCTGGTCCATCCTCCAAATTACAGATTGTGACTCCACAGATTATCTTGTTCTTTTGGGCAAACCACCTGCCTTCACTCACATACAGAATCTGCCGGATTGAAAATGACCAACTTGGTTATCTGCAATTTTGAAAATCTTGTTGGTACTCTCTTTGCGGCCATGTGCTCGGTCGTGGCTGTCATTTAGGAGTCAGCGGCTCATTCCGTGAGACGCTACCAGCCTGGGTGCCCCCCTTAATTCTTCCAGACTGCCCAACTCGTAGCGATGAGAACATCTGCACCATCATCTAAGATTAGGGCAAGACTCCAAAGGTTATGTTTGTGCTGATATCCAAAACCGCTCGTGTTTTTACATTTTGCTAACCTTCCAGATTTCAAAATGACCAAGTTGGTTAATTGCAATTTTGAAAATCTGGGCGGTGGTCTCTTCACGGCCAGGTGCTCGGTTGCAACAAGCAGCGGGGAGACAGGACTCATCTCCTGTGATCCCACCAAGGCTGGAATACACACGCAGTTTTCCGGCTTGCCCTTTTCAATGCTATTGGATGATCCTGATCCATCCTCCAAATTACAGATTGTAACTCCACAGACTATCTTGTTCTTTTGGGCAAACCACCTGCCTTCACTCACATACAGAATCTGCCGG
>CAYXVN010000078.1:0-11968 GCA_964468565.1 uncultured Oscillospiraceae bacterium | reverse complement strand
CGGCAGAAACATCCGCCCTGCCCCGGACCGTTCACCCCCACACCCCACATCACCTTCCCGCCTCCCCGCTCCGGAAACGCTCCGCAGCGGGACAGATCTGTCCTCCCGGCCCAAAAGCCCCTCCCCTGCTCCGGTTTGGTCAGATTCACCAAAAGAAACGCAAAAAAGTCAGAAAACTTTGGCGCCCAAAAAGGCGTCTTTTTTTGTGTCCTCAGCTGCGCTCAGAGCTCCGGACGCCCTCCATGGCCCCTCTCCGGGTGCCCGCCGGGGAGAAAAACCGGCCCCTCCGCACCCTCTGCAGGAGGAGATGGTGTCTAAAAGAATCCATATCAAGGTCTTAACAGGATCCTTTTCGGGGATCAGCCCCCTCTCCCGGACCAGAATGCCTGGGGAATGGCCCTCCAGCCAAAATCCGCAGCAACTGCATACAATGATGGGGTGCCCTTTCCGGCCTGGCCGGAGGACCCCGGAAAGGAGGCAAATGTCATATGGAATGTGAGAGCGGCATGCAGAAGGACCTGGCCGCCCTGGTGGCCCAGCGCACCGTGGTGTGGGGCAAGGTGGAGCAGACGGGCACCACCCTGGAGCTGGGACAGCACATGACCGTGGGGGTGCAGCTGCACCCCTGGGAGGAGAAGCGCAGCTGTGTGGTGAGCCGGAAGGAGGCGGACCTGGACTTCCGCCGGGGGTCCCTGGAGTACCTGCTGGGGCAGAAGGTGCCCCTGGTGCTGCTGGACGCCGGCCCGGTGCTCACCGGCTCCCGCCGCCTGGCTCAGCAGCAGCTGAAGGAGGCCCTGCTGCCGGATCTGCGGGCGGGGCGCACCCTGGATGGCCGGGTGCTCAACCTGGTACCCTTCGGCGCCTGCGTGGAGGTCCGGGGGGTGGTGGGGGTGCTGAAGCACTCGGACTACTCGGAGGACTACTCGGAGGTGGGAGAGACCCGCCAGGTGGGAGACCGGCTGAAGGTCTACTGCCGGGAGCTGACCCCGGAGGGGAGGATCTACTGGCGCACCGTGCGCCCCTACCGCCGCCCCCTCCGCCCCGCCTGGAACTTTGCCCAGGGCTCCTCGGTGACGGGCACCGTGTTCAGCATCCGCAGCTTCCCTGCGGGCATGGGGATCTTCGTGCGCATCGCCCCGGGGCTGGATGCCCTGTGCACCCTGCCCAGCAACGTGGAGGTGGAGCAGGGGGTGCGGGTGGCCCTGCGCATCACCAAGGTGGTGCCCCGGGGAGAGCTGGCCCTGCCCCCCAGGATCCGGGGCCGCATCCTCCGGGTCCTGCGGTGAGAGGGGGTGACACCATGCCGGATCCCGTCTATCTCATCGCCAATCAGGAGGGTCAGTTCCCCGTGCCCGGGGACTGGGTCCAGTCCTGGCACCACTCCGGCTCCCTGGCCCGGGCCCGCAGCGAGTGCATGTCCGTCCACTGGTTTCTGGGCCTGGAGCGGCCCCTGCAGGTCCGGGGGCTGGAGGTGCTCAGGCTGCTCTCCCGCTTCACCTTCGCCACTCAGGCCCAGCTGGAGCGGGCCCTGGCCCTGGCGGGACACCGCCCCGGAGACCTGGGGCAGCTGCTGGAGCTCTTCCTGGACAACCGGGCACTCAACGCCTTCACCCTCTCCCTCTTCCCCCTGGAGCAGCTCCCCCCGGACGCCCTGCGCATCTTCTGCCTGGACGTAAGCGGGGCGGGCATTCTGGTTCACTACCACCGGGAGGACTTTGTGTTCTGGCAGGCTGCGGACAGCCGGCGCTGCCCGGATCAGGTGCTGCGCCGCCTTGGAGTGCTGGACTTCTTCCTGGCCCTGCAGGCGGGGAGGGGGCGGCAGCTGCGCTGGTTTGAGCCCTCCCTCACCGTCTGCGCCGGACCCCGGGACGCCCGCTTCTCCGCCGGCTTCGCCCTGGACACCGGGTCCGGGGCGCGGTCCTTCCTGCTGGAGGCGGTGCGGGCCGGGGACCTGCCCTGCTGGTGGCGCCGCAAGGTGGCCGAACAGATTGTCCCCTTTCTGAAAGGGGGCCACTGGCGGCGGTTCACCCCGGCTCAGCCCGTCTTCCTGCTGCTGGCGGAGGACCTGGACACCGCCCGGGAGGCGGCGGATCTCTTTGCCCGGGGCACCGGCATGCTGCGCTTCCGGGTCACCACGGACCGGGAGGTGGCCCGGGGGCCGGAGGAGGCCCGCTTCTTCCGCTATGTGCCCGGGGAGGAGGGGAGCGGAGAGGGCACCCTGGTACCGGTGCCCTTCGGCCTCTTCACCCCGGGGCAGACCGGCGGAGAGGAGGGAGGGGAACCCCATGGATGAGGATTTCCTCCCCCGCCGGGGGGCCGCCCGGAGGATCTGCCGGGCCGCCCTGCTGCGCCACCTGCGGGGGCCTCTGCTCACCGCCGGAGGGGTGCTGCTGGCGGTGCTGGTGCTCATCCTGGGGGTGGTGGGGCCGGGCTACCACCTGCTGAAGGAGGAGCGGGGCACCTCCGGCCAGTTCAGCCTGGACTGGCACCATGACAACCCCACGGTGCGGGGGGAGGACGGACTGCTCCACGCCGCCGCCCTGACGGAGCCCCAGGCCCTCATTGACGCCTACTACAAGTACCTGTCCCTGGACTCCTTCCGCAAGGTGGTGGACGGGCGGCTTTACCGCTTTTCCGACCCGGATCAGACGGAGGACTTCGCCGCCCTGGGGGACTACTTCCACCGGGAGGACAGTTTCTACCTCTCCTCCCACTTCATCCGCATGGCGGACGAGCTGCTCCACGGCGGCCGCTTCTTCTACCCGGAACAGGTCATCCGCCCCGTCTGCTGGAAGACGGGGCCGGAGGGCCGGGTGGAGGCGGTGCCCGTCTTTGACCGGGACTCCGGCCAGCTTCTCCCCCGCTCCCGCCCCTGGGGGGAGGACGGCCTCAGCCAAAGGGACACCCCGGAGCCGGGGGTATGGGACTGGGGCCTTGGCTCGGTGCTCCAGTACGACGCCTTCCGGAAGGACCGGTACCTGCGCTGCCGCTGCAGGGCCATCCAGGTGGACCTCCACCGCTTCTCCTGGCAGCAGGGGGAGGACGGCTCCTGGCAGAGGGTGGAGACCTGTCTGGGGGTACAGACGGTGGACATCCCCGATGGGGCCACCCCGGCCCAGGTGCAGCAGGCCCTCCACGCCCTGGAGTCTCCCCCCACCCCGGAGGGGGGCGGGGACTGGACCGCCCTGGTGGGCGCCCCCACCCCGGCACAGATCGCCTCCTTCCTGGAGGAGGAGCCCATCCCCATGGCCCTGGAGGGGGAGGACCAGCTGCTGGCCTCCACCGACTTCGGCCCCGGCCTGGAGAAGTTCTCCAACCGGGACGGGGGCGGGGTCTATCCCCTCACCATCCCCCTGCTCACCGCCGCCGCCACCCTGTCCGGGTCCATCTCCTATTTCTACGAGGGCACCGAGGAGACCACCGCCCCCCTCTCCCCGGGCAGCAGCCGGAACCCGGCGGATCCGGTGACGGATGTGGTCTACGGGGAGGGCTGTCCCCAGGCGGGGACCCTGGCGGCCATCCGCACCGGGGAGGTCCACACCCTGCTGCCCCGCTGCCGGGAGGAGACGGCCCCCTGGGGCTTTGACTACCTGGAGGCCTACTGCCGGGACTATGTCTGCTACGTACCCCAGGGGGTGCTGGAGGACCTGGACTTCTCCCGCCGGCTGGAGGACAACCCGGGGATTGTGGAGCTCATGACCAAGCTGGGCCTGCTGCAGCCCCTGGAGACCGCCGCCCCGGGCCAGGGCCCCCTCCCGGAGGGGGGAGGGGAGGCGGACTGGGACGACGTGACCCTGCTGGCCAAGCTCATCTCCCGGGAGGCGGGGAGCAACAAGCTGGATGAGCTGATGGTGGGGGCGGTGTGCGTCAACCGGTGGAAGACCGGCCAGTACGGGGACACCCTGCTGGACGCCATCGCCTGGCCCAACGCCTACTCCACCTGGAAGAGCGGGGCCATCCGCACCGCGGTGCCCTCCCGGCGGGACTATGAGAGCGCCCGGGAGTGCCTCACCGGGGCCTTCGCCATCCCCTCCAACATCATCGGGCAGGCCCTCTTCGTCCAGGGACCGGTGTGGATGACCACGGACAACCGGGCCGGGGGCGGAGGCACCCAGTACTACTGCTGGTCCAGATACCAGGACCTGTCCCCGGTGGACTGGCTGGGCCGGCCCGCCCCCACCCCGGACCAGGCCCGGGCTCTGGCCGCCTCTCTGGACCGGGGGGAGGGGGAGGGGGAGTACGCCCTCCAGCCGGGTCCCCCGGGGCCCGGGGAGTCCATTGCCCCGGAGCAGCTGCTGTTCATAGGCAACTCCCTGGTGGAGGGGCTGCAGGCCGCCGCCGGAGGCCGGCACGCCTTCCTCTGCGAAAACGGACTGCGGCTGTCCGGAGTGCCCGGGAAGATCTATCCCCGGCTGGGGGATCAGAACTTCCGCACCGCCCTGGTGGAGCTGGGCACCAACGAGCTGCCGGACTGCACCAAAGAGGCCTTTCAGGCCGGCTGCCGGGCTCTGGCGGGGGAGATCCGGGAGGCCAATCCCGCCGCCTCCATCGTCTTTCTCTCCATCCCCCCGGTGTCCGCCGCCCGCTCCGCCGCCGGAGATGGCTTCACCAATGAGCGGGTCCGTCAGTTCAACGGCTGGCTCCGGGAGATATGCACCCAGGGGGTGGTCTTTCTGGACTGCACAGCGTTTTTCGGGGAGGAGCTGGATCCGGCCATGACGGATTCCGGGGGAATTCACCTCACCCCCCAGGGCTACCGGGACTGGTACGCCTGGATCCTGGAGGCCCTGCCGGCGGGAGGCGGCACCACGGGAAGTGCCGGGGGCGGCACCCTTCCCGGGGCGGATCTCGTCACCACGGACAGCCCCTACCGGCTGTACCGGGTGCAGAACTTTGACGTGCTCACCGCCCTGTCCGCCCTGCGGGCCATCACCACCCCGGGCACCTCCTGGGTGGAGGAGCTGGTGGGCTCCTTTGCCACACTGCTGGAGCAGATCCGGGGCATATTTGATCAGATCCAGCACTTCTACCCCGCCAACGACACCCTGAACACCCCCCGGGTGCGCTTTGTGGCGGACATCGCCCTCCAGGACGCCCGGGACATGGTCTACCAGGCGGTCACCTTCTCCAGCCAGGTCTCCTACGAGCAGGCCGCCGCCTCCCTGGAGAGCGCCCCGGACCTCACCTTCCTCTTTGTGGGCCGGGAGGCGGGAGCCGCCTCCGGCACCGCCTCCGCCACCCCCCGGCCGGTGCCCGGCACCGGCTCCACCCTGGCGGGCTTCGGCTCTCCCACCGCCTCCAGCTACGCCCCCCTGGAGTCCTGGTCTCCGGCCCACCCCTGGACTCTGGTGGGGGTGCCCGCCGGGGTGCGCATCCTGGCCGCCGGGGCGGGGGTGGTCACCGGGGTGAACCTGTCCCCCACCACCGGGGCCTGGGGGCGCTGCGTGGAGGTGACCTCCACCGTGAAGGAGGGGGAGCTGCGGCTTCTCTACGGCAACCTGGAGGAGATCTCCCTCAGCACCGGCAGCCGGGTGGACCGGGGCAGTCTCATCGGCACCTGTGCCCCGGGGGGACTGCGCTTTGCCGCCTGGCTGGAGGGGGAGTCTCTGGACCCCATGTCCCTGTTCTACCAGCCCGCCTTCTCCGGGGGCGTGCCCTTCGGGGACCTGCTGGGGCCGGACGGCCGGGCTCAGCCGGAGAAGATTGCCCGGCTGGAGCGGGAACTGGCCCAGGCCATAGACTGGAGGCGGGGGGTGCTGGACTACTGGCACACCTCCCCCGCCCAGGGGGGCATCAACAGCGGCATCCCGGGGGAGTGCCCCTGGTACGCCTGGGGCCGGGGGGCCCAGTACCTGGCCTCCACCGGCTACCCGGTGGCCAGCCTGCCCAGAAGCTTCGGCAACGGAGGGGACTACTACAGCCGCTGCGCCGGCTGGTTCGCCCGGGGTCAGACCCCCCGGGCCAACGCCTGGGTGTGCTGGGCCCCCAAGGTGCCCGGCTCCGCCTACGGCCACGTGGCCTTCGTGGAGGCGGTGGAGGCGGACGGCAGCTTCTGGTACTCGGAGGGCTACCACAGCACTTCCACCCCCAAGGTGCGCCACGCCACCAGGGACAGCTACCGCTCCTGGAACTATAAGGACTCCTACTACCTGGCGGGGTTCATCTACCTGGACCAGCCCCTGCGCTGAGACTCCGGGCCCTGCCCCATTCCCATCCGGAAAGGAAGTGTGCACCATGGTCCGCGACGACATTCTGCGGCGCATGCTCACCAGCGAGGCCATGCACTCGTTTGTCAGCTCCTACAACACGGCAGCGGCGGCGCTGCTCACCTTCACCACCCTGGTGGTGCTCATCATGACCGTCTTCAACATCGTCCGCCTGGCCCGGGCGGCGGACAACCCCGGCCTGCGCGCCGGGGCCATCCGGGCCCTGCTGGTGTGCTTTGTGAGCCTGGCGGTGCTGGGCAGCCTGGAGACGGTGTACGCCCTGGCGGTGGGGTTCATTCTGGGGACCTGAGAGGTGAACTCATGAGCCCCGTTCCCGCCCTGCAGCAGCGGGAGAGGGCCGTTCTGGAGGCCCTGCTCCGGGAGGACCCGGGCCGCCCCCTGCTGCTCCGGGTGGAGCAGGGGCGCCTACACTGCCTCACCGACGGCCAGGGCCGGGTCATCCTCCCCCTCTGGCAGGGCCGCCCTCCCCACCGGGCCCCGGAGGAGGCCTGCGGTGTGCTGTCCTCCCGGCATCTGGGGCAGCTGGCGCGGTGCATCCTGCTGCGGGGCTGCGCCCTGCTGCGGCTCCATCTGGAGGAGGCCACCCTGACGGTGGCCCCCCGGGAGCTGCTGGGGCTCTGCCCCCTCCCGGGGCCGGAGGGTGAGATTCTCTCCCCGCCCCTGATGGAGGCCATCTGCCTGGTGAACCTGCTGCGCCACAACTCCCGCTCCCGTCTGGACGCCCTGGTGCTGCCCAGGGGGAGGGGCCGCAGGAGAAAAACGGCCCGCATTGTGGATGACAGTACCGGAGAGGTGCCGGAGGGGACCCTCCGCCGGCCCCTCTCCTTCTCCCTGCTGGTCACCCTGCCCTTCCCCCTGCCGGTGCACACCCGGAGCCTGGAGGGGGTCATTCCCCACCTGGACTGCCTGAAAAAAGCCATGGCCCTCTGCGGCCTGCCCCCCAGGCGGCGAAAGCTGCCCCGGGAGCAGCACCTGGACCAGTACGCCCTCCCGGAGATCCCGGACCTGGAAGACCTGCCCCGGATCTCCCTGCTGTCCCACAGCGGGATGGAGCTCCTCCTCCCCCCTTCCCAGCCTGCCGGGCGGGAGGACAGCGTCCCCTGGGCCTCTGGGGCAGATGGCCCGGGCCCCACACCTCTCCCCCTGCCCCGGGAGGGGGCATGGGAGCCGGAGGGGGGACAGCTGCAGGAGGGATACCCCGCCGGGCAGCAGCTCCTCGCCCCGGCTCCCCTTCCCGAGGCGGGAGAGCCCGGATGCCCGGAGGACCGGGAACATCCCCAGGATGGGGAAAGCCGGGCCGGGTTGGAGGAAACCCCGGACCCACAGGCGGGGGGCTCACTCCCCTCCGGGGAGGGCCGGGACATCCCCGCCGGGGGCCTCTGTCCCCCCGGCCCTCTCCCCTGCCTCCCCCTGAAGGGGGGCCCACGCCGGAGGAAAATCCGCTATGGGTGCTGCCCGCCCGGGCTGGAGCATCCGGTCCCCTTCTTCATGAGATTCCCACCGCCCTCCCGGCAGAAGACATCCCCGGAGGGGGAGAGCTCCCCCCGGAAGTCCCTGGGAGCGCCCCACCCCCTGTGCCGGAGAGAGCTCCCCCGGAGATGTCCTGGCCGGGGACTTCTGCCCGTCTCCCTTGCGCTGCTTCTCCTGCTGCTGCCGCCTCTGGGCCGGGAGGCGGAGAGGCGGGCCTTCCGCACCGCCCTGGAGGATGGGTCCTGGCAGCAGGTGCTGTATCTGTACCGGCAGCGGCTGCCGGAGGGCCAGCGGCCCTGGGCCCGGCGGCAGGCGGAGAACACCCTGGAGCAGCTGCTGGACCGGGTGGCCGCAGAGGGGGCGGATCCCGGGGAGCTGGAGGAGGCCCTGGAGGGCCTGGCCCCCCTTCCCGGCCTGGAGGAACAGCTCCGGCAGACCCGCTCCGCTCTGGAGGCCCTGGAGGACTCCCGGCAGGAGTTTCTGGCGGGCTGGGAGGAGGGGGATCCGGGGGCGAGGCTTGTCCACTGGGCCCGGGTGCTCCCCCGGGATGCCCTGCACTGGCAGATGGTGCAGCAGGTCTGCCGGCAGCGGCAGTCCCTCTGGTGTCCGGCCCTTCAGGACCGGGTGGCCGAACTGGCCCTCTCCAGCCCGGATCTGGCCCTGGCCATGGCCCGGGCGGGGCTTCAGTTTTATCCGGAGGAGCAGGCTCTGACCACCTGGGTCCGGCGACTGGAGGGGCGGGAGCCCTGGGCCCCCCGGCAGTGCCCCATTGAGATCACCGGGGTGGACCTGGAGCAGGGGCCGGAGGACACCCTCTCCCTCTTCCTGCGCTGGCGCAACCGGGGAGGGGACACCTACCGGCAGGTCACCTTTGTGGTGGAGTTTCTGGACCGGGAGGGACAGCCGGTGCCCTGCCTCCACCGGGGAAAGCCGGTGAAGCTCTTCCGGGGCACCGGCGGGGAGGGGGCCCCCTACGGCCCCGGCTATGCCATCACCTCCCCCCGCTGGGGCTGGTCCCGCCTCTGGAAGGGCAGTGCCTCCCGGGTGGAGCGGGCCCGGGTGAGGGCCATCCGGACCTGCAGAACAGACGGAATGACCCGGGACTGGACTCTGGTCCCCTGAGGGGGCACAGACCCCCGGAGATCCCCCGCCGGGGAGGCATCTCTCCCCCTGGAGACAGAAGAGACCGGCCCCCTCCCGGACAGGAAGAGGGGGCCGGTCAGATCTTTTTTTCAGCGGCGCAGATCCCGCCAGAAGGTGGGGTCCGTCCGGGAGACGGAGAAGTCCTCTCTCCCCACTTCCAGCTGGTAGGGGGTAAAATTCCCGTTGGCGTAGTCCAGCAGGGTCTCCCGGGCCTGCTCCATATTGCGCAGCGCCGCCTGGCCCACCAGGATCTGGCACTGCTCCAGGGTCAGCCGCTTCTCCCCCAGCATCAGGTTCCGGGCCGGGTCCCAGTCCCACAGGTCCAGCAGCCGGGAGGCCACCAGGCGCAACCCGGTGTCCTCCTGCTCCTGGGTGAAGGAGAAGCCCTCCTGCCACATGGAGACAAAGCCCCGGCAGGCCGCCAGCTCCATGCGGGGGGACAGGGAGGGAATGGGGAAGTCCGGCAGCCGCAGCTCAAAGCCCTCCTTCAGGGCGTGAAAGGCCTGAGGCCAGAGGAAGGGCCGCCTGCCCCGCACCGTCACCCGGTTGACTTCAGTTCCGGCAAACAGCTCCCGGCCCAGATCCTGCACCGACCGGGGGATCACCACCCGGACCAGACCGGTGCAGCCCTCAAAGCAGCGGCTTCCCACCACTTCAATGCCATCCCAGATCTGTTCGTCCGGCAGGGAGACACAGCCGGAGAAGGCGCCGTCCTCCAGTTCCGCCAGGGCCAGGCCGGGGACCACCTCCTCCAGGGACCGGCAGCCTTTGAAGGCCCGGCTGCGGATCACCTCCAGGGTGTCCGGCAGCTCCACCCGCTGCAGGGACCCGCAGTCCAGGAAGGTCTCGCTCTCCAGGATCTCCATGGGGCCCGGGAGGACCATCTCCTCCAGGGCGCCGCAGTCCTGAAAGGCCCTGACCCCGATGCGGTCCAGACTGGGGGGAAGCTGAATGCGCACCAGGGAGCTGCACCAGCAGAAGGTCTCCCGGAGGATCTCCCGGATCCCCTCCGGAAGGGAGATCTCCTTCAGCGCCCGGCAGTTGCGGAAGGCGGAGGAGCCCAGCTCCTTCAGCCCTGCAGGCAGGTGCACCTGGGACAGGGCGGTACAGGACTCAAAGGCACAGTCCCCGATCTTCTCCACCCCCTCCGGCAGGGTAACGGACCGGAGGCTGCGGCAGCCCAGAAAGGCAAAGGCCTCCACCGACTCCAGCTGGGCGGGCAGACGGATCTCCCTCAGGTCCTCACAGTCCCGGAAAGCCCTTACGGGAATGGTGCGTATGGTATCCGGCAGCACCAGCCGCTCCAGCCCCTCCAGGGAGCTGAAGGCATCCGGAGCGATGGCGGTGACCTCCTCAGGGACCAGAAAGCCCTCCTCCCCCTCCTTCATCCGCTTCCACCCGGAGCTGAGCCGCTCCGAGTAGACCATGGGCATGCAGCAGTCCAGCACGCCGCTGCGGATACGGATCCGGAACTGCCGGTCCGATACCTTCATGACAATCCCCTCTTTCCCGGGAGAGAACCCTCTCCCTGTGTGTTGCGCGGACGGAGAGACCCGGACGGACGTCCCCGGACCCCCTCCGGGAGGGAGAACCCGGGCGGGCTCCCCGCTGAACCCGGAGGGGAGATCTGGCCCCGCCGGAACAGAGCCTATCTTAGCAGATTCCCCTGACCCTGTCCAGACGAATTGTTCCCCTCCTCCCCCCGTCCCCGGGGGAAAAGGCTCCGGAGGGAGGAAAATCCCGGGTGGGAAAAAACCTGTTGCCAACCATGCCGGATTCTGATACACTGGTACAGCACACAGGGTCCGGGGGGTTCCCCCCCGGCCTGCCCCCGGCGGGAGGGCCGTCACGGCCTCCTCTCACCCGGAATCCATCACCCCACAAGGGAGGAGACGAACATGAGAAACATCATCACCGGTCTGGTGGCGGCTGGGGTCACCCTGGCCGTGGTGGCGGCCTTCGGCGTCGCCCTGGACAGCAGGACTTCTTCCCCCGGGGAGAAGGAGGAGGAACTCCCCTCCGGTCCCCCGGATCCCCAGACCCGGGCGCTGGAGGCCCATGAGGTCCTCTACGACCGGATTGTGGCCCGCCGGGAGGGCCGGGAGGTGTACCCGGAGGACTACGGCGGAGATTACCTCCAGGAGGGACGGCTGCACCTGTGTCTTGCGGGAGCGGCCCCCGGGGGAGAGACCCCCTACCGGCAGATCCTCGCCGGCTATGAGGACATTGTGGACTTTGAGAAGGTGGACTTCTCCCTGAACACCCTGCTCTCCTCCTGCCCTGCCGTCTCCGCCGCCCTGGAGCACCGGGGCATCCGGGTCACCGATGTGGCGGTGTATGAACCGGCCAACGCCCTGCTGGTCCGCTTCGATCCCCATGCCAGCGACCTGAGGGGGGTGGAACTGGAGGAGGTTCCCTCCCTGTCCCCGGATGAGTCCTTCTGCCGCCTGGCCGGCGTCCCCTTCCCGGTTCCGGTGCTGCTGCAGCCCGCTGAACCCCGGGAGACGGCCCCTGTTTAGGACCGCTCCCCCAGCCCCGGACCCCGCTCCGGCAGAAGAACCATATTCCTCCCTGCACATCCAGCATCATATCATCTCCACGGTGTACCTGCATCCTGCTGTCATCCCTGTGGGTACCCACTCCGGTCAGCTGAAACCGCAGAATCTGTCCCCCGCAGCATCCCTGAGATCCTTCTGCAGACCCCACAGTCCGGGAAAAGGCCGGCACATCACCATGGGGTACAGCAGATCCATCCACAGCAACAGGGAATCTGGGGTGAAAAATCAGGTGTGGGAGTATCCGAAAACTTCGGAAAGAGGGCAAAATCCATAACCGCGCAGCCACCCGGCGGCCGCACACATGTCCTGCAGGGGGGAGCGGCAATCCGCCCCGGGAAAACGGCCCCAATGCCGTGAAAATTCTGCACCATAAACCCCCTCCCCCATGGTCTTCAGGGCAGAAAAGGAAGAAGTACTCCCCCCTCCGGGAGCTGTCCCTCACGGACCCCGGAGAGGAAGTCCGCTCCTCCGGTTTTAGCGGAAACCGGTGAGATTCGGCAGCTCAGACTGCGCGTCCTGGCAGAATGGGGCTCCCATGGCCGGGCATGGCGATGCGCCCTACCAGATCTG
>CAYXVN010000077.1:0-12162 GCA_964468565.1 uncultured Oscillospiraceae bacterium | reverse complement strand
CCTCTCCGTGGAGGCGGCCAAGGGCCTGGAGTTTGACGGGGTGCTCACCTTCATCCACCAGATGAGCCGCAACGAGATCTACATCTCCTACACCCGGGCCATCATCCAGCTGCTGGTGGTGCGGGAGGCCTTCGCCGCCGGCCTGAAGGAGGACCGGTCCGACAACTGCATGGACGTGGCGGAGGAGGAGTCCGCCCTGGGGGAGTGACCGGGCGGCCACTTCTGCCCCCTCCCCCTGCAGGGCTCCCGCACAGGAGTCCAGGTGCAAAACCCTGGGATGCCCGGGTGCCGAAACCTCTCTGCTGCCGGTTCCGGCAGCTTTCCCAGACCGTGGTTCCCCCGGGGGTCTGGGGGAGATGGGGCACCTGGGGCCACAGGGGGATCCCCCGGTCCGGAGGCGCCCCCGGGGAACAGGAAAAAGGGACCCGAAGGGCAGCTTCGGATCCCCTGAACCTGAGATTTCGCCCGAATTCCGGGCGCGGCTTCCGGACTTCAGCCCGGGAGCGTCACCAGCCCTGTACTGTCCTCCGCACCTTCCCGGCCCGGTCCGGCCGGTTTGTGAAGATGCCGTCCACACCCCGGGCCATCATCCCGGCCATGTCCTCCTCCTCATCCACCGTCCACACCCGGATCTTCTTCCCCCGGGCATGGCACTGCTCCACCAGGTCCGGCTGGCATTCCAGCACCGGGGGACAGGTGTGCAGGCCGTCCGCCCCTGCCAGATTCAGATAGTCCACCGTCTCCGCCAGCGGCTGGGCGCTGAGAAGTGCGGTCTCCACCTCCGGACACAGCGCCTTAAAGTGCTGCATGGAGGCATGGTTGAAGGAGGAGAGCAGGACCTGCTGCTGCATCCCCCGCTGACAGATCAGTTCCGCCACCCGCTCCTCCAGACCGGGATAGAAGACAATGCTGTTTTTCAGCTCCAGGTTCAGGAAAAGGCAGCGGTCCCGGGCGAAGTCCAGCAGCTGCTCCAGGGTCCAGACCATCTGCCCGGGAAAGCCCTTCCATCCCCCGATGTCCAGTTCCAGCATCTGGCCCAGCGTCAGGTCCCGGATGTATCCGCTGCCGTTGGAGGTCCGGTCCACCCGCTCATCATGCATCAGCACCAGTCTGCCATCCCTGGTCAGCTGCACGTCCGTCTCGATGCCATCCGCCTGGGTCTCCTCCGCCGCGGCCCGGAAGGCCAGGGGAGAGTTCTCCGGGTAGGGCCCGGAAAAGCCCCGGTGGGCCAGAATCATGGTCTGGTTCAATTTCCTCAACTTCCTTTCCTCTTCAGTATGTCAGATTTCTCCCCCGCCGGGGACCATGTTCTCCTCTCCGGGGCTCTCAGCCTGAAATTTCCCGCTTCCCTTCTTGCATTTCTCCCTCTGAACGGAC
This sequence comes from uncultured Oscillospiraceae bacterium, assembly GCA_964468565.1. Classification (GTDB taxonomy): domain Bacteria; phylum Bacillota; class Clostridia; order Oscillospirales; family Oscillospiraceae; genus Lawsonibacter. The sequence goes on along the minus strand of CAYXVN010000077.1, from coordinate 10,785 downwards.
TATAATGGTGTTTTCAGACATCGGGAGGAGGATGCCGCCGTGCTGGAACCGGGAGTGTACGAACAGGTCATCAACCAGGAGATCTGCAGGCAGCTGCAGGAGGTGCCGGATGCCTGTCAGGCCAGGGAACCTCTGGACCCCACCGGGGCCTCCCGGATTCTCACGGACTATCTCTCCGGTGTGGTGGAAAAAGGCATGGAACTGGTGAAGGACCAGGGGGGCGGCCTGGACGGACAGGTGGATCTGGCCAACGCCATCGTCTCCCTGATCCGGACCCGGACCCAGGTGGAGGACTTCACCGGTCTGGGAGTGGATCCGGCGGGGCAGCAGCTCCTGGCCCTGCTGGCCCGGGATGATCCCGGCCTGGCGGCCGGCAGGACTGCCCAGGAGCTGAAACGGCCGGAGACCTCTCTGGCACGCACCAGTCTCTTTACGGGCACCGGCAGGGAGCCGTCCCTGTACTCGGAACTGAAGAAGGAGATCCTCTCCGCCAGCCGGGTGGACATGCTGGTCAGCTTCATCCGCTGGAGCGGGCTGCGCCTCCTCCTGCCGGAGCTGCAGCAGTTCACCCTGAACGGGGGACAGCTGCGGGTCATCACCACCTGCTACATGGGCGCCACGGACCCCAAGGCAGTGGAGCAGCTGGCCGCCCTGCCCAACACCCGGCTGCGCATCAGCTACGATACCAGACGCACCCGCCTCCACGCCAAGGCCTACATGTTCTACCGCCGGACCGGTTTTCATACCGCCTACGTGGGCTCCTCCAACCTCTCCAACGCCGCCATCTCCACCGGGCTGGAGTGGAATCTGAAGCTTACCGCCCAGGATCAGCCGGAGATCATGCAGAAGATCTCCGCCACCTTTGACCACTACTGGGCCTCCCAGGACTTCCAGGTCTACGGGGAGGACCAGAGAGACCGGCTTCTCCAGGCCCTGCGGGCCCAGCGGCATCCGGGGGAGGACGCCACCCTTTTCTTCGACATCCGCCCCTACCCCTTTCAGCAGGAGATCCTGGACCGGCTGCAGGTGGAGCGGGAGGTCCGAAACTGCCGGCGCAACCTGGTGGTGGCCGCCACCGGAACGGGCAAGACGGTGATTGCCGCCTTGGATTACCGCCGCTTCTGCTCCCAGCGCAGAGGAAGCCCCAACCGGCTGCTCTTTGTGGCCCACCGGGAGGAAATTCTCCGCCAGAGCCTTCACACCTTCCAGGAGGTTCTGCGGGACCCCAATTTCGGAGCGCTGATGGTGGGCGGGGAGAGCCCGGACCGCATGGACCACCTCTTCCTCTCCATCCAGTCCTTCCGCTCCCAGTCCCTGGAGCAGAAACTGGATCCCAGGTATTACGACTACATTGTGGTGGATGAGTTCCACCACGCCGCAGCACCCTCCTACCGGGCTCTGCTGGACCATTTCCGGCCCCGCATTCTTCTTGGCCTTACCGCCACCCCGGAACGCATGGACGGGAAGAGCATTCTGGACTGGTTCGACGGCCGCATCGCCGCGGAGATCCGCCTGCCGGAGGCCATCGAACGCCGGCTTCTGTGCCCATTCCAGTACTTCGGAGTGTCAGACACGGTGGACCTGGATCAGGTGCGCTGGCTGAGAGGGGGCTACGACACCGGGGAGCTGAACAGGGTCTACGTCTTCACCAGAGAGGTGGCGGAGCGGCGGGCCGACCACATCATCCGCTCCCTGGACCGCTATGTGGCAGACCTGGAGGAGGTGCGGGGCCTGGGCTTCTGCGTCAGCGTGGAGCACGCCCGCTTCATGGCGGACCGGTTCAGCTTCGCCCACATTCCCTCCCTGGCCCTTACCGGCCAGTCCAATGAGACGGAGCGCCGCGATGCCCGTCGGAGGCTGGTGGCCGGGGAACTGCGCTTTCTCTTTGTGGTGGACATCTACAATGAGGGCGTGGACATCCCGGAGATCAACACCGTCCTCTTCCTGCGCCCCACCGAGTCCCTCACCGTTTTTCTCCAGCAGCTGGGCCGTGGTCTGCGCCTCTCCCAGGGAAAGGACTGCCTCACGGTGCTGGACTTCATCGGCCAGGCCAACCGCCGGTACAACTTCCAGGAGAAGTTCCAGGCCCTGCTGGGGGACCCCCGCCGCAGCATCCGGAAGGAAGTGGAGGAGGGCTTCCCCTCCGTGCCCACCGGCTGCTTCATCCAGCTGGAGAAGAAGGCCAGCGAGGCGGTTCTGGACAACATCGCCGCTGCCTTCAAGGGGAAAGCCGCTCTGGTGAACCGCATTGCCACCTTTGAAGAGGACAGCGGACTGCCCCTCAACCTGGAAAACTTCCTCGCCTTCTGCCACCTGGAACTGCAGGACATATACAACGGCAATTACTCCTTTGCCCGTCTCTGCGCCCGGGCCGGCAAACGCCCGGACTTCACGGAACCGGCAGAGCGGCAGCTGACCAAAGCCTTTCCACGGCTGGTGTTCATCGACTCCCGCCGCTGGATCACCTTTCTGCTGGATCTGCTGCCCCGTCTGAACCACACGGATCTCTCCGCTCTCCCCCCTCTGAAGCAGCGCATGCTGCAGATGTTCTACTACACGGTCTGGCAGGAGGGGGCCGCCCACTGGAATGACCGGACGGTGCGCAGCAACCTCCGCACCCTCTCAGCCAGCCCCGTCATGCTGGAGGATCTGCTGAACCTGCTGCGCCTGCGCTACAGCGCCATCGACTTTCTGGACGAACCGGTGGACCTGGGTTTCGACTCCCCTCTGGACCTGCACTGCACCTACACCCGGGACCAGATTCTCACCGCCCTGGACTGCCTCACCCCCGCCAACATCCGGGAGGGCGTCCGCTGGTTTGCCGAGAAAAAACTGGACGTATTCCTCATCACGCTGAACAAAACGGATAAGGACTACTCCCCCACCACCATGTACCAGGACTACGCCATCAGCCGGGATCTCTTCCACTGGCAGTCCCAGAGCACCACATCCGCCGATGGAAAGGTGGGCCAGCGCTATATCCACCACCAGGAGCTGGGGAGCAGAGTGGCCCTCTTCGTCCGGGAGAACAAACGAAACCGCCTGGGAGCTGCCCCCTACACCTTCCTGGGCACCGCAGTCTACCTGCAGCACACAGGCAGCCGGCCCATGAGCATCACCTGGAAGCTGGACCGGCCCATTCCGGCCAAGTACCTGCCCTCCATCACCCGCACAGCGGCAGGCTGACGCCGGCACGCCCTGGGGTCCCCGGTCCGAACATACAGACAGACCGCATTCCGGTTACCTATCAGGAATGCGGCCTGTTTTTCTGCTCTGCCGGTCCTGCCGGTGATCTCCCCGGGGCCCACCGGAGAACTTGGGGATCCTCCCTCTCCCCTGCCCGGAAAAGGCGGACATCCGGCGGCGGGTCAGGTTCCCAGAAGCCGAAGAGGCGGACCCTCTGCCCGGATCACCCGGTCCGCCAGCCGCAGCACGGTCTCCTCGTGGCTCACCAGCAGGGCCGGAGTATTCCGCCTGCGCATCCGCTCCAGGATCCGCTCCGCCCGCTCCGGATCCACCCCTGCAAAGGGCTCGTCCAGGAGATAGAGGGAGGCGTCCAGCGCCAGAGCCCGTCCCAGCGCCAGCCGGCGTCCCATGCCCCCGGAGAGAACCGCCGGATACCGCTTCTCCTCCCCGGTCAGTTCCACCAGCTCCAGCCACAGGGAAACCTCCCCCTGCCGCTCCCGGGGCAGCACATCCCGGATGTGCTGTTCCACCGTCCGCCAGGGCAGCAGCCGGTCCTCCTGAAAGAGGATCCCGGTCTGAGAGGGGGCCAGACCCCGCACCTCTCCCCCCTGGGGCCGTACCAGGCCGGCAAGCACACGGAGAAGGCTGGTCTTCCCGCATCCGGAGGGTCCGCTCAGCGCGGTGATCCCCTCCCCGGGGACCCGGAAGCACAGGTGGTCCATCACCACTTTCTCCCCGAAGGACAGGCAGACCTGATCCAGTTCCAGCTTTATCACCGTGTCTCTCCTCCCTGCCGGGGCTCCCGTCCCCAGATGCGCCTCAGCAGCCCCTCCAGCAGAAGAGACAGGGCCACCACCGCAACGGTCCAGGCAAACAGGTCCGGGGTCTCCAGGTACTGGCGGCTGCGGTAGATGTGAAACCCGATGGACCGCCGGGGCAGGCAGAGCACCTCCGCCGCCACCCCGGACTTCCAGGCCAGCCCCAGAGAGGTGGCCGCTGCCCCCCGCAGGCCGGGGGCCAGGGAGGGGAGGTAGATCAGCCGCAGGGTCTTCCAGGGGCCGAAGCGGTAGGCGGCGGCCAGTTCCAGCAGCCTGGGATCGGTGGAGCGGATTCCCTGGGACACCGCACCCCACATCACCGGCAGCACCATCAGGCCGGAGATCACCACGGGAACGCTGTCCCGTCCGGTCCACAGCAGCACCAGCAGGATGAAGGAGACCACCGGCGCCGCCCGGATCACCCGTATTGCCGGAGCCAGCAGGGCGTCTGCCCAGGGCAGGGCACAGGTCAGAGCCGCCAGCCCCCCTCCCGCCAGGGTCCCCAGCATCATGCCTGCCAGGATCCGGACCAGGGTGGCCCCAATGCTCTCCCAGAAGCTGCCCTGGCCTGCCAGTTCCAGCAGCCTGCCCAGCACGGTCAGGGGATAGGGCAGCAGCAGTTCGTTTCCCCGCCCCCCTACGCTGCACTCCACCAGAAAGGCGGCCAGCTGCCACACCCCCAGCCAGAAGGCCGGGGGCAGCAGCAGCCGGACAAGGGTCTGATATCTGCGCTTCATCACCTGTCAGTCTGCCCCGTAGTAGAAACTGTCGTAGGGCATGGCTCCCCCGATGGAGGCGGGATCCGCCTGGTAGAGCACCTGATAGTAGCTCCCCAGGGTGAGCTTCATGTCCTCCCCCGCCAGATAGGTGAGACTGCACTGGGGAATGGCAGCGGCCGCCACCTTCTCATTGGGCGCCAGCCCCAGAGCGGCCACCAGGGCGGCGGCCCGGGTGCGGTTGGCCTCCTCTTTCATATAGGAGATGGAGGCCTCATACTCCTGCAGGAAGGCCTCCACCTCTTCCGGGTTTTCCTCCAGGTAGTCCCTGCGGGCCGCCACGCAGCCCATGGCCAGGGGAGTCTCATTCTGTTCGTCCCAGGCCTCCGTCATGGACACGGCCTCCCGCACCGCACTGTCCTGCACCATCAGGGCGGTGGCGGCGGGAACGGGCAGCATGCAGATGCCGGCCTCCGAGGAGGTGATCTGGGCGGTGATCTCCTGGGGCGTCATCCAGCGGATGTCCACCTGGGCAGGGTCCACCCCGTTCTGTTTCAGCAGGTGGTTGAGGATATACTCCGGGTTGGCCCCCCGGGCGGTGGAGGGGGCCAGGAGGGTCTTCCCCGCCAGATCCCCCATGGCGTGGACGGTCTCCCCCTTCTCCAGGATGTACAGAACCCCCAGGGTGTTGACCGCCAGAACCTCAATGCCGCCATCGGTCTTGGCGCAGAGATTGGCCGCCACGTTGGTGGCAATGGCGGCGATGTCCGCATCGCCGCTGATCAGGGCCGCAGTCACCTCGTCGTTCTCGGCGGCCACCTGATAGGAGGCAATGGAGCTGGCATCCGGGTCCTGATCCCGGTCGGTGAGCAGCTTCGCCGCACCCACGCCGGTGGGCCCGGAGAGCACCATGAGATCCGGCCGCTCCCCCGCCCCCAAGGTCCCGGACTGGGCCGGACTCTGGGACCCGCTGCCGGAGCCGGAACTGGAGCCGGAGGCGGAGGACCCGGAGGGACCGCCGCAGCCGGCCAGCACAGTCACCAGCAGGGCGGCTGCCAGGACAGAAGACAGCAGTTTTTTCGTGAACATGAAATGGTATGTCCTTTCTTCGGATGTGATCCGGACAGGGGGAACAGGCCTTCTTCCCTCCGGAAGGGCCAATCCTGCACCGGTCCAGGCCATTTTAGTGGATTCTGCCAAGCCATGTCAAGGGAAAAGCAGCTCTCTGCCGGGAGGGAAGGCCCCTTCGGCCTGGCACCGCCGCCGGGCCCGGAGACCGGCCTCACTCCTCCCCCTCCCTGCCGCTTCCGGGGTGGCCGGAAGGGAGAATTTCTCTTGGGTACCAGAATCTTCTTCAGCTGCCTTGAAATTGCGGAGCCTGGGGCATATAATGGATACATCACGCGAAAGGAGGAATGCGTTCATGGTCATCATCCTGATCATTTTCGGCGTTCTCATGATTCTCGGGGGAATCTCCTGTATTTTCACGCCGGTGGCCACCTTCTCCGCCCTGGGCTGGCTGGCCGCCCTGGCCATCATCGTCACCGGCATCTCCTCCATCTTCCGCTACGCGGCAGGCCGGGACGGGCGCAGCATCTGGGAACTTATAGGGGGCATCCTCGGTACCGTGCTCGGTGCCTTCCTCCTGTTCCGGCCCAAGGGCAAGTACCTGACCAACACCGTCATCGCCTATGCCGCCGCCCTGTGGCTGGTTGTCACCGGCATCTGCGGCATCATGGAGGGGTGGAACATGCGCAAGGTGAACCGGGATCTGCCCAGTTCCATGCGCACCTCCTCCTGGCTGCTGGTTCTGCTGCTGGGTGTGATCACAGCGGCAATCGGGGTGGCCTGCTTCTTCCGCCCCATCATCACCGCCGTCTCCGTGGGCCTGCTGATCGGAGTATCCATCATGATCACCGGCATCAAGACCCTGATTCTGGCCTTCCAGCTCAGCCGCTGGCCCTGAACTCCCCGCCACATGCAACGCCCGTCCTCAGGCCGGAACTCCGGCCCGGGACGGGCGCTGTCCCTCTCATACACCCACCAGGAAGGTATCCCTGTGGTCCGCCTTCAGCCGCTCCACCGCCGCCCGGGCCCCCTCCCGGTCCTGGAAGAGGCCGAAGACGGTGGGGCCGGTGCCGGTCATGCAGGCTCCCAGGGCCCCCATCTGGATCAGGTCCCCCCGGATGGCCTCCACCCGCAGACCCTCCCTGGGGGGAAGGGCGTCCTCAAAGACATTGTACATGCGCCGGGCCACCCCGGCCAGGTCTCCCGCCTCCAGAGCCGCCAGCACCCCCGCCGTATCCGGCCGCCGCCGGATCCGGCAGCTGTCCAGGCGGGCAAAGAGCTCCGGGGTGGAGATGGGGAACTCCGGCTTGCACACCGCCATCCAGCAGGGGGGCAGGGGCTTCAGGGCCGTGAGAATCTCCCCTCTGCCCTCCGCCAGGGCGGTGCCCCCCATCACGCAGTAGGGGACATCGGAACCCACCGCCTCTCCCACCCGGGCCAGCTCCCCGGGGGAAAAGGGGCTGCCCTCCATCTCGTTGAGCGCCCGCAGCACGGCGGCGGCGTCCGAACTGCCTCCGGCCATGCCGGCGCACACCGGGATGCGCTTTTCCAGGGTCACCTCCACGCCCGGCATCTCCCGCTCCAGGGCGGCGTAGAAGGCCAGCACCGCCCGGCCTGCCAGATTCCGCTCCCCGGTGGGCAGAAAGGGGAGGCTGCTGCTCACCCGCAGCCCCCCGCCGTCCCAGGGCCGCACGGTCACCCGGTCCGCCAGGGGAATGGACTGCATCACCATCTTCATGTCGTGATAGCCGTCCGGACGCCTGCCCAGCACATCCAGGGTGAGATTCAGTTTTGCCGGTGCTTCCAGTTCCATATAACTCCTCCTGCCTGCCTCAGTCCGGAAGGGGAACGGCCTTCAGAGCCGCCGCAGCATCCCGGATGCGCCCGAAGAGGGGATCCGGAATCCGGGGCAGCAGCTCCGTCTCCAGTCCCGCCGGCGTATACCGGTTGCGCACCCCCATATAGATTCCCTCCAGAAAGACGGAGCCGCAGTGCCACTCCCCGGCGATGGTCTGCAGAACGGACAGGGCCGCCGAGGACAGGGCGGGGGCCACATAGGGTTTGAAGCCCAGCTCCCGCATGGCCAGATTGGCCTCCACCGTGCGCCGGGTCAGCTCCCGGGAGAGGGCGTCGTCGTAGTGCTCCACCGAGTTGGCCACCACCAGCTCCTGGCCGTGGGGGCCGAAGGTCCGCCCCTCCTCCAGAAAGGAGGAGAAGCGCCCCTCCTGCCGGGCATACCAGGCCGCCCGGGCGTTCATGACTCCCAGGCCGTATCCCTGCACCTGCTCAGGCAGCAGCCCCTTTCCGTCCCACACCCCCTGGTCATTCCGGTTGCTGGCCACGTAGGCCATCCGGGCCAGGGGATCCACCGGGTCCGAGACCTGGGCCCACAGGCCCCGGAAGCCGGCCTCCCGGGCCATGCGGGCGTACTGGGCCACCAGGCCGGCGTTGCGCTCATACTGGGCCATGCGCACGTCCGCCACCCCGGACCCCACGGGGGGCACCCCCATGGAGGCGGAGAAGAGGAACACATCGCACTGGAACAGCTCCTCCCGGGAGATGCGCTCCACCCGGGGGAAGGCATCATAGCTGCCCACAAGGGACACCTGCCCCATCTCCATCTCCCAGCGCCGGGCCACTTTTTCATCCATGTCCCAGATGCCGATGGTGTCCACCAGGCCGGCCCCCAGCACCTTGAGACCGATGAGGATGGTGGAGCCCACGTCCCCCAGGGCCATGATGTGGATCCGCTTCTTTCCTCCGCCGGGTCTCACCTCCAGCTGCCGCTCCCAGCCGGGACGGCTGTGGCTGAGGACGGTGCAGCGCCCCTCCTCCACCGCGGCCGCCAGGGGGGCCTCCACCGGGGCGTTCCCCAGCCGGGAGCGGTCCAGAACCTCCAGGCCGTCCCCGGCCCCCAGCTGGGCCGGGTCCGAGGGGCGAAAGCTGCCCCGGCCCCACAGGGGATCGCGGTCCTCCAGCACCAGGAGGGGCCTTCCCCCCAGGTCCGCCCCCTCCGGCAGCACCTCCAGGCCGGGCAGGGAGGGCAGGCGGGGGGCCTCCCCCGGAGGGCAGGGAACCGCCAGAAGCATATCGCGATAACGGCAGTACAGCATGGGTGCTCCTTTCTCTGCCCCGTCAGGGGTTCTGGCGGCGCAGCTGCTCCAGATCGTTTTCCAGGTAGACGGAGGCGGACAGGTTGGGGTCGTAGCCCAGACAGGTGCCCTTATCCGGGCACAGGGGCAGAATCACCGCCTCCGGCAGGCGGGACAGGGTCAGGTTGCGGCCGAAGAGGATGCGGTACTCCCGCTCCAGGGTGCAGATCACGTCCAGAGCCGCCTCCAGGCAGGCCTCCGAGAGGCGAACCGCCGCCTCCCGGCCGCACTCCTCCATCCACACGGGGGCCGCATAGGGCAGGATGTGGTTGATGCCGGGCAGGAGGCCGGGCACCGGCAGCCGGGGCCGGCGCACCGTGTTGCCCCCGATGAAGGGGTAGAGGGTGGACTCCACAAACCACTGCCGCAGGGTGGGCAGGTAGTAGACGCAGTCCACCGGCTGCTCCCAGGAGCGCATCAGGTCCCTGCCGTAGCCGGAGAGCACCCCCACCAGCACCATGCGCACCGGCACCTCCTCCTGCCGCAGGATGGGACCCAGACAGCGCAGCCGGAAGCCGGGGTGCATCACGTCGTCCACCAGAATCACCGGCCGGTTGAAGGACTTGATCATCCGCACCTGGTTGGGGATGGAGGAGTAGCTGGGAAAGGCCTCGATGGTGCTCTCCCGCAGATCCGGGGAGTAGACCTTGTCCGTGTGGATGGTCTTGGTCACCGTGTTGGGCACGATCCTGCCCCGCAGCAGCTTGCCGAAGGGGACGCACATGTTCTCCCCCAGCACCCGGGGGCTGGTGGGCACGGAGGGCACATTGTTGCAGTCGGTGATCTTCTCCAGCAGCCGGTGGTGGATCACATCCGAAAACAGGGGCAGCACCAGGGAGCCGGGGTAGAGACCGGTCATGGCCATCTGAATCCGCTCCCTGCCCCGGCGCACCGCCGCCAGAACCTTGGGGTTGGTGCTCAGGGGCTCCTGGATGGAGGTCTCCAGGTTCTGAATGAAGATGGTGGGGGCGTGCATGTCCACCTCCCGGATGGGCAGATCCCCCTCCCGGGCAACAAAGCCCATGCGGGCCAGGGAGCTGTCCAGCTCCGGGGACAGCACCCCGCTGTGGGGGCTGAACACCGCATAGACGTACTCCTTCTCCAGCCCCCGGGCCAGCACCTCGGTGAGCAGCATCTGGGCGCAGTCCCAGTGGGGGTGGGGGCGGAAGATCTCCAGGGCGGTGATGAGCACCATCCGGCCTCCGGAGCGCAGGCGGATGCGGTTGGTCAGCTCGTGGTCCCCCAGGGCCCGGTAGAGGCGGGAGGCGGTGAGGGGCCGGGAGGCGGCAAAGCCGATGGGCTCCCCCTCCGGGTCCGCGGTGGAGAGCATAAGGAGAATCCGCTCCCCCTGGCGCAGGATGGTCTCCGCCATGGCCGCTCCCCCGGGCAGCCGGGCGGTGAGCCGGTTCACCAGCTCCGAGGTGGGGGTTTCCTCCCAGCGGAAGGCCACCTCGCTGGCCTCCAGCAGGGTCTTGTCCTGGGTGTCCCGCAGGTAGAGGCCGCTCTGGTAGATGAAGTCCTGAATGACGGGGTCGATATAGTTGGAGATGTCCCGGTTCAGATCCACGTTCTCCCGGATGCGGCTGGAACTGATGTCCTCCAGGTGGGGGGGCAGCTGCAGCTGAATGATCTTTCCGGTGATGGGCAGGTCCTTCACCGGGGCGTCCTCCCGGCGGAAGATCACGTGGTTCATCTGGTGGACGGACCAGGGCTCCGGGGGGTTGCGGTAGGAGGAGGCGTTGGCCACCACGTCGCTGCCCGCCACCAGGTACACCTCCCGGCCCGGGAAGAGGGAGACCAGCCGCTTCAGGTCCCGGGGGTTGGCGATGTTCACGGGGATGTCGT
>CAYXVN010000076.1:0-12178 GCA_964468565.1 uncultured Oscillospiraceae bacterium | reverse complement strand
GCAACATCGTCTCCGAGAACATCTGCCTGAAGCACTACATGAACACCACCTGGGTGTCCCGTCCCCTGCCCTATGACATGCCCGACAATGACTGGCTGTTCGGCGAGTTCAACGTCGAGGACATGGACGTCGAGTAATACTCCCTCCTTTCCCCATACACCCCAGACACAGAAACCCTGCGGCATCCGGTCCTGTACCGGGTGCCGCAGGCGTTTTTCTGCCCGGATGGGGGAGTTTCCCCGGGACATGGTGAAAAAAACCCCTCTGTGCCCTTGTGCATCTGCAGGGAGTATGCTAGAATAAGCCGTTACCGTAAAAAATGCACCCAGGGCCCCCCGGGCGGCGGATCAGGCCGCCGGGGGGCATGGTGCCGAGGAGTCTGAGGTATGAGAATTGTTGTACTGGCGGGCGGTCTCAGCCCGGAGCGGAATGTGTCCCTGTCCTCCGGATCCAGGGTGTGTCAGGCCCTGCGGGACCGGGGACACCGGGTTGCCCTGGTGGATCTGTTCTTCGGCCTGGAGGAGGGGCAGGAGGGGGAGGCCCTCTACGATGCCCCCATTCCGGAGGGGTTCCGGACCGTGGCCCGCCAGGCACCGGACCTGGAGCAGGTGCGCGCCCAGCGGAAGGACCGGAGTCCGTCGGCCATCGGGCCGGGGGTTCTGGAGCTGTGCGCCGGGGCGGATGCCGTCTTTCTGGCCCTTCACGGGGCCTGCGGGGAGGACGGCCGCATTCAGGCCGCCCTGGATCTGCTGGGGGTGGCCTACACCGGTTCGGGCAGCCTCCCCTCGGCCATCGCCATGGACAAGGATCTCACAAAGCGTCTGGTGGCAGACGTGGTGACCACCCCGGCCTGGAGGACGGTGGCGGTGACGGAGGAGAACCTGGAGTCCCTGGCCCGGGAGACGGATCTGCCTGCGGTGCTCAAGCCGGTGGACAGCGGTTCCTCCATCGGGGTCCACATTGCCCGAAGCGGGGAGGAGCTGCGCTGTGCTCTGAAGGAGGCCGCGGCCCTGGGGGGACGCACCGTCATCGAACAGTATGTGCAGGGGCGGGAGATTCAGGTGGCCATTCTGGGCGACCGGGCCCTGCCCTCCATTGAGATCATCCCCAGAGAGGGCTTTTACGACTATGCCAACAAGTATCAGCCCGGAGCGGCGGAAGAGGTCTGTCCCGCCCGGATTCCCCCCTCCTGGGAACAGCGCCTGGGCCGGGATGCCCTGGCCGTGTTCCGCAGGATCGGACTGAGCGTCTACGCCCGGGCGGATTTCATCGTCACGGAGGACGGAACTCCTTACTTCCTGGAGATCAACACCCTGCCCGGCATGACTCCCACCAGCCTGGTGCCCCAGGAGGCGGCGGCGGCGGGCATCGACTACGGAACCCTCTGTGAGACCATTCTGGAACAATCCCGGGACATCCGGAAGGGGGCCCTCTGATGGAGCGCATCACCCTCTCTCAGCTGCTGGAGGCCACGCAGGGACAGCTGCTGGGTGACTTTCACGACCTGTCCGCCCCGGTGCGGGGCGTGGACACGGACAGCCGGCGCATTCACGCCGGCAGTCTCTTTGTGCCCCTGGTGGGGGAGCGGTTTGACGGCCACGCCTATCTCAACAGTGCCCTGGAGGCGGGGGCGGCCGGCTGCCTCACCGCCCGGGACTGGACCTTCTGCCGGCCGGACCGCTTCTACATCCGGGTGGACGATACGGAGAAGGCCCTGGGGAGGCTGGCGGCCTGGTACCGCAGGCAGTTCTCCATTCCGGTCATCGCCGTGACCGGCAGCGTGGGCAAGACCACCGCCAAGGACATGATCGCCTCGGTGCTGGGGGCCCGCTACCGGGTGCTGAAGACGGAGGGGAACTTCAACAACAGCATCGGCCTGCCCCTGACCATTCTCCATCTGCAGCAGGAGGACCAGGTCTGTGTGCTGGAGATGGGCATGGACCACTTCGGAGAGATCGACGCCCTGGCGGCCATGGCCGCGCCGGATATGGGTGTGATCATGAACATCGGAGACGCCCACATCGAGCGGCTGGGCAGCCGGGAGAACATCTTCCGGGCAAAGTGCGAACTGCTGCCCCACGTGAAGCCGGATGGCCTGCTGGTGCTCAACGGTGACGATGAGCTGCTGTCCACCCTGCGGGGAAGGACGGTGCAGCGCACCGTGTTCTGCGGCACAGGAGAGGGCCTGGAGTACCGGGCGGAGGTGGTGGGGGGCGACGGCGAGACCCACATTCACTGCCGCCTGCACACCCCGGCCATGAACCGGGAGGTGTGCATTCCCGCCCTGGGGCAGCACATGGTCTATCCGGTGCTGGTGGCGGTGGCTCTGGCCGAGGAGATGGGCCTGACGCCGGAGGAGATCGAGCGGGGCATCTCCAGCTTCGTGCCCACCCGCATGCGGATGAACATCCTCCGCCGGGCCAACAATGTCACCATTCTGGACGACACCTACAATGCCAACCCCCAGTCCATGCGGGCCGCCATCAGCGTCCTTGCGGACAGCCGCAGTTCCTGGAAGGTGGCGGTGCTGGGGGACATGCTGGAACTGGGTCCCTTCGCCCCCGCCCTGCATACGGGCATCGGGGAGTATCTGGGCAAGGTTCACGCCGACTGCCTGGTGGCCATCGGGGAGCTGGCGGCGTACATTGCCCAGGGGGCCCGCAATGCGGGAGTGCCCATGGTGTGGCACTTCCGCACCAAGGAGGAGGCCAAGGGCTGCCTGGCGGAGATCATCCGGCCGGACAGCACCTACCTGGTGAAGGCCTCCCGGGGCATGAAAATGGAGGAAATGACCGAGGCTCTGGTGAAACTGACCTGAGAAGACGACACAGAGGAGCGCATGATGCGCTCCTCTGTGTGCGGAGGGCCTCAGGATCCGAAAAGGTCGGCCAGGGTCTCCCCGAAGGGCGGGTAGAGAACCCCCTTTTCCGTGATGATGCCGGTGAGCAGCTGGTGGGGGGTGACATCGAAGGCGGGGTTGAAGACCTCCACCCCCTCCGGGGCGGTGGGGATTCCCTCCAGCCGGGTGACCTCCTCCGGGCTGCGCTGTTCGATGGGAATGCGGGTGCCGTCGGGAATGGACAGGTCAATGGTGGTGGAGGGCAGCGCCGTATAAAAGGGAATGCCGTGGTAGCGGGCGTTGACCGCCACCGAGTAGGTGCCCACCTTGTTGGCGAAGTCCCCGTTGGCCGCCATGCGGTCGCAGCCCAGAATCACCAGGTCGATGGCCCCCTGCCCCATCAGCACGGCGGCCATGCTGTCGGTGATCAGGGTGGCGGGGATGTGGTCCTGCATCAGCTCCCAGGCGGTGAGGCGGGCCCCCTGCAGCAGGGGGCGGGTTTCATCGCAGTACACCATGGAGACCTTTCCCTGGGTGTGGGCGGCACGCACCACCCCCAGGACGGTGCCGTATCCCCCGGTGGCCAGGGCTCCGGCGTTGCAGTGGGTGAGGATGCGGGCATGCCGGGGCACCACCGCGGCGCCCAGAGCCCCCATGGTGCGGTTCATCTCCACATCTTCCCGGTGGATGGCGATGGCCTCCTGTTCCAGCTGCCGGGGGTCTCCCTGACAGGCGAGGGCGCAGCGCTCCATGCGGTCCAGAGCCCGGAAGAGATTGACGGCGGTGGGCCGGCTGGCGGCCAGGACCTGCTTAGCCTGGGTCAGATCCTGCCCCTGAAGGGCGGCCAGGCAGAAGGCGTAGGCGGCTGCCACCCCGATGGCGGGAGCGCCCCGGACCACCATGGTGCGGATGGCCTGGGCCACGTCCCGGAAGTCGGTGTAGCGGATCCACAGCTCCCTCCGGGGCAGACGGGTCTGGTCCAGAAGAAGGAGGGCATCGCCCGTCCAGCGGATGGATTCCATAAGAAGGACCTCCAGGTTTCGGATTTTGCCGGCACGGTGCCGGGATTCACTATTTTAGCGCAATGAGGTTTGGATTTCAAGATGATCGACATTTCCGTATCCGGTATTGTGAAGGAATATGAGGTGGGGAAGAAGATCCTGGACGGACTTACCTTCCAGGTGGAGTCCGGAGAGCGGGTGGGACTGCTGGGACCCAACGGCTGCGGCAAGACCACCCTGCTGCGCATTCTCACCGGGCAGATTGACTGTGACGAGGGAGAGGTGGTTCTGGCACCCGGCAAGCGGGTGGGCCTCATCTCCCAGATTCCCGTCTATCCCGCCGGTTACACGGTGGAGGATGTGCTGGAGAGTGCCTTTGAACCTCTCCACGAGATGGAGCGGGAGATGACCGGGCTGGCGGCCAGGATGGGGGAGGAAAACGACAGAGCCCTTCTGAACCGCTACGACCAGCTCTCCCAGGCCTTCCAGAGCGGCGGAGGCTATGAGACGGAGACCGCCAAAAACAAGGTCTGCTCCGGATTGCAGATCAGCGCTGCCATGCGGGAGCAGTGCTTCGATCAGCTCTCCGGAGGGGAGAAGACCCGGGTGAATCTGGGACGGCTTATTCTGGAGGATACGGATATTCTGCTGCTGGACGAGCCCACCAACCATCTGGACCTCCGGGCCACGGAGTGGCTGGAGGAGTATCTGGACCGCTTCCACGGCACGGTGCTGGCGGTGTCCCATGACCGCTGGTTTCTGGACCGGGTGGTGAAGCGCATCGTGGAGATCCGCAACGGCCGGGAGGAGCTCTATCCCGGCAGTTACTCCTTCTATGTGGTGGAGAAGGAGCGCCGCTACGAGGAGCAGCTGCGCCAGTACGAAAAGGAACAGGCAAAGATTGCCCAGCTGGAAAAGTCGGCGGAACAGCTGCGGACCTGGGCCTACTCCGGCATGGACAAGACCTTCCGCCGGGCCAGATCCATGGAGAAGCGCATCGACCGCCTTCGCACCACGGACCGGCCGGTGAAGGAGCGGAAGATGCAGGTGCGCTTCGGGGAGCGGGAGTTCCGGGGAGATGAAGTGTTCACCGTCCGCAGCCTGAGCAAGTCCTTCGGGGAGCGGCACCTCTTCTCCGAGGTGAATCTGGAGGTGGAGGGGGGCGAGCGCATCGCCCTGCTGGGGGACAACGGTACGGGAAAATCCACCTTCCTGAAGATCCTCATGAAGGAGGAGGAGCCGGACAGCGGGAAGATCCGCTTCGGGCCCACGGTGAAGATCGGGTATCTGCCCCAGATCATCCGGTTCTCCCATCCGGAGCGCACTCTGGTGGACACCATGCTCTACGAGCTGAACTGCTCCGCCCAGACGGCCCGCAACCGTCTGGCCTCCTTCCGCTTTCAGGGGGAGGACGTGTTCAAACCCGTATGGGCCCTCTCCGGAGGAGAGCAGTCCCGGCTGCGGCTGTGCATGCTGATGGATGCGAAGATCAACCTGCTGATCCTGGATGAGCCCACCAACCATCTGGATCTGCAGAGCCGGGAGTGGATAGAAGAGGCGGTGGAGGAGTACGAGGGCAACCTGCTCTTTGTCTCCCACGACCGCTACTTCATCGACCGCTTCGCCACCCGCATCTGGATGCTGGAGAAGGGGACCATCACCGACTTCCGGGGACCATACCGGGCCTGGCTGGGGGAGCGGGAGCGGCAGAAGGCCCTTCAGACCCCTGCTCCCGTGGCGGCGAAGAAGGAGAAGCCGAAGCGGGGAGGCGGCACCCGGGACCTGGAGAAGCAGGTCCACGCCGCCGAGCGGGCGGTGACAAAGGCGGAGGAGGAAATGGCGGCTCTGACCGCCCAGATGGAGGCCTCCGCCTCAGATTACCGGAAGCTGCAGGAGCTCACATCCCGGCAGGCGGCCCTGGAGGAGGAGATTCTGGAGCTGTACGGGACCTGGGAGGCCCTGGCTGCCCAGCTGGAGGAGGTGCGGGGATGAGAAAATCAGGCGGGAACCGGAAGGGGAGTGGCCGTCCCGGGCGGAAGCTGTGGAAGGTGCTGCTGGGCCTGATTGCGGCCGGAGGACTGTGCTTTGTCCTCACCTTCGCTCTGGTTCTCAGCGGCTGCCACGACGACATCCGGGGAGAGCCCGGGGTCATGGTGGTGCTGGGCTGCCAGGTGAAACCCTGGGGTCCCTCCGTGCTGCTTCAGGACCGGCTGAATACGGCCTTTGATTACTGGGAGGACCATCCGGAGACGTTAATCGTGGTCACCGGCGGCCAGGGACCGGACGAGCCCTCCACGGAAGCCCGGGCCATGGCGGACAGCCTGATGGAGATGGGGGTCCCCCGGGAGAGCATTCTTCTGGAGGAGGAGTCCTCCAGCACCATGGAGAATCTGCGCTTTGCCGGGCAGCTGCTGGAGGAGAGGGGATACGACCGGTCGGAGGGGGTGGTGATCGTCTCCAACGGCTTTCACCTCACCCGGGCAAAGATGCTGGCCCGCCGGGCGGGTTACGGCAGTGTCTCCGCCCTGGCTGCCCCCTCCAGCCACACCCTCTCCCGCCTGAAGATGTACGTGCGGGAGCCCCTGGCCCTGTGGAAGTCGTTTCTGCTGGACCGCTGAGAAAGGATTTTTGACCCATGCTGGAACAACTGAGTGCCATAGAGGCAAGATACAGCCAGATTGAGGCGCAGCTCAACGCCTCGGAGACCTACGCGGATCCGGCTCTGGCCGCCCGGCTCAACCAGGAGCACAACGAGCTGCAGCCCCTGGTGGATACCTTCCGGGCCTGGCAGGGCGCTCTGGAGGCCCAGAAACAGGCCAGGGAACTGCTCTCCGACCCGGAGATGAGGGAACTGGCCCAGGAGGAACTGGACCGGGCCCGGGAGGAGCAGGACCGGCTGGAGCAGGAGCTGAAAATTCTGCTGCTGCCCCGGGATCCCAACGATGAGCGGGACGCCATCATGGAGATCCGTGCGGGGGTGGGAGGGGAAGAGGCTGCCCTCTTTGCCCACTCCCTCTACCGGATGTACTCCATGTACGCCGAGAGCCGGGGCTGGCACACCGAGGTGGACGCCGTCAGTGAGACGGAACTGGGCGGGATCAAGGAGATCTCCTTTACCATTGAGGGCAGAGACGTCTGGTCCCGCCTGAAGTTTGAGAGCGGGGTCCACCGGGTCCAGCGGGTGCCGGAGACCGAGTCGGGAGGCAGGGTGCACACCTCCACGGCCACGGTGGCGGTGCTGCCTGAGATGGAGGTGGCGGATGTGCAGCTCAATCCGGCGGATATTGAGATGCAGGTGTTCCGCTCCTCCGGAGCCGGCGGGCAGCACGTGAACAAGACCTCCTCCGCGGTGCGGCTCATTCACCGCCCCACCGGGACGGTGGTGGAGTGTCAGCAGGAGCGCAGCCAGTTTCAGAACCGGGACAAGGCCATGCGCATTCTGGCCTCCCGCCTCTATGAGGCGGAACAGGAGAAGATTGTGGGGGAGTACAGCGCCGAGCGCCGCAGCCAGGTGGGGTCCGGCATGCGCAACGAGCGCATCCGCACCTATAATTTCCCCCAGGGACGGGTGACCGACCACCGGATCGGCCTGACGCTGTACAAGATTGACGCCATCATGGATGGGGCACTGGACGAGATCATCGATGCTCTGGCAGCCAGCGACCAGGCGGAGCGGCTGAAGGCCCAGGGCAGCTGAAGGAGAAGCAGCGTATGGACATGTTTATTCATTACACCTCCCTCCCGGAGGGCAGGACCCTGGCTGACGTGGTGGGGGAACTGAACGACATCCTGGAGGACGCCGGCGCCGTCTGCGGCGGAGAGGCCGGGCGCATCGATCTGGACCTGGAGGACGAGAACGTGAACCCCAAGTTTGCCCAGCTGGCGGTGCGCAGCTACCTGCAGCGGGTGGCCTTCCCCCGGGATACCAGGGTGGAGATCGGCGGCATGGAGATATGCATTTACGGTTAGCAGATGTACCGCAACGTGATTTTTGATCTGGACGGAACCCTTCTGAACACCCTCGACGACCTGGCCGACTGCTGCAACCGCGTGTGCCGCAGCCACGGCTGGCCGGAACATACCCTGGAGGAGTACCGGTACTTTGTGGGCAGGGGCATGGCCAATCTGGTGCGCTGCTTCGTGCCGGAGGCGTGGAAGGGGCCGGAGGGAGTCCGGGAGATCCTGAAGGAGTTCATGCCCTGCTATGCCGCCCATAAGGAGGACCGCACCGCCCCCTATGAGGGGATTGTCCCCATGCTGGAGCAGCTGAGCAGGGCGGGGGTGAACATGGCGGTTCTCTCCAACAAGGCTCAGTCCGCCACGGTCCCCATCATTGAACATTACTTCCCCGGCAGATTTCCCCTGGTGCAGGGGGCGGTGGACGGCCTGCCGCTGAAACCGGATCCCGCTCTGGTGAGAAGACTGATGGAGCGCATGGGAGCCGGGGAGCAGGACACCCTTCTTGTGGGGGACAGCGAGGTGGACATCCGCACCGCCCGCAATGCAGGTCTGCCGGTGTGTGCCGTCCTCTGGGGATTTCGCACAGAGGCGGAACTGGAGGCGGAGGGGCCGGATTATCTGGCTGCGGATCCCCGGGAGCTGACATGGCGGATTCTGGAGCAGGCGAGGTAAGGAGCGCGAAGTATTCTTTGGAGACAAGATATCTCACAGCGGAAGAGACGGACCAGGCGGCGGAGATTCTCCTGGAGGGCGGCCTGGTGGGGATTCCCACCGAGACGGTATATGGCCTGGGGGCCAACGGCCTGAACCCGGAGGCGGTGGAGCGGATCTTTCTGGCCAAGGGCAGACCTCAGGACAACCCCCTGATCCTCCATGTGCCCTCGGCAGACTGGCTGGAGCGCTTCTGCTGCGATGTGCCCCCCGCCGCCCGGGACCTGACCCGGCGGTTCTGGCCGGGACCCCTGACCCTGATTCTGCGCCGGAACCCCATCGTACCGGATGTGGTGACGGCGGGACTGGACACGGTGGGCATGCGCTGTCCGGACCACCCGGTGACCCGGGCCATTCTGGAGCGGGCCGGGGTCCCGGTGGCGGCCCCCTCCGGCAACCTGTCCGGCCGGCCCAGCCCTACTACGGCCCAGCATATGCGGGAAGACATGGACGGGCGCATCGAGGCCATCGTGGAGGGGGGACCCTGCCGGGTGGGGGTGGAGTCCACCATTGTGGACCTGACCGTTACGCCTCCCCGCCTGCTCCGCCCCGGGGGAGTGACCCTGGAGGAACTGGAGGAGGTTCTGGGGGAGGTGGCGGTGGACCCTGCGGTGAGACGCCTGATGGGGGCCGGGGAGAGGCCCCGGGCTCCCGGCATGAAGTACCGCCACTACGCGCCCAAAGCGCCGGTGACGGTGCTCAGCGGCGACCCGGACTGCAGCGCCGCCTGGCTGGAGGAGCATGCGGGGCCGGAGGACGGCATCATCTGCTTTCACGAATACCTCCCCCGCTTTGCCGCAGAGGGCCGGATCGTGCAGGATCTGGGATCTGTGGGGGACCGGGAGGAGCAGGCCAGGCGGGTCTTTGACGCCCTGCGGGCCTTTGACCACACTTCAGTTCCCGCCATCTGGGCCCAGTGTCCCGATCCCGACGGACTGGGTCTGGCGGTGTCCAACCGGCTGAACAAGGCCGCCGGATTTCATATCATCCGCATCTCCCGGAAGAGTGTCCGCCAGTAGCGGACACTCTTCCCATTTCTGGCCATATGGGAAGGTCGGAGCAGCCCCTCCCCGGGGCGGGTCTCTCCTGCGTCGGAGGTCAGAGAACCGGAGAGAACAGGAAGCATTCCCTAGGAAGCGGAAATTATTACCTGTTAAGATACCGTTAATATTTGAGGACTGACCTTGGAAACTCCTTTTCTTTTCCCACATCCGGTGCTAGAATAGCCGGACCGGCATCCGGGTGTGTGGGCCGGGCAGAAGTCCGGCCTGACCCGTGAACCGGAACCCCGCAGGAGGCGCGCTGCCGGTGTTTTCCGGAGGTTCACCCTTTTTGTGTATTTCCAGGGTGGATGCTCCAGGAACCCGGCGGCGCCGTGGGGAGAGGAGGCGCGGTTATGTTTGTCATCGGGATCACCGGCCCCACCGGGGCTGGCAAGACCACCGTTCTCAACGAGATCCGCGCGATGGGCGGATTTGTCCTGGATGCGGACCAGGTCTATCACCAGCTGCTTGCCGGCGATGAGAGTCTGCGGCATGCCCTGGAGGAGCGCTTCGGTCCTCTCACCGGCCCGGACGGCAGTGTGGACCGCAGGAAGCTGGGAGCCGTGGTCTTTCATGATCCCCAGGCCCTGGCGGATCTCAACGCCATTGCCCACCGGCGGGTGGTGGAGGAACTGGAACTGCGGCTGGAGCAGGAGCGCCGCCGGGGAAGGGCTCTGGGGGCGGTGGATGCCATTGCCCTCTTTGAGAGCGGGGCGGACCGGCTGTGCCAGACCACCCTGGCTGTGACGGCTCCCCCGGAGGTGCGGATAAGGCGCATCATGGCCCGGGAGGGCATTCCGGAGGACTATGCCCGGGCACGGGTGGAGGCCCAGCAGCAGGACTCCTTCTTTCTGGAGCGCTGCCGGTACGCCCTTGTCAATGAGGCACCCTCGGCGGAGGAGTTTGCCCTTCAGGCCCGGGCAGTGCTGAAGACCATTCTGGCAGAGCAGGGAGAGGGACAGCAGGTCTGATGAATTGCATTCGAGGAGGTTTTTCGTTTGGACGATAAGGAAATGACCCGAGGGGAGGAGCTGAGAAAGGCTCTTCTCTACGAGCGCAGGAATGGCTATGACATCATCCTGCCGGCAGAGCGGGAGGGCATCGAGACATACTGCAAAGGGTACATGCAGTTTCTGGATGCCGGCAAGACGGAGCGGGAGTGTGTGGAAAAGGCCATCCGCCTGGCGGAGGCAGCGGGATTCCGGCCCTGGCAGCGGGGCATGGACCTGAAGGCAGGGGACCGGGTGTATCGGAACAACCGGGGGAAATCCCTGATGCTGGCGGTTCTGGGCCGCAAGCCTCTGGACGCAGGGGTGAACATCGGCGCAGCCCACATTGACTCCCCCCGCATCGATCTCAAGCAGAACCCTCTGTATGAGTCGGACGAACTGGCCTTCTTCAAGACCCATTATTACGGCGGCATCCGCAAGTACCAGTGGGTGGCCCTGCCCCTGGAGATTCACGGGGTGGTGGCCCTGAAGAACGGGGAAGTGGTGCGGGTCTCCGTCGGCGATGGGGAAGGAGATCCTGTCTTCACCATTACGGACCTGCTGCCCCACCTGGCGGGGGAGCAGTCCAAGAAGCCCCTGGCGGATGCCTTCCCCGGAGAGAACCTCAACATTCTGATCGGAAGCCGGCCCCTGGAGGACGATGAGGACAAGGAGCGGGTGAAGATCGCAGTGATGGAGCTGCTCAACCGCAAGTACGGCATCCTGGAGAGCGACTTCCTCTCCGCGGAGCTGAGCGCCGTTCCCGCCTTCCGGGCCAGGGAGGTGGGCTTTGACCGCTCCATGATCGGCGCCTACGGCCAGGATGACCGGGTGTGCGGCTATGCCGCCCTGACGGCCCTGCTGCAGCTGGAGACCCCGGAGCGCACGGCGGTGTGCCTGCTGGCGGACAAGGAAGAAGTGGGTTCCAGCGGCGTAAGCGGCATGGAGTCGGAGGCCTTTGATACCTTCATGGCCGATCTGTGTGAGGCCCAGAATGTTTTGCCCCGGGTGTGCTGTGAGCACTCCTTCTGCCTGTCCGCTGACGTGACGGCAGCCTATGATCCCAACTTCCCGGATGTCTATGAGAAGCGCAACTCCGCGCTTCTGAACTACGGCGTGGGTCTGAGCAAGTTCACCGGCGTGAGGGGCAAGAGCGGTTCTTCCGATGCCTCTGCGGAGCTGGTGGCTGCGGTCCGCCGGGTGCTGGATGAGAACGGGGTGGCCTGGCAGATGGCGGAGCTGGGCAAGGTGGACGGCGGCGGGGGCGGTACTGTGGCGGCCTTCCTGGCCGGGCGCAACATCGATACCCTGGACGCCGGTGTGCCGGTTCTGTCCATGCACGCCCCCTTTGAGGTTGTGAGCAAGCTGGACTGCTACATGACCTTCAAGGCCATGAAGGCGATCTACGAGGGCATGTGATGGAGTACCTCCGGCCGGGACCGGAACCGGATGCACCGGTGCGCAGCTGGAAAAAATAAAGTACAGAGGACAGGGGCCGCAGCCGCGGCTCCTGTTTTTTTACCGGGATACAGAAGGTCCCCGGAAGCTCCAGATTCGGAGAGTCCGGGGACCTTTTATTCAAGGGGTTCATTGACAGTTCCCAAAAGGCGCACAATAGTGTTAACGTTCTGTGAA
>CAYXVN010000075.1:0-12253 GCA_964468565.1 uncultured Oscillospiraceae bacterium | reverse complement strand
GAGTTCTGTATGCAACAACTTCCAGCTGTGTCGTCACGACACCATCCTGCTCTCACAGTGAATCAGGCAGCAGCGACAGATCCGCAGATCTGTCTGTCCACCCATCCGCCGCTCTTTCTGCTACCCTGCAGACAGAAACTGTCTCCAGGGGAGATCCAGCAGCCTGAATCTCCGGTCTGTCGGGCATATCCTTGAGACAGACAGTTGCACGTCACCTGGCTGGAGATCCATTGAGCGTTGCCACCCCGCGTCCGGTTCCGGGAGAGGCCCTCCCACAACAGCACCCTTGTGTCGTCCGGACACACATCTCATCCTGTAAGCTCGCACGTTCTTCGCCCTTCACAGCAAGGGTATCTGCCAGCCATATCTGCAAAACGTCATGTCATCGCAACACCGCATCAGAAAAGCGAAGCCCAGATTCAGGCGCAGCAGCGGGAAGAGAAACACCCCGAAGCGGAACCATCCCAGCACCGCCATACCGCGCAACGCGAGGGGTTCTGTACGCAGGAGCTTCCGGATGTGTCGTCAGGCCCATCCTGTTCTCGCAGTGAAGAATAAGTCGGGGATGGCAGATCTGTCTGATCCGCCGTCTTCCGGCTCCACCTGCTTCTCAGAGAATTCCCTCCATTTGGATTTCCAGTCTGACCTGACCCCCCTGAAACCAGGGTGCCCCATCCGGGCATTCTCTCTGACCCCAGGGCTGCTCCAGTCCCTCCGGATGCGTCTCCGGTTGTGTCGGTACGACACAGGGCGGGGGAGAACAGCCGATATGTCCGGGAAGTCTTACAGACCAGGACCCTGCACACCGGCCACCTGTATGGGTCATCGAGGAAGGAATCCGGTTTCTCCGGTGGGGCTTGCATCCTTCCCGGTCTTGTGCTATAGTTACTCTGGTTTGGTTCCGGCCTGCCTCACAGCCCTCGGATCCGTACCATGGGAGGCCACATCCGCAGCACCTGGAAGGCAGTCGGGCCTGAGACGCTTCTCTGCCGGGGACTTCTGCGCCCTTTCGGTCCTATGCCGGACCAGCATGAGGAATCCGCCGCCGGCTTGCCGATCCGGCATTCCGGGGATAGACCCCCGGTCTGGCGAAACTGTGCAGACTCCCTGCGGTTTCAGACCTGCAGCCCGGAGGGACCTGGCCCCTCCCGGGTATTCCCTGTGACCCGGCCACCGCACATGAGCGCAGCCTGCTACCTTTTATATAAGGAGGCCCGGAAATGGAAAAGCTGAAAACCCGCCTTGACCGCCTGTGGGATCTGATTCAGTCTGAGGACTTCCTGGAGGGCCGCGGCCTCAGCAATGAGGTGAACATCCGGATCTTCTGCTACGCCCCGGAAGAGGAGATGCAGGTACGGGCCTTTGTCCGTTCTCTGCAGGAGGCAGAGGACCTGTGCTGCCGGGTTGTGGTCTGCAACCTCTTCCGGCTCTTTCTCTCCATCTGCGATGACATGGCCATCACCGAGGCGATCCCGGACATGGAGGAGATGGACGGCAGGGACTTCCTGCTGGACCAGCTGCGCTCCGCAGTGGACACCCGCGCGCTGGTAGAGAAGATGGAGCCGGACTCCTTCCGCTCCGGCGATGTGCTCCTTCTCACCGGGGTAGGGGAGGTCTACCCCTTCATCCGCATCCACACCCTGCTGGAAGCCATGCAGCCCCGGTTCCCGGACACCCCCATCCTGGTGCTGTACCCCGGAGAGTTCGACCGCTACCGCACCAGGCTCTTCAACCGGCTGGCACCCCACGACTACTACCGGGCCTTCCGGGTCCTGTAGGCAAAAGGAGGTTTCACAATCCATGCTGATCGCTGACATGTTCCAGCAGGACATCAACCGCAAAATCAACGGGGTCATCAAAGTGGATCAGTCTGCTGACGAAGTGATCTGGAACGAGGTGACGGAGTACGTCATCACCCGGGAACTGAACCGCCACTTCGCATCCTTCTTCCAGTTCTACGAGGCCTCCTTCCAGGAGCCCACCGCAGACATCGGGGTGTGGATCTCCGGCTTCTTCGGTTCCGGCAAATCCCATTTCCTGAAGATGCTCTCCTATCTGCTGTCCAACCGCACCATCTCCGGTGTGCGGACAGTTGACCGCTTTCAGGGGAAGCTGAGCCAGGACCCGGACCTCTTCCGGCTCATTGAGAACTCCACCCGCACCCCGGCGGAAACCATCCTCTTCAACATCGACATCGAGAACGTGGGGGACAAGAACCGCACCAGCGTCCTGCGGGTCTTCGCCAAGATGTTCTACAATCACCTGGGATTCTACGGGGAGAACCTGAAGGTGGCCATGCTGGAGCGCTACATCGACCAGTGCGGAAAGACAGAGGAGTTCCGCCGGGTCTTTCAGGAAAAGCGGGGTCTGTCCTGGGAGAGCCAGCGTCGTGTCTTCGCCTTCAACGGGCGCTACGTGGTGCCCACCCTGATGGAGGTTCTGGACATGACGGAGCGGGACGCCCAGGCCTGGTTCCACGACCGGACCAGTACGGAGCTGAGCATCGCCATGCTGGTGAGCGACATCCGGGAGTATGTGGCAGACAGGCCGGATGACTTCCGCCTGATCTTTCTGGCGGATGAGGTGGGTCAGTTCGTGGGCACGGACACCAGCATGCTGCTGAACCTCCAGTCCCTCCTGGAGAAGATCGGCAGCGAGTGCGGAGGCAAGGTGTGGGTGATCTGCACCGGCCAGGAGGCCATCGATGAGATCATCCGGGTGCGTTCGGATGAGTTCTCCCGGATTCAGGCCCGCTTCCACACCCAGCTCAGCCTCTCCTCCTCCTCCGTGGACGAGGTGATTCAGAAGCGGATTCTGCTCAAGACCACCAAGGCGGACCGGCAGCTGAGGCGGATCTACGAGCGGGAGGAACCCGCCCTGCGCAATCTCTTCTCCTTCTCCAACTCGGTGCTGGACATCAAGGGCTACTCCGGCAAGGGGGAATTCGCCATGGACTACCCCTTTGTGCCCTACCAGTTCATCCTCATGCAGAAGGTCTTTGCGGAGATCCGCCGCCACGGCAACTCCGGCAAGCATCTCTCCGGGGGAGAGCGCTCCATGCTCTCCGGCTTTCAGGAGGCTGCCCAGCAGGTGCAGAAGAAGGACCAGCGGGCTCTGGTGCCCTTCTACCTCTTCTATGATACGGTCCACACCTTTCTGGACAGCTCCATCCGCAATGTGATTGAGCGCGCTGAGCGGGCCTCACGGTCTCACTCGGGGCTGGAGCCCGTAGATGTGGACATCCTCAAACTCCTCTACCTCATCCGCTACGTGAACGACATCCCCGCCTCCCTGGACAACCTGGTCATTCTCATGGCGGACAGCATCCACATGGACAAGATCGCCAGACGGGAGAAGCTGGCCGCCTCCCTGGACCGGCTCATGAGCCAGAACTACATCACCCGCTCCGGGGACAACCTCTACTGCTTCCTCACGGACGAGGAGCAGGACATCCAGCGGGAGATTGCGGATACCCATGTGGATGCGGACAGCATCCGCACCGGCCTCGCCCGCATGCTCTTCGGGCAGATCTACCCCTCCCGCCGCTGCACCTTCGCCGGCAGCGTCTTCCCCTTCGACCAGCTGGTGGACGGCAAGCCCATCGGGTCCCTCACCGGGGGCATGCGGCTGCAGTTCCTCACCACCGCCGGGGACCCCCTGGAGAAGCAGCAGGCCCGTCTGGCCAGTTCCCCATCGGACCAGCTCACGGTGGTACTGGGGGACACCCCCTACTACGAATCCCTGGAGAAGGCGCTGAAGATCCGCACCTACGTGCGCCATCAGAATGTGGCCCAGCTGCCCCGGACCATCCAGGACATCATCGCCGCCCAGCAGGAGCGGGCCAGCCAGTACGAGGCCGCCTCCCGGGCCCAGCTGCGGCAGGCCATTGAGGAGGGCGCCTTCTGGACCAACGGGGAGAAGCTGACCCTGCGCAGGGGGGATGCCCGCTCCCTGTTGGATCAGGCCATGGAATATCTGGTCTCCCACGTGTACGCCCAGCTCAGCCTGGTGGACAGCCCCATCTCCACCCCGGAGGAGCTGCAGGACATTCTCTCCGGAGAGCCCGGCTCCTTCCCGGGCAACCGGGGGGCCGTCTCCGCCATGGAGGACTTTCTCCAGGCCCAGTCCCGCAGCCACGTCCTCACCACCATGGCAGACCTGCAGAAGCGGTACCAGGCCATTCCCTACGGGTGGAAGGATCTGGATGTTGCCGCCGTCACCGCTCTTCTCCTGGTCCGGCGCCGGATCGTCCTCCAGTATCAGGGGCAGCCTGTGGAGCGCAGCAGCCCCCGCCTGCCGGACCTGCTGCGGCGCAAGACGGAGATGGGCAAGGTAACGGTGTCGCTGCTCCAGCCTGTGTCCTCCGCCCGCATCCGCCAGGTCCGGGCCTTTGCCCGGGAGTACTTTGATGTGATGGATGTACCCTTCCAGGAGGAGGACCTGCATGCTTTCCTGGTGGGGCACCTCTCGGCCCGTCTCACCAACCACCGGGCCCTTCTGGCCCGGTACCCGGGCCACCGCTATCCGGACCGGCCTCTGGTGGAGGAGAGCGTCCACCTGCTGGAGGACATTCTCTCCCAGGCGGAGGACCACGCCGCCTTCCTGGAGCACCTGCTGCTGCGCCGGCAGGACCTGGAGGATTCCCGGGAGGACATGCAGCCGGTGGAGAGCTTCTTCAGCACCCAGGTGGATCTGTTTGATGCCGCAGTCCGCTTCGTGGCAGAGCTGGAGGAGGACCGGGACTACATCAGCCGGGATCCCGGCGCCTACAATGCCCTCAGCCAGATCCGTCTGGTGGTCACCCCCGGCCGGGACAGCGCCGCCACCTACCGGAGCATCCCCCGGCTGCCCGCCCTCATGGCCACCGTCACCACCGCCCGCAGCACCATGCTGGACAACAAGCGGGAGGAGGTGCTGGAAATCATCCGGCAGTGCATGGAGGAGATCCACTGCGCCGGCCGGCACAGTTCCATGGGCCGGGATCTTTCGGATGCGGCGGATGCCTTCTTCGCCACCCAGAAGCAGCGGGTGGAGGAGCTGACCTCCCTGGCCCTGCTGGACGGTCTGGTGCCCCCCATCTGGGCCTATAAAGACGCCGTCATGGAGCGCATGGAGCCCCCGGCCCCCCGCAGGGAGGGGGCGCAGACCGAGGGCAGCCGCCGGGAGGAGATCCGGCCCCTGTACCGCCAGGCGGTCTTTCCCGCCCGCACGCTGCGAAGCGAAGCGGACATTGACGCATACCTGGAAACTGTCCGCAGCCAGATGCGGCAGCTGCTGAACGAATGCGACGGCATCCGCCTGAGCTGACAGACCTGAAGGAGGTGTACGGTGCGCCCCGCCCATGGCCGGGGCCGCGCTTTCATGGATAAAACCGTAATCCGAAAATACGCCGTGTGGGCCCGCAACGAACTGCTGGAGCGGGTCAGCCGTAAGGCGGTGCAGTTCGGTGTGGCTGCCGACGCCACCGTGGATGCCGACGCCGACAGCATCCATGGAATCCTGCTGACACCGGTTCAGAAGCAGCAGCGCCGGGCCCTTATCGCCCAGGTGGAGCGCAGTTCCTGGTCCCAGGTCATGGAGGAGGTCTCCTACACCTGGTTCAACCGCTTCTGCGCCCTGCGCTTCATGGAGGTCAACGGCTACCTGCCAAGTCACGTCCGGGTCTTTACGGACGAGCACAACTGCTTTCAGCCTCAGATCCTCTCCGAGGCCCTGGACCTGGACCTGCCGGGGCTGAATCCGGATATCGTGGTTCAGCTTCACCAGGAGAGCCGCATGGAGGACCTGTTCAATTACCTGCTCATCACCCAGTGCAACGCCCTCAGCCGGGAACTGCCGGGGATGTTCCAGAAGATCCAGGACTTCACCGAGCTCCTGCTGCCGGACCACCTGCTGCGGGAGGGGAGTGTCATCGAGCAGATGGTCACCCGCATTCCGGAGGAGGACTGGAAGGACCAGGTGCAGATCCTGGGCTGGCTCTACCAGTACTACAACTCGGAACTCAAGACCCGGGTCTTCTCCCAGATCGCCCGGAACATCAAGGTCAGCGGGGTGGAACTGCCCGCCATCACCCAGCTGTTCACCCCCCACTGGCTGGTGCGCTACATGGTGGAGAACTCCCTGGGCCGGATCTTCCTCACCGGACTGCGTTACGGCCCCTGGGGCAGAGAAGAGGTGGACCGGGGGGAGCGGCTGCGCAGCGGCTGGACCTATTATATGGAGGATGCCCCCCAGACCCCGGAGGGGGAACAGGTTCTGCGGGATCTGGAGAGCCGCCGGGCCCGGCAGGCCCAGGGCCTCCCCTTCGTGGACACCACCTTCCTGGATCCCTGCATGGGCAGCGGCCACATCCTGGTGGAGGCCTTTGATCTGTTCATGGACATCTACACCTCCCAGGGCTGGAGCCAGCGGGATGCCGCCCGCCGCATCCTGGAAGTCAATCTCTTCGGCCTGGACATCGACGAGCGGGCGGCCCAGCTGGCCTACTTTGCCGTCATGATGAAGGCCAGGCAGTACGACCGGCGCATTCTCACCCGGGGGATCCGTCCCAACATCTACTCCGTGCGGGACAGCGACTCCCTCTCCCCCGAACTCATCCGCGCCTTTCTCCAGGGGAACCCCCAGCTGGAGCGGGAGCTTCAGTCTCTGCTGGAGGACCTCCGGGGTGCCCGGGAGTACGGCTCCATCTGTCTGGTCCGCCCGGTCCGCTTTGACGCCCTCCTGTACCGGGCACGGGAGATGGCGGAGGATCCGGACTGCCCCTTGCGGGACGAGGTGGTGGAATCCCTGATCCCCTTCCTCCAGACCGGCCGCATCCTGGCGGGGCGGTTTGACGTCACCGTCACCAACCCGCCCTACATGGCCATCAGCAACGGCAGTCCCGTTCTTCAGGCCTATGTGAAGGAACACTTCCCTCTCTCCCGCACGGATCTCTACGCCGTGTTTCTGGAGCGCTGCGCCCAGCTGACCTCCCCGGGAGGCTGCCAGGCCATGCTGACCCAGCACACCTGGATGTTTCTCAGTTCCTACACCGGCCTGCGCAAAAAGCTCCTGCTCAACCACCACATTGTGAGCATGGCCCACCTGGGGTCCCGGTGTTTTGAGGACATCGGCGGAGAGGTGGTGCAGACCACCAGCTTCGTGCTGCGCAACTGCCCCCTCCCCGGGGCCAGCGGAACCTACGCCCGGCTGGTGAACGCCGCCACACCCCAGGATAAGGAGGCCCTGTACCTCTCCGGAGACAGCCGCTACACCGTCCCCCAGGACATCTTCACCCGCATTCCCGGCTCGCTCCTCTCCTACTGGATCAGCACCCCCGTCCTGGAGTCCTTCCGCTGGGTCACCAGCGTGGGCTCCTACGGCCGTCCCCTCCAGGGGATTGTCACCGGGGACAACGACCGCTTCCTCCGTCTCTGGCATGAGGTCAGCTTTCCGGACATCCTCTTTGACTGCGAGACTGAGGAGGACACGGAGGAGGGCATGTGGGTGCCCCACAGCAAGGGGGGCCCCTACCGCCGCTGGTACGGCAACCAGGACTATGTGATCAACTGGGCCGACCGGGGGGAGGAGATCCGTGGCTTTACGGACAGCCGGGGAAAACTCCGGTCCCGGATCCAGAATGTCCGCTTCTTCTTCCATCCCGGCATCACCTGGTCGGATCTCACCACGGGCAAGTTTGCCGCCCGCTATGTCCCCGCCGGCTTCACCTTCAACGTCACCGGCCCCACCTTCTTTCCCAACAGGCCGGAGGACCTGGCCTGGTGCCTGGCCTATTTCAACTCCCCCGTCTTCCAGACCTACCTGGACATCTGCTGCCCCGGCCTCCACTACCACAACGGCACCCTGGCCACCCTGCCTGCCCGGCGGGTCCAGGAGAATCTGGCCCCCCTGGTGGAGGACACCGTCTTTCTGGCCAAGCAGGACTGGGATTCCTTTGAGGTCTCCTGGGAATTTGGCCGCCACCCCCTGGTTCAGAAGGGGTGCACCCGCATCGCGGATGCCTTCCAGACCTGGTCCGCCCAGTGCGAGGAGCGCTTCCGGCGCATGAAGCGCAACGAGGAGGAACTGAACGGGATCTTCATCCGCTCCTACGGCCTCACCGGGGCCATCTCTCCGGAAGTGAAGGATGAGGACATCACCATCCGCCGGGCGGATCTGGGCCGGGACATCCGCTCCCTGCTCTCCTATGCGGTGGGCTGCCTCTTCGGGCGCTATTCTCTGGATACCCCAGGTCTCTTCTTCGCCGGAGGGGACTTCAATCCCTTCCGCTACGGCTCCTTCACCCCGGTTCTGGACAACGTGATCCCCATCGGGGACGATGACTGGTTCCAGAGCGACATCACAAACCAGATCACCCGCTGGGTGCGGGCGGTGTACGGGGAGGAGACCCTGGAGGAAAACCTGGACTTCATCGCCACGGCCCTGGGGGGCAGAGGTCCCTCCCGCCAGGTGATCCGCCGCTACTTCCTCCAGGGGTTCTGGACCGACCACCTGAAGACCTACCAGCGCCGCCCCATCTACTGGCTCTTTGACAGCGGCAGGGAGAACGGCTTCAAGTGCCTGATCTACCTGCACCGCTATCACCCCCTGACCCTGGCCCGCATCCGCACGGACTACATCCACGAACAGCAGTCCCGCTACCGCACCGCCATGCAGGAGCTGCGCCGGCAGATCGCCCTCTCGGCGGGACCTGAGCGGGCGAATCTCACCCGCCGGATGGAGCACCTGCAGCGCCAGAGCGACGAAGTCCGGATCTATGAGGAGAAAATCCACCACCTGGCGGACGCCATGATCCATCTCAATCTGGACGACGGCGTACGGGCCAATTATGAAAAACTCCAGGGTGTTCTGGCCAGACTGAAATAGCGGGGGAGGGAAGACCATGCAGACCGACAGACTCATCTCCGATCTCAACCGCATGTTCGCCCGGCCCCTGCCGGAATTCTACACCCGGCGCATCGTGGTCTGGTATGACGAAGAGGGGGAATTTCAGGAGTGCCTGCCCCAGATCCGGCTGGAGAATGCCAGGCTGGCGGTCCTCACCGGCTCCAACTCCTTCTCCATCAAGAAGCTCCTGGCAGTGGACGACCCGGACTCCAACTACCTGCTCTACTGCCCCTTAAGCTACGCCTCCCCGGACGACGACTGGCTGCTGGATGTGAAGCTCTACAGTGAGAGCTTCCAGGCGGATCTCACCTCCACCTGGATGGATGAGATGAACCTGCCTCTCACCGAGCAGCTGCGCAGCACCGTCCGCCACTACCGCCTCTTCTTCGCCTCCCGGGAACGGCGCATGAACATCGCCGCCCTTCCGGAACCTCCCCGGGATGCCGGGCAGCTTCACCTGGCGGTGCTCTCCCAGCTGTGCGGCGCGGACCGGGCCTCCCTGGAGGAGATTCTCCGCTGCGTCCTCTCCGCCGGTCTGGACCTGGACAGCAACCGGATCTACGGAAAGTTCCTCTTCTACCAGGCGGCCCCCGCCTTCTGGCAGGCCACAGAGCAGGCCACCGGCTACACCTCGGACAGCCCGGATCTGGGCACCCTGGCATGTCACATCCTTCTCACCGCCGCCTCCCGCACCCTGCCCCAGAACGATCTGTCCTGGACCGCAGATCTCCAGGGCCTGATCTGCCTGCCCTGCCAGAGCTTCTGCTACGACTTCCTCTCCGACTGGATCCACAGCGATGCCGCCTCCTCTCTGGCGGACATCGCCATGTGGGTGGAACGGACGCTGGACCTCCCCTCCCATCTGGAGGCCCTGGACCCGGAGGCCCTGGCGGACACGGAACTCTTTCCCTGTATCAACCGGCTCATCCTCCACCACCTTATGGTGGACATCTCCAACCACCTCATCGACCCCCAGCGCATCACCGCCCTGGCGGAAAAGCGCCGTACCTGTGCCTTCTACCGCCCGGTCCGCCCCTTTTACGAGGCCCTCATCCAGACCGCCGCCCTCCAGGACTTCTACCGGCAGCACGCGGAGGGCTACCAGGGGGAGACCCCCCAGGCCATCTGGGAGGAGTATCTCACCGTCTTTCACGGGGCGGATCTCATCTACCGCCGGTTCCACCTGGCCTGCGCCCAGACCCGGGAGCTGAACGAGCCCGCCCTGCTCCGGGATCTGAATCCGGTGGCCGCCGTAGTGGAGGATCTCTACAGCCGCTGGTTCCTTCGGGAGGCGGGCTCCGCCTGGACCAGGGCCGCCGCTCCCGCCCTGAAGGAGTACGGCACGGTTCCGGATCTCCCCGGTCAGGGGGAGTTTTTCCGCCGGTTCGTGGCGGAGTCCAGAACCCGCACCTTCGTCATCGTCTCCCGCTCCCTGCGCTACGAGGAGGCCGTCTCCCTCCGGGACCAGCTCCAGCAGGAGATCCGGGGGACCATCCGGCTGGACGCCTGCCTGGCGGTGCTCCCCACGGCGGACCCCTTCGGCCTGGCGGCACTGCTGCCGCACCGGGAACTGGCTTTGGACGGGGACCTGAACATCTCTGCCGACGGCGTCTCCACCGCAGATCCCGAGGCCGTCCTGACCGCAGCCCGTCCGGACAGCGCCTTCGTCACCTGGGACGGCCTGATGGCCATGAAGGGGAAGGAGCGCACCGCCCTCATCCGGGGCCGTAAGCTCATCTGGATCCTCCACATCCCCCAGCGCATCCGGGAGGCCTCCGGCAGGCCGGATCTCTTTGCCGACTGCAGCACCACCATCCGGGAGCTGACCGATCTGGTAAAGACCATCACCACCCGCATGGGGGGCCACAAGATCCTCATCACCTCAGATCACGGTTTTCTCGCCACCCGGGACCCTCTGCCGGAAGAGGGTCCCCCGGAGGAGCGGGAGGCCATCCAGCGGGGGCCCAGGCATGTGCTGGCCCGGGAGGCCAGAGCCTCCCTGCTGCCGGCCAGGCCACTGGGAGGGGTCAGCTCCCCCTGGACCGTCTTCACGCCCCCCGAGACCTTCTGCCTGGCGGGGCAGCCCCACGGGAACCTGGTCTCCGGGGGGGCCAGCCTCCAGGAGATGACTGTACCTGTGCTCAGCTTCCGCTATGTGCGCACCGGCAGCCGGGAATATGAGGAGAACCCCTCCGCCTTTGAGAGCCACCCCGTCTCCGTCCTTCTCCTCTCCACCACCAGAAAGATCACCAGCCAGGTCTTCACCCTGGAGTTCTACCAGCTGGAGCCCGTTGTGGGAAACCGCACCGCCGCCACCTATCTGATCTACTTTGCAGACCGGAAGGGCCACCCCGTCTCCGACACCCACCGGCTCATCGCCGACCGCACCAGCGAGGATATCCAGGGCCGGACCTTCAGCCTCCGTTTCAGTCTGAAAAACCAGACCTTCCGGGAGACGGAGACCTACGGCCTGCTCATCCAGCCGGAGAACAGCCCCCTGCAGCCCCGGCGGACAGAATTTCAGATCAGCATCACCCCCACCCTGGAGCAGTTCAGCCTCTTCGACTGACCGGCCCCTCTCACAGGAACCCCGGGAACGGGGTTCCTGTTTTTCCCCAGCCGGCAGGAGCGAAGGAAACCGCTCCCGCCGGGTTCCTCCCCCCTCATCCCGGCCAGGCCCTC
Organism: uncultured Oscillospiraceae bacterium; assembly: GCA_964468565.1. Lineage (GTDB taxonomy): Bacteria > Bacillota > Clostridia > Oscillospirales > Oscillospiraceae > Lawsonibacter. Next base: position 685 of record CAYXVN010000075.1, on the reverse strand, counting down.
TGGAACAGAAGGGCTTTCACCGGGGGGCACTCCGGCTCTCCCGGCACCGGGCACATCCACCTTCCCCCAGGCCTTCTCACCCCGGTGGGCTGTGCAGAATGACCAAATCGCAAAAATACGTGAATTTTCCCGTTGACATGGTCCTGGCCCTCTGCTAGGATAAGCGGGCAACCCGGGGCAGGGGACTGATTCCCCCGCCCTGTAGCAGCCCAGATCCCTCTCGGGAGGAATGCCACAGGCCTCTCTCCCCAGAGGGAATCCCGCTGCCGAAGACCGGGGCAGCAGGGGGAAATCATCCCGGGCCGGGGACCGGAAACAAATTTTCGGTTTTTGTGAAAAAAGTGCTTGACAGCCACCGCCGGGCTGTGGTATTCTCTTCAGGCTGCCGGCGGGAAGCCCGGACATCCGGGGGAGCCGCAGACAGAACCAGCTGTTTCAGACAGCGGTGTGCACCTTGTAAATTAAACAACGTGACAAACGAGAAGCACCAGAAGGTGAGGTTGTTCGGGACCCCGGGAGGGGGACCGGAAGAACAACGTCAATTCGAATCGCGTGAAGACGCGAGCAGAGATCTTGAAGAAGCACAGCATTGAGCTTCGATAGGATGATTTGAGCAGCCGGAAGGCTGTTTGGATACCATTTTATTGAGAGTTTGATCCTGGCTCAGGATGAACGCTGGCGGCGT
>CAYXVN010000074.1:0-12306 GCA_964468565.1 uncultured Oscillospiraceae bacterium | reverse complement strand
GTCTCTCCCCCTGGGGGGAGAGACGGCGGGGCGGACAGGGCCCGGACTTGGGGGAGCCGGAATTCGTGGAGGCGCGGTGGCATACGGACCTGCGGCCCATGGGGTATGGACCCTGGCCGGGTTTCTGGAGGGGAGAAGGGCACCGTACCACCGCCAGCATATCCGGAAGCTGCTGGAGCGGTGGGGCTGCGACGAGCTGGAGGGCTTTCTGGCCGTCTCCCACGCCCTGTCCCTGAACGACACCTTCCGGGTGCGAAAGGCCGGCTCCTCCCTGACCTGGGGGCAGGTCTCCCTGTATGCCGCCCCCTTTCCGAAGGCCATGGGGGATGCCGGCCTGGTTTTCCGGGATGGGAAGCGGGGATGCCTTTCGCCGCATGCATGCATGTGTGTGCCGGACGCCATCATCCTGAATCCGGACCGCCACTGCGGCAATTTCGGAGTGCTCTCTGACACCCAAACTCTGGAGATCCGGGAGATGGCCCCGGTGTATGATCACAACCGCAGCCTCTTTCCGGAACCGGATGAGGACCAGCTGGGCCTCCCGGAGCGGTACATCCGCCTGTGCAGGCCCAGGCCGGGACAGGACTTCCTGCGCAATGCCGGAGGGCTTCTGACCGATGCCATCCGGGCTGACCTTTCACCGGCACCCGGAACTCCCCGTGGACCCCTGCCGCCTGGAGGCGCTGGGGGGCATCGTGGGGGAGAGGATCCGAGCGATCCTGGGGTGAGGCCGGGGAGGATCCCGGCCGGAAATACAGATGTGCCGCCTTTCCGGGTTCCGGATGGGCGGCACTGCATGTTCCGGACAGCAGAGCCTTCCCTCCCCGGGCGGGACGGGGTCCGGGGACCTGGGGGGAGGACTGTGCCCGGGAGGAGGAGAGGAAATGGAGTATCTGTTTGCCCCCATGGAGGGAATCACGGGGGCCATGTTCCGCCGCATTCACCACCGGTACTTTCCCGGGGTGGACCGGTACTACATGCCCTTTGTGACCGCCACCCATGACCGGGTTCTGACCCCCAGAGATCTGCGCAACGTGGCGCCGGAGGAGAACCCCGGCTTTGCGGCGGTCCCTCAGCTGATGGCCCGGGACGCCGGGGACTTTCTGTGGTATGCCAGAGCTCTGGCGGATATGGGCTACAGGGAGGTCAATCTGAATCTGGGCTGTCCCTCCGGCACCGTCACCGCCAAGGGGAAGGGGGCCGGGCTGCTGGCCGCGCCGGAGGTTCTGGAGCCCATGCTGGAGGAGATCTACGCCAAAGCCCCCTGCGCCATCTCCATCAAGACCCGCCTGGGCATGAGGGACCCGGAGGAGTTTCCCCGCCTGCTGGAGATCTTCAGGCGCTTCCCCGTCTCCCTGCTCATCATCCATCCCCGGGTGCGGGAGGACTTCTACCGCCGTCCCCTGCGGCGGGATGCCTTTGCCCGGGCCCTGGAGTGCTACCCGGGGCCGGTGTGCTACAACGGCGGGCTGGTGACCCTGGGGGGAATCCGGGGCTTTCAGCAGGAGTTCCCCCAGGTGGAGCAGGTGATGATCGGGCAGGGGCTGCTGGCGGACCCGGCCCTGGTGAGCAAGGCGAAGGGGGGACCGGGGGCGGACCGGGACAGGCTGCGGGCCTTTCACGATGAGCTTTATCACACCTATCTGGAGGCCTTTCACAACGAGCGGGGCACGGTGTACCACATGAAGGAACTGTGGAGCTATCTGGGCCGTCTCTTTGAGGGGGCGGAGAAACCTCTGAAGCAGATCCGGAAGGCGGCGGCCCGGGGGCCCTACGAGAGTGGGGTGGCGTGCATCTTTCAGCTCCCCCTGCGGGAGGATGCCCTGTGGCCCTGAATGGGGCGGCACCCCGGAAGAGGACAGGTCTTCCGGGGTGCTGAAGGTTCTGGACCGGTGGGGGGCGTCACGGGCCGGAGGAGGAGGATTCCGGACTCTGCCTGGCCTCGGCATATCTGCTTCCCCTCTTTTTCTGCTGGCGGATGTCCGTGCCGCAGAAGTGCATCACCTGGTACTCCCCCTGAATGCGGGAGGCCACCTTCAGGGTGTAGCGGGAGGCGATCTCCTGGGTGGTCAGATTGGTGGAGATGATGGTGTGCAGATGGTCCACAAGGCGGGTGTTGATCACCTCATACAGGGCAGCGGACACCAGCGGGGTGAGCATTTCGCTGCCCAGGTCGTCCAGGATCAGCAGATCACACTTGAGATAGCGGTTGACCGCACTGCGGCCCTCCTCCCCCTCCTCGGTGCGGGACTGAAACTTCCTGAGATCAAACTGGCGGAAGATGTTGGTGGCGGTGTCGTAGACCACGGAGTAGCCCTGTCCGGAGATCTCACGGGCGATGCAGGCGGAGAGAAAGGTCTTGCCCAGGCCCGGGGGACCGGTGAACAGCATGTTCAGGATGGCGCTGCCGGCGAATCTGCTGACGTAGGTCCGGCAGGTATCCCGCACCAGTTTCATGGTCTCATAGTCCGAGCGCTTTCCCTCTGCGGCCTGGGTGCTGTAGTAGCCCAGGTCGAAGGTATCGAAGGACTGATCCCCCAGGTCCAGCAGCCGGGACAGCTCTCTGGTCTGTTCCTCCGCGCAGAGGCTGCGCAGGCACCGGCACATGGTGCTGTGGACCCACCCCGTGTCGTTGCAGTAGGGGCACATGGGCCGGTCATCCAGGGCGTCTTCCGCCAGACCCATCTCCGCCAGCAGGGCGGCCCGCTGGCGCTGCAGTTCCAGATTGGTGTTGCGCAGGGCAAGGATCCTGTCCCGGGCATCGGGGTCTTTGGACAGGGTGAGGGAGAGGGCCTGGTGCATGCTGGCCTGGATCTTCCGGTCCAGTTCGGGAATGCGGGGGTCCTTCCGGCAGACCTGGGTCCGCAGCCGCTGGATGTTCTGGTGGTGCTCCCGGCGCTGGAGTTCAATCCGCTGGTTGGCCTTGTGGCGGATGTTTTCATCGTAGTCCATCAGGGTTTCCTCTCCTCCTCTTCCTCCCTCTGCAGGCGCTCCATCAGGAGCTGGAGCTGGTCCATATCCTCCTCCGCAGAGGGGTCCTCCTTGGGGGCGGGGGCCGGCTCCCAGTGCCGGGCGGGGGCGGATGCCGGAGTGTCCTTTCCCCTGCGGGAGGCGGGATCTCCTTCCGCAGCCAGAATGGCCTGCCCGGTGTGGAGATTTTTCTGATGCCACCTGCGGAGGATGCCGTTCATGTAGCTCCACTTCAGCTCGTGCTTCTGGGCCACACAGCGCTCGTAGGCCATGCGGATGGCCTGGTTGTCAAAGCCCATGTCATCCCAGCCGGCAATGTAGGTTTTCTCCGAGGGGACAAGGGGACGGGGTTTCAGATCCAGCAGACGCAGGACCTCCTCCTCCCGGTCCCGGAGATGGGACAGGCGGCGGATGTGCTCGTCCGCCTGCTGGACGGTGGAGATGCCCCGCTTTGCCCAGGCGGTGGCCTCCCGGCGGATGGCGGACACCCGGGGCCGGTGGCCGGGGCCGTATTTGCGCTCCTCCTCCTCGATGCACCAGCTGACCACGATGAGGATCACTTCCAGGGGGAGATTCATGTAGTCATAGAGCCGGTACAGTTCCTTCAGGTCCGTGCCGGACAGCCGCTTTCCCAGCATCCGCTCCACCTCGTCACAGAGGCCGGAGAAGTGGGAGGCGGGATCGGCAAGGGCATCGTTGATGGTCTCCTGGGTGTACTGCGGCAGGGAGTTGTCCGGAGCGGGGGCAGGTTCCGGCAGGGAGAAGGAGGCAGGTGCCAGCCCCTCCTTCTGCAGGAGAGTGAGGGCGTCCTGAAGCCGGTCGCTGGACCACTTGAGGCTGGAGGGGGTCCCGGTGCGGAGCAGGTGGAGGTAGAGCAGGGCGGCATCCCCGTTGTCCAGACGGATCAGCCGGTCTGCGGCCTGGCTGGACAGGCAGACAATGCTGCCGGGGATGAGAGATTCGGGCAAGAGAACCGTCTCCTTTCAAAGGTGGCACTGGAAGTATTGTACCCCAGAACCCGGGGATTTGCAAACCCGGAATTTCCGGGCGGGGGATGGCCCCCTGGCAGGTGTCTCCCCTCCCGGAGGGGAGGGGGAGGGGGGCGCCGGAGGGAGCTTTGGCGCCGAAGTCATTTTCTTGGGGAAAAGGACTGGACAAAGAGGGAAAAAGGGAGTAGAATACCGCCTACTGCAGAAAGCCGGGACCCTGTGCAGCGGGGTCCCCCTGGGAAAAAAGGAGAATTACACATGGACCAAATGGAAATACTGAGACGGGTGGATCATACCATTCTGGCCCCTACGGCAACCTGGGAGCAGGTGAAGGTGATCTGCGACGAGGGTATGACCTTCCACACCGCATCCGTCTGCATTCCCCCCCGGTATGTGCGCCGGGCAGCGGGCTACGTGGGCAACAGACTGAAGATCTGCACCGTGATCGGGTTCCCCAACGGGTACAACAGCCCGGAGGTGAAGATCTTTGAGACGGAGGACGCCATCCGGGGCGGAGCCGATGAAATCGACATGGTCATCAACATCGGGCTGGCCAAGGCGGGGGACTGGGAGCCTGTCTTCCAGGAGATCAAGGCGGTGAAGGCCTCCTGCAAGGGCCGGATTCTCAAGGTCATCGTGGAGGCCTGCCTCTTCAATGAGGAGGAAAAGAAGTCCCTGTGCCGGGTGGTGTCCATGGCCGGGGCCGATTTCATCAAGACCTCCACCGGCTTCTCCACCGGCGGGGCCACCGTGGAGGACGTGGCCCTCTTCCGCAGGAACATCTCCCCGGACGTGCGCATCAAGGCGGCCGGCGGCATCCGGACCTTCGAACAGGCCCAGGCCATGCTGGATGCCGGTGCGGACCGGATCGGGGCCAGCGCTCTGGTGGGCCTCTATCAGAAAAACCACCCCCAGGGCTGACAGAACCCGGATCCGGGACAAAATGCGCCCCCGCTCTTCGGAGCGGGGGCGCTTTATTATGGAAAAGATCACGCGGAGACAAACTTCATGCCGAATCCCTGGGTGGACTCGTACCCCTCGGTGGCCTCAGTGAACCACTCGTCAGACTTGGTTCCCCGCAGGGCACTGTCGGCGGTGAGCATCCAGGTGGGCCGGTCCTGAATGTAATACATGATGTGCCAGCCCTTGGTGGAGCTGCCGGTGTTCTGCACGATGCCGGTGTCGCCGGTTTTGCGGCTGGGGTCGGTGGCCCAGTCCCGGAAGGTGTCCACATAGGAGGACTCCTCCGTGATGTCACGGATCAGACCGCCGTCCATGGCGGAACCGCTGTCGGCGCTGTTGAGCATGGCCAGCTCGGCAAAGGACTCCTCGGTGGCATCGCCGGACTTCCACTCCTCCAGAAGGGCCTCGGCCTCCTCCTTGGCGGCGGCGTACTGCTCTTCGGTGGGCTCTTCCGCATCCTCATCCTGCTCGGCGGCAATGAGAATGTGGCGCACGCTGTTGGTGGGGTCCTCGATGCGCTCCCGGCCCTCCCAGCGGACCACGGTGTAGGTGTAGGAGGTGGGGACGGTGGTGTCATCCTCCGCAGGGGGCTCCGGTTCGGAGAGGGTGATGTCCCCCGCCTGGCGGGCGGCATCCACGGCCCAGGCGCTGTAGGTGGAGGAGGAGAAGGAGGAGCCCACCTGGGCATCGGAGATGGAGCTGCTGGTCAGGTCATCCGTGTAGGCATCCGCCAGAGCCTGGGCGTCCTCTCCGTCCTGCAGTTTGGCCATCAGTTCGTCCGCCTTGGCCTTCTTTTCGGTCTTGGCCTCTTCCAGGGCGGCGGTCTTCTCCTCATCGGTCATCTCAATGGTGTTGCCCTCGTCATCGGTGGTGGAGACGCTGGCGGTGAAGACAAAGGTGGTGAGGGTGAAGGTGTCCAGCTCGTCCTTGTGCTCCGTGTAGTAGGTCTCCAGGTCGGAGTCGCTGATCTCAAAGCCGTCCTGGATGCTCTCCTGGTAGGCGGTGGCCAGCAGGGAGCGGCGCAGGATGTCCTCCATCTTGGATTTGGTCATATAGGTGCCGTAGCTGCCCCGGAGCATGGCGCTGAGACTGGCATAGCCCCGGTCCTTCGAGGTCTGCTCCAGATCCTCCATGTTCTGCTGCAGCACCTTTTCGTAGGCCTCCGGCAGAACAAAGCCGTCCGCCTCCGCCTTGTCGGTGATGGCGCTGATCTGTTCCAGGGAGGTGAGGGCGGAGTCGATCATCTGATCGTACATGGTGTCGCCGGTCTCCTCGTCCACCACGGTGTCCTTGGGGCTGGTGGAGCTGTCCAGAATGCCATAGCTGAGATACATGTTCTTGATGCTGTTGTAATAGTACTGCACCTCAGCGGCGGTGTACTTGTGGCCGCTCACGGTGGCGGCAGTGGCGGAGCGCTGAATGATGCCGCTGCCCCAGACCAGGGCAAAGACAGCGAGGGCGACGCAGGCGATGCCCACCGCAATATAGATGTTTCTGGTACGCCGGGCCTGTTTTTCCGCCTGCGCCCGGCGCTGCTCGCGCTTGACGCGGGTGGAAACGACCGGAGTGTCGGCGTTCTGCACGGACTTCTTCTTTTTGGATTCACTCACAGTTGTTTCATTCCTCTCATCACGTTGATCGGCCTTGCCGGCCGGAGCCGCTTCTCAGTCCCGCCTATTATACCCAAAAGGGTGCGGGCTTGCAAGAGGAAAAGGCTCAGCTTTTACAGAATGTTCATTTTCCCCTCCTGGGCCCTGAAAACCGGGTTCCGGGGGGATTTTTGGCCGGTTTTCGGGGGAAAACCGCCCCGGCGGCGCCTCTCGGGGCCGGGGGAGAGGGGACCGGGAGGGATCCCCCTCTCCCCGGCGGGAGGGGAGAGAGGCCTCTCAGCCCTGCTCCCGCAGGAAGCGGGCCACCTCCGCCCCGGTGGGGGGACAGCCCTTCAGGAAGCAGGATGCTCCGGCGCAGCAGTTCCCGATGCCCAGGCCCTCAAAGCTCCTGCCCCGCCAGCCCTGCCCGATGGCCACCTCCTGCCGGGGGGCCTCCCCCGCCACGTAGAGACCCCGGACCAGGGCGGCGTAGCAGGCGGAGCAGGCGCTGTCCGCCCGGACGCGGCGGGTGAGCTGCCTCACCAGGCCGGAGGCCGGCGGGTAGCCGGTGGCGCTCTCCGGGGAGTTCAGGGTATGGATGTCCCCGGGCTCAATCCGGGTGGTGCCGGCGCCCCACTGCTCCGCCAGGGAGATATAGGGGACATCGGAGAGCTCCAGCCCCATCAGCCGGCAGCCGTAGGCGTCCAGCTGCACCGGGTCGGTGCCCAGATACATGCGGTTTGTGCACACGGGATTGCCCCCCTCCTCGAAGTTCAGATCCCCGCAGATGCTGTCCACGATGGTGAGGTCCGGCTTCAGGGCGGCGGCAAGGGCGGCGATGGGCCGCATCAGCCCCTCCCGGTGGAAGCGCCGCTTCTCCCGGTCCGGCAGACAGCCCTTGCAGTTTTTCAGGGCGCAGGTCATGACGGTCTGGCAGTGGCCCTTGAGCACGGGGAGGCTGATCAGGTACCCGGCGTCCAGGGCCCTCCGGCAGATCTCCATGGGGCGCAGGGGGGTTTTGACCGTGCGGGTGGCGTCCTTCTTCAGGTCGTAGAAGGGAACGCCGTAGCGTCTGCATACCTGGTCGTAGCCGCAGCTGCGGAAGGCCTGCTCCGTTCCGGCCCCCACCCAGGAGCCCTCCAGGATGCTGATGTCCCGGATGTTGTGGTTTTGCAGGTATTCGATGCACCCGGAGAGCACCCCGGCGTGGGTGGTGGCGCCGGTCTCCGGTTTTGCGGCGGTCACCAGATTGGGCTTCAGGGCCACGGAGGCCCCGGAGGGGATCTGCTCCGCCACTCCGGCGGCCTCCATCAGGGCCAGGGTCATCTGGTGGGGGTCGGTTCCGTAGATCTCATAGATGTCCGGCATGGGGACACACTCCTTCCTGGGCCACAGGGCAGGGCCCTGTGGCCCGCCGGTCCATTATAGCGCCTCCCGGCCCTTTTTGGAACGGTCCGGAGGAAAAAGAGAGGGGAAGTCCCCAGGGTTCCCGCCGGGCGGGGAGCCGGCTGTTGCCTTGACAGAATTCCAGAGGAGGGCTAAAATGGCCCTGATGTTTTGCGGAAGAGGTGTGGATCGTGCACTATCTGGACAATGCGGCCACCACCCCCGTGCGTCCGGAGGCGGTGAGGGCCGCCGTGGAGGCCATGACGGAGGAGTGGGGCAATCCCTCCTCCCGCTGCGCCCTGGGAGGCAGGGCGGCGGCGGCCCTGAAGGGCTGGCGGGGAGATCTGGCAGCGGCCCTTGGCTGTGAGCCGGGGGAACTGTTCTTCACCTCCGGGGGCACCGAGGGGGACAACTGGGCCATCCGGGGAGCGGTGGAGCTGGGCAGACGGAAGGGCCACCACATCGTCACCACGGCGGTGGAGCACGCCGCCGTTCTGGAGACCTGCAGGGCCCTGGAGCGCCGGGGCTGTGAGGTGACCCTGCTGCGGCCGGACCGGGAGGGAAATATCTCCCTGGAGGAGCTGGAGGCCGCCCTTCGGCCGGATACGGTGCTGGTCTCCCTGATGCTGGTGAACAACGAGCTGGGGACGGTGCTGCCGGTGGCCAGGGCGGCGGACATCCTCCGCCGCAGCGGCTGTCCCGCCCTGCTCCACTGCGATGCCGTTCAGGGCTTTCTGAAGCTTCCCTTCACCCCGAAGCAGCTGGGGGTGGATCTGCTCACCATCAGCGGCCATAAGATCCACGCCCCCAAGGGGATCGGGGCCCTGTATGTGCGCCGGGGGCTGAAACTCCCGCCCCTGCTCACCGGCGGGGGCCAGGAGGAGGGGCTGCGCTCCGGAACGGAGCCCACGGCCCAGATCGCCGCCTTTGCCGCCGCCGCCCGGGCGGGAAAGGAGACCCTGGAGGGGGACCTGGCCCACATGGCCTCCCTGAAGGCCCTGGCGGTGGAGCGGCTGAGCGCCGCAGTGCCGGAGCTGCAGGTAATCGGAGGGGGGACCGCCGGGCACATTCTGCCGGTGTCCCTGCCGGGCTACCGCAGCGAGGTGGTGGTCCGCTTCCTCAGCGACCGGGGCATCTGTGTGTCTTCCGGCTCCGCCTGCCACCGGGGAAAGCCCAGCCACGTCTACGGGGCTCTGGGCCTGCCCAAGAAGGTCCTGGACGGGGCCCTGCGGATCAGCTTCTCCTACGACAGTACCGAGGAGGATGTGGATGCCCTGGTGGAGGGGCTGCAGGCGGCCCGGGAACAGCTCTTTCCCTCCATGTCCTGAGAGGCCCCTGCCTCCGGAGCGATGAAATTCCTCACAGACAGAAACTCCCCTGCTGCTTCCCCCGGGAGGGAGGGCGGCAGGGGAGTTTCTGTGCGTTCAGCACACCGGGCTCAGGAGGGGGACCGGGGAGTGCGCTGCAGCAGGGCCACGAAGAACCCCTCGTAGTACCGGTCGGGACAGATGCACAGGGTGCCGGGGATCTGCACCGGCAGGCGGGGGACGCCGGGAAAGGCGTCCTCCGGGATGGGAACCACCCGGGCACCGGCTGAAGGCAGCACCCGCTTCAGAATGGCCTCATTCTCCCCTGCCAGCACCGAGCAGGTGGAGTAGACCATGGTGTGGCCGGGGCGCAGAAGCTTCAGAGCCCTGGTGAGAAGTTCCCTCTGGAAGCGGCGGCTGCGACGGTAGAGATCCTCAGAAAAGGTCTCCCGGCCGGGAGCCAGGGTGCCGCTGCCGCTGCAGGGGGCGTCCAGGAGAATGCGGTCGAAGGAGAAGAGATCATCCAGCCTGCGGGCGTCGCAGACCAGAACGGAGACCCGCCCCGCCCCCTGCCGGCGCAGGTTGAAGCGCAGGCGCTCCGCCCGGGTCCGGTTCTTCTCGCAGGCGGTGATGGAGGCCTTCCCCCCGGTGAGGGCCGCCATCTGGGTGGTCTTGCCCCCGGGGGCGGCGGCCATGTCCAGAATGTCCTCCCCGGGCCGGGGAGCGAGCACCAGGGGAGGGATCATGGAGGACAGGCTCTGCAGGTAGATTTTGCCCTCCGGGTAGAGGGGCAGGTCCCGCACCTGGGGCTCCCGGGCCTCACGGAGCACGAAGGCCTCCGGACTCCAGGGCACCCCCTGCCAGAGGATGCCGGCGCCGTCCAGGGCGGCAGCCACCTCTTCGGGGGAGGACTTCAGGGTGTTGCAGCGCAGGGTCACCGGGCGGCGGAGAGCCAGACCGGAGAGAATCTGGCCGGTCAGGTCCCCGCCGTACTGCTGCTCCAGCAGATCCCTCAGAAGAGGGGGTGCTTCCCAGTCCATGGAGACCTCCTCAGGACCGGGCGGGAACGATCTCAATCCAGTAGCCGTCCGGATCGGTGATGAAGTAGATGCCCATGGCGGGATTCTCAAAGCAGATGCAGCCCATTTCTTCGTGCCTGCGGTGGAGGGCGTCGTATTCATCCGTGTGGAAGGCCAGGTGGAACTCGCACTCACCCAGGTCGTAGGGCTCCCTGCGGTCTCTCAGCCAGGTGAGTTCCAGCTGAAAGGGGCTGCCGGCGGCGTCCTGGAGATAGACCAGCCGGAAGGAGCCGTCTGAGGCCTCCTTCTCCCGGACGGGGGTCAGGTCCAGAGCCTCTCTGTAGAAGGCCAGGCTGCGGTCAAGGTCCAGAATGTTGAAATTAAAGTGGTTGAATGTGGTCATGATTCAGGCTCCTTTGGTTTGGCTTGTCCGGTCCGGGGGCATCACTCCGCCTTGCGGTCGATGAACTCCGGGGCGGTCTTGGAGGTCATGATGCGCTGCTCAGAGTACAGGCCGTAGTATCCGGACAGCATGTAGGCCACCGCGCAGCACAGGGCGTAGAGGGGCAGCCCCTCTCCCCCGAAGAGCTCGAAGGCCAGGAAGATGGAGGTGAGGGGGCAGTTGGTGGCCCCGCAGAAAACGGCTGCCATGCCCAGAGCCCCGGAGAACCCGTGGGGCAGTCCCAGAAGGGGGCCGATGAGGGTGCCGGCGGCGCAGCCGGTGGCCAGGGCGGGGACGATCTCACCGCCCCGGAAGCCGGCCCCCAGGGTGAGGGCGGTGAAGAGGATCTTCAGCAGGAAGGCCTGGGGTACGGTGTCCCCCGCCAGCAGGCTGCGGATGATGGTGTCTCCCGCGCCGGAGTAGAACTGGCTGCCGGTGAGGATGGTGAGTCCCAGCACCAGAGCTCCCCCTACGCCGGCCCGCAGGACGGGCTGGGGCAGATACCTGGCGTAGAGGCGGTTGGCCAGGTGCATGGCCTCGCAGAAGAGAATGGAGACCAGGGCGCACAGCAGACCCAGCACCGCCACCTGGACCATGGAGAGGGGGGTGAGGGAGGCGGCAGGCCCCACCTGGTAGCCCACCGTCTCATGGAGTCCCAGGAAGCGGGCCACCTGAAACCCGATGAGGGAGGAGATGAGGCAGGGGACGATGGCGGCGTAGTAGAGAATGCCCACGCTGGAGCCTCCATGGCGAACACCGCGGCGGTGATGGGGGTTCCGAAGAGGGCGGAGAAGGCCCCCGCCATGCCGCAGAGGATGAGTACCCGGCTGTCGTCGAAGTTAAGCCGCAGCCTGCGGCCCAGCCAGGCGGAGAGGGACCCTCCCAGCTGGAGTGCGGCCCCCTCCCGTCCGGCGGAGCCCCCCACAAGGTGGGTGAGAAGGGTGGAGAGAAAGATGAGGGGGGCGGTGCGCAGGCGCATGGGAGCTGCGTTGCGGGCGGCCACCAGCACCAGGTTGGTGCCCCGGTCCTCCTCCATGCCGCATACGCGGTAGAGCAGGACGATGAGAACTCCGGCCAGGGGGAGCAGACAGATGACCCAGGGGTGGTGCTGGCGCACCGTGGTGGCCAGGTCGATGCCGTAGTGAAACGCGGTGGCCACCGGGCCCACCAGGATGCCCACGGCGCAGGCGCAGAGTATCCAGCGGAGAAAGGAGCGCTCTTCGCCCAGAAGTTCCCGCAGCTGAGCGTTGAGATGATTCACGGTGAGGACCTCCTTGGAGGATGGGGGCGGGCACCGGGTGGCGTCCGGCTCTGAGGGCATTATACCACGAAATTCCCCCGGGAGCGCAGGCGGGGAAAAAGAAATTTTGCGTTTTCTTTATGGACCCGCAGGGGAGGGGGAGGGGGCCGAAAGGGGGCAAATCATGAAGAATCCGCCGGGAATGGATAAAATTTTTTCATTTTCTGCATTTACAAACGAGGGGGGACGTGCTAGACTGAAGACATGCCGGGCCCGGACATTCACCGGTCCCGGCGCCTCAGGGTGTGGAACCCGGACAGCGGGAGACGGAATTCCTGCTGCCCGCCAAATATGGAAGAAAGCAGGGATTTTATGGCAAGAACATTCAAGACCATGGACGG
>CAYXVN010000073.1:3460-12340 GCA_964468565.1 uncultured Oscillospiraceae bacterium | reverse complement strand
GAGCCATCTCGCTGACGATCTGCTGGAAGGTGTTTTCCGCCCCCAGCTCGGGCATGTCGTCATTGCACCAGCCGATGGGGGCAATGCCGAGAGAAACGGTTTTGGGATTGAGCATGCTGAAAGACCTCCTGAGTGAGTCTTGAGTACGGGGGAAGATGTTGGGAGGGGGAAGGTTCAGAGCACCGGGAAGTCCTCCTCCCCGATCTGAACGGTGCCGCCGGTGCGCCAGGCCTCCGTGGTGGCGTAGCCCACAAGGGCGGAACGGGTGCCGTCATGGACGGTGGTGCCGGGCCTGCGTCCGCTGAGGACGCAGTCGGTGAACTCCTGCAGTTCCGCCAGATAGGCCTGCTCGAAGCGCTCGGGGAAGGACTGGACGCACTCGGTGCACACCCCCCTTGGGGGTGCAGAGCCGGGCCATGTTCTTCTCCGGGACGGCGGAGATACGGATGGTGCCCTCCGTCACCACGATCTCCGTTTCATTGTGGTAGCCGTGGGGGGAGATACGGCCCAGATGGATAAGGCCCAGGGCCCTGTTGGCGAACCGGTACATGGCGGTGCCGGTCCCGTCGTCTCCCGCCTCCCGGAAGGCGGGATATTTGAAGGTAGTTCCCATGGCGTGGACTTCCACCGCCTCGGAGCCCAGGTACCAGCGCATCAGATCGATGTCGTGGATTCCCAGGTCCAGAAAGATGCCGCCGGAGTTGGGGGCATGGCGGATGGCATCGTAGACCACCAGCTCCGGGTCCATGGCGGTGGCCTTGAAGAGATAGGGGGTTCCGATGGCACCGGAGTCAATGCGCTCCCGGGCATAGAGGTAGGAGGCGTCATGGCGGCGCATGAAGCCCAGCATGAAGGTGAGATCCGGGTGCCGGGCCACGGCGGCCTCCACCTCCCGGCACTGCTCCATGCCGATGCCCAGGGGTTTTTCCGGGAAGACGTGCAGGCCTGCGTCCAGGGCCTGGCAGATCCGGCGGCAGTGCTCCGAGGAGGTGGTGACAATGGCCACCGCATCCAGGTGGGCCTTCTCCAGCATCTCTCCAAAGTCGGTGTAGGTGTCATCCACCCCCGGTGTCTCTCTGGCGTAGGCCAGGGAGGCCTCCGTGCGGGCACAGGCGGCGGTGAGCCGGGTGTTGGGAATCAGGTTCCAGCCGTGGACCTTTCCCAGACGGCCCAGGCCGGCGATGCCGATGCGAAGCTGTTCCAGGGGAAAGCTCAGCTGTTTTCCATGATGGCTCTGACGGCGGTGGCGGTGTCGGTCAGGGGGAACAGCTCATAGCCGACCCGGCCGGTGTAGCCTGTGGCCTCCAGGTGATGGAGAACTTTTCTGTAGTTGATCTCGCCGGTGCCGGGCTCGTGGCGGCCGGGGGCGTCCGCCACGTGAACGTGGCCGATCTGGTCGCCGTAGGAGGAGATGGTGTCGCAGATGCAGCCCTCGTTAAGCTGCATGTGGTAGACATCGTACAGCAGTTTCAGGCGGGGTGAACCGATGAGGCGGGTGATTTCCGCCCCCATCTGGGTGGTGGTCAGGAAGTTGCCCACGTGGTCCGTGGTGATGTTCAGTGCCTCCAGGTTGAGGCTGATCTCCTTCTCCTCCGCCATCTTCGCGCAGGCGAGCAGGGTGCCGAACATGGAGCACAGTTTCACGGTGTGGGACAGGTTGTCATAATGGTTGACCACAATGCCGCCCTCCCCCAGGGCGTTGGAGTGGATGGTGACGCTGGATGCGCCTACCTTCTTTGCTGCGGCAATGGACTCGCTGAGGGCGTTCAGATAGGGTTCCCGGTGGGTGGGGTCCACCAGGGAGAAGTCCGCATCGCCGTTGAAGCCGGAGATGGCGATGCCGGCGGCCTGGGCGGCGGCCCGGGTGGCGTCCAGATCCCGGATCCGCCAGTCCCAGAATTCCACCGCTTCGAATCCGTCGTTCCTGGCGGCCTGGAACCGGTCCAGCCAGTCCAGTTCGGTGTAGAGCGTGTCGATGCATGCACATTTTCTCAGTGCCATGGTAGTACCTCCGTGAAAGAATGGGCGGGAGGGCCGGACAGGCCCTCCCGCCTTTGGGTGCTGAGGATCAGATCAGAGGGAGAGATTACTGCAGGTAGCCGCTCATGCGGTCGATCCGCTCCTGAGCGTTGTCCTTGGTGATGATTTCCGTGCCGGTGTCCACGAACTCCTCTATGCTCTCGCCCTGGAGGTACTGCACCATGGTCTCCACCGCCTTGTAGCCGATGTCGAAGTTGTTCTGTGCAGCGGTCATGGTCAGGTCGCCGTCCAGAACGGTCTGGCAGGCAGAGATCTGGCCGTCGAAGCCCAGGAAGATGGTGTTGTCATAGGCGGGGTTGGACTTGGCGGTACGGGCGGCAGCAATGGCCATGTCATCGTTGTTGGTGCAGATGATGGCCACGCCGTCAGGATACTTGGACATGATGGCTTCCATGCAGGTCACGGCCAGGTCAGCCACGGCATTGGCGTACTGAACGTCATTCTCGAGGAACTCGCCGCCGTTCTCATTGATACCGGCCTTGAAACCGGCCATCCGGGCGGTGTTGGTGGCGTCACCCTGGACACCGGCGATCTCGATGCACTTGATGTCGGTCCAGCCGGCGGCCTTGGCGGCCTCCACGGCGGCAGCGGCGCCGGCCTTGGCGGCCTCTTCGTTGCCGGTGCCCACGAAGGAGACCACCTTGTCGGACTCAATGCGGGTGTCAAAGGCGATGACCGGCTTGGTGGTGCCGGCAATCTGGGTGGCAATGGCCTCGGACTGCAGCGGGGCAATCAGGTAGCCGTCATAGCTGTCGTTGGCGATGTCGGTCTGCACCATGTTCAGCTGATCCTCATAGGAGGACTCGGACGGGGGACCCTTGATGGAGAGTTCCACCAGGTCGGGGTGCTCCTCCTGATAGGCCTCCGCACCGGCCTGAATCAGCTGCCAGAACTCGGAGGAGTTGGTCTTCAGCACCATGCTGAGTTTGTACTTCTCGCCGTTGATGGGCGGGATGGCGGTGCCGGTTCCGCTGGTGCTGCCGGAACCGCCGGAACTGGAGGAGGCACCGCCGCTGGAGGAGGCACCGCCGCTGGACGCCGCACCGGAACTGGTGCTGCCGCCGCTGGAGGCAGTGCCGCCGGAGCTGGAGCCGCCGCCACCGCCGCAGGCAACCAGGGAGAGGAGCATTGCGCCTGCGAGCAGGAGGCTCAGAAGCTTGGTTTTGTTCATTTTGATCTGTTCCTTTCTTGAGAGTTTCGCACCTGGTGAGAATAACTGACCTGCCCGGTGCGGGGGAGACAGGACAGGGATGCGCACAGGACGGGAGAAATCTTATTTGGCGGCCTTGCGGCGGGACTTGGCCTCCATGCGCTCACGGGTCACGTCCAGGAGAACGGCGCCGATGATGACGAGACCGAGGACAGTGTTCTGAACCGCAGAGGGGATGGCCAGAAGGGTGAAGCCGTTACGCAGGGTGGTGATGATCAGAGCGCCCAGCATGGTGCCCAGCATGGTGCCCTTGCCACCGTTGAAGGAGGCGCCGCCGATGATGCAGCAGGCGATGGCATCGGTGTCATAGGGCTGAATGGCGTTGGCGCCGTTGCAGATGCCGGACCGGCCGATGGAGACAATGCCGGCCAGGGCGGCCATGAAGCCGGACAGGGCATAGCAGAAGGTCAGAACGTTGGCGGAGTTGATGCCGGACAGACGGGTGGCTTCCATGTTGCCGCCGGCGCAGTAGATGGAGCGGCCCAGGGAGGTCCTGGTCAGCAGGATGTGCATCAGGATGTAGAGGATGACCACCAGGATGAAGGAGGCGGGAATGGGGCCGATGGAGCCGGCGCCCAGCCAGGTGAGGCCATCTACGCCGGTAAAGTTGATCATCTGGGAGCCGGTGACCATCAGGGCCAGGCCCCAGAGCACGTTCTTCATGCCCAGAGTGGAGACGAAGGGGTGAGGCAGATGCAGGCGGGTGAGCAGGGTGCCGTTGATGATGCCGATAAGCGTCCCCATGACAAGGGCGACAACGAAGAGGAGGATGGAGTTGGTGAAGCCGTTTTTGACCATCATGCCGCACATGCAGGCACAGAAGGTGGCGTTGGCGCCCACGGACAGGTCAATGCCGGCGGTGATCAGACAGAACAGCATGCCGGCGGCCAGCATGGCGTAGAAGGGCACCTGTTTGAGAATGGTCAGGATGTTGTTGAGCTGCAGGAACTGCGGAGACGCGATTGCCAGGACAACGCAGAGGATGACAAGGGCACCGAAGGTGCCGGCATAGCTCATCAGTTCAGTGGACTTTTTCTTATTCTTCATCGAGTTTACCTCCCCATGCCGCTTTCATCAGCGACTCCTGATTGAAGTGTTTGCTGTCCCGGTTTACCGTTGCCATGACTTCGCCGCCCCGCATGACCACGACCCGGTCGCTCATGCCCAGGATCTCAGGCATCTCGGAGGAGACCATGATCACGCATTTGCCCTGCTTGACCAGGCTGTTCATGACATTGTAGACCTCTATTTTTGCGCCTACGTCGATGCCGCGGGTGGGCTCGTCGAAGATGAAGATATCGGAACTGGTGTTGATCCACTTGCCGATAACCACCTTCTGCTGGTTGCCGCCCGACAGCTGTCCGACGACCTCGTCGATGGAGGGGGTTTTGATGCGCAGGGAGTCGATGTTCTTCTGACCCTCCTCCTGGATCTTCTTGTTGTCCAGGAAGAACCCCTTGCAGAAGCCCTTCAGGTTGGCCAGAATCAGGTTGTTGCGGATGGACTCCGCCAGAACCAGGCCCTGCCCCTTGCGGTCCTCGGTGAGGAAGGCAATGCCGGCGTTGATGGCCTGGCGGGGATTCTTGATGGTGACTTTTTTGCCCTTGACCTCGATGGTGCCGGAGTCGATGGGATCCGCGCCGAAGACGGCCCGCATGGTCTCGGTCCGGCCGGCGCCCACCAGGCCGGCAAAGCCCAGGATCTCTCCGCCGTAGGCCTCGAAGGACACGTTTTTGAGAACACCGGTCTCGTTGATGCCGGAGACTTTCAGCATGGGGGTCTTGGATTTCGTGCCGAATTCCTTGGGGAACTGGTTGTCCAGAGAGCGGCCCACCATGGCGGTGATCAGGGAGTCGTTGTTCCAGTCCTTGATGTCCCGGGTGTCGATGTACTCGCCGTCCCGGATGACGGTGACCCGGTCGCACAGCTCAAACAGCTCCTCCAGCTTGTGGGAGACGAAGACGATGCCGATGCCCCGGGCCTTCAGGTCGCGGCAGGTCTTCATCAGCTGCTCCACTTCCTTCTCGCCCAGGGAGGAGGTGGGCTCGTCCATGATGATCATTTTGGCGTCGATGAGGACGGCCTTGGCGATTTCGATCATCTGCTGCACGCCCATGCCGAAGGTGCCGGCGGGCTTGGTGGGATCCACGTCCTGGCCCAGGGAGGCCATGACCTCTTTGGCCTTGGCGTGCATGGCCTTGTAGTCCAGCAGTCCGTTGGAGCCTTTGATCCACTTGTTGATGAAGATGTTGTCCGTGATGGACAGGAGCTTCTCGATGTTCAGCTCCTGGTACACACAGGCGATGCCGGCAGCGGCGGAGTCATTGGGGTTGCGGATGTTCTGCTTCACGCCGTTGACGTAGATCTCACCCTCATCGGGCTGGTGCACGCCGGTCAGCACCTTGATCAGGGTGGACTTGCCTGCGCCGTTTTCCCCGATGAGGCCGAGAATTTCGCCGGGTTTGACGGCCAGGTGCATGTTGCGCAGGGCTACGACGCCGGGGAACCGCTTGGTGGCGTTTCGGAGTTCCACTACGTATTCGCTCATTAACTCACTCACCTTTCTCTTCTCTTCCGGATCAGATTTTGGTAGGCGGCCGCTGCCGCCTGGGGAGGGGATGGTTGCGGTAACGTCTTACTCCACTTCGGAGATTTTGACGGGACGTCCTTCGTGGAGGGATTTGGTGGCAGCGGCGGCCATGATGACCGGAGGAAGACCGTCATCGCCGGTGACAGGGGGTACCTTGTCGTGGATCACCGCATCGGCGAAGGCCTGCATCTCGCTGACAAAGGCGCCGGTGTAGCGGTCCCACATCATCTTGTAGGCGGTGCCGTAGCTGGTAGCCTCGGCGGTGGAGAGAACGGCGGTGTTGGGGATGTCGTTTTCGTCCTGGGCACAGCCCTCGGAGCCGAAGACCTCGATGCGCTGGTCGTAGCCGTAAACTGCTTTGCGGGAGTTGTCGATGACGCCCAGGGCACCGTTTTCAAACCGGAGGGTGACAAGAGCGGTGTCCACATCGCCTGCCTCCCCGATGCCCGGATCCACCAGGACGGAGCCGGTGGCGTAGACCTCGGTGACCTCGGAACCGGCCAGGAAGCGGGCCATGTCGAAATCATGGATCATCATGTCATAGAAGATGCCCCCGGAGACCTTCACATAGGAGATGGGAGGGGGCTCAGGATCCCGGGAGGAGATCTTGATGAGGTTCACCTTGCCCACCTTGCCGGAGCGGACCATGTCGTAGACGGCGTGGTGGTTGTGGTCAAAGCGGCGGCAGAACCCGATCTGCAGCTTGACGCCGGCCTCCTTGGCGGCGGCCACGGCTGCCCGGGCCTTGGCAAGGTCGTAGTCGATGGGCTTTTCGCAGAAGATGTGCTTGCCGGCCCTGGCGGCATCCACGATGAACTGGGCGTGGGTATCCGTGGAGGAGCAGATGAGGACGGCTTCGATCTCGGGGTCGCCGATGATGTCGGCGGCATCCTTGCTGGTGTTGGCAATCCCGCAGCGCTTGGCAAAGGCCTGGGTGTCTGCGTTCATGAAGGGGTCTGCAATGGTCTTGATCTCCATCTCAGGCACGAACATGGAGATGTTCCTGGCGTGGACCTTTCCGATGCGGCCGGCGCCAATGATGCCGATTTTCATAGGGCAGGGCTCCTTTGATATGTTTTTGACGTGTGACGGCAGGAGGGAGAACTCCTGCCGCTGCGTGCAAATCACTGTGTGCTTTCACCCAGGAATATACTGCAGTTTTGTGCGGGTGTCAAGTTCCCAGAGGGCATTTACACACTGTGAGGGTGTGCGATGGGGAAAGCCTTTGCACGAGCGATAGTTCTGAAAAAGCCACAATATCATAGAAAATACTGAATATCTGGGCAAAAAAGTTTGATTTCAGAGAGATCAGGCGAAGAAATTTCGTGTGAATGCACATCAAAAGATACAATTGCACACATGGAAAAGCACACCAGAGAGGGGAGGAGGACCCGGTTTTCGCAGGAACTCCCCCTTCCATGCTGTGCAATCGCACAGAGCAGACTCCCCCAGGAACCGCTCCGCGCGGCTGGGGAGAGAGGAGATCTCCCGGGTTCATGCAGCAGGTGGGGATATGGAGGAAAGGGACGAAACGGGGTTTGGGGGCAATTTTCCCGGGGGGAGGTCTGTTCAATTCCCAAATAAATGCTATAATAAAGCCAGGAGGAAGCCTGAGGGAAAGGAAGCGGGACGATGGGAAAACGGCCGACGATCCAGATGGTGGCGGACCGGGCGGGGGTGTCCAGAGGTACGGTGGACCGGGTGCTGAACAACCGGGCTTACGTAAAGGACGAGATCCGCAAACGGGTTCTGGATGCCATTGCGGAAGTGGGCTACATGACACCCAGAGAGGTCCATAAGCAGATTCTGGGGGAGGAGATCTACACCCCCATCCGCCTGGGTGTGCTGCTGCCCAACTGGAACGACTACTGCTGCCCTGCCATTCTGCAGGGGGTGGAGGGTGCCCAGAAGGAACTGCAGGCGTATAATGTGGAGATTCTGGTGGACGAGTGTGTGGGGGACTCTCCGGAGGAGGTGACCCGCCGCCTGGACGCCATGGTGGAGCAGGGGGTGCGGGGCATTGCCCTGTGTGCCGTGAACAATATCTCCGTGGAGAACAAGGTGACCCAGCTGGTGGACAGCGGGTGCCCGGTGATCACCCTCAACACGGATCTGCCCAACAGCAAGCGGCTGAGTTTCGTGGGGCAGGACTACAACCGCAGCGGGCGCATTGCTGCCGAACTGATCAGCAAATGCATTCCCCCTGACGGATACATTCTGGCCGCCTGCGGGAACCGGGAGTTTGATGGCCACAGCAAGCGGATAGGAGGATTTCTGGAGCGCATGAAGGAACTGCACTTTTCGGACAGCCAGATCGAGGTGCGGGAGACCTTCAACGACTACTACGTGACCTACCGCACGGTGACGGAGGTGCTGACCCGGGGGCAGGAAATTGCTGCCATATACATGGCAAACAACAGCATCGAGGGCTGTGCGGATGCCCTGGAGGCAGCCGGGAAGGCCACCAGCGTGCGCCTGGTGGTGCACGACCTGTGGGACGGGACCCGCAAGCTGCTGCAGAGCGGCTGTGTGGACTTCACCATCTCCCAGGATTTCTACCGGCAGGGGTATCTGCCTCTCAAGTGCCTGCGGGAGCTGATTCAGATGGGCAAGACGCCGGACCCGGATCAGACCAATGTGCCGATCTCCGTGATCTGTGCGGAGAATATGGACTGAGAGGGCTCCCGCAGGGGGATCGGGTGTGTGGAGAGCGGGAAAACAGAGCGCAGTGGAAAAAAACAGTGGACAGGTTCCCTGTGCTGTGATATAGTGTGGCCCTGATCTGTCCCCGGCGGGGCCGGGGACAGAGGAGAGCAAGCCGTTTCGGCCAGGCCTGATCCCCGGTGGCCTGATTGGAGGGTTCTGCCCTGTGCTGCGTGGCTGTCCTTCCGGGTTCCGGGGAGCTCCCCCGGGCATGGAGGAGGGGGCACTGCTGCAGATGGGAGAGCTGTCCAGTGCCCGCAGGATGCGGTTTTGCCGTATCCCCAACCGACCAGAAGGAAGGACCGTCCCCCGACGGTCCTTTCGCCTGTCTGCAGGC
>CAYXVN010000073.1:0-3360 GCA_964468565.1 uncultured Oscillospiraceae bacterium | reverse complement strand
GGCAGTCCGGTGTTGCCGGCGTGAAACAGAAGCAGAGAAAACTCCCGGGAAGGCGGATGCCATCCCGGGAGTTTGTATATCCGGTGTGAAATTTTCAGGAGCGCAGGCGCCAGCTCCGGGGGCGGGTGCCGGATTCCGGGGTGATCAGCCCCTCCCCGCTCAGCTGGTTCAGCAGGCTGCGGGCGCGTTCCCGCCCCACGCCCAGGAGAGCGGCGATCTGGCCGGTGTCTGCGTGCACATGGTCGGTGAGATACTCCAGGATGGCGCTGCACTGCACGGCGGTGCGGGCACCGGGGCTGCGGCTGCGGCCGGGGTGCGCCGGTTCCGGAGCGCCGGGACCCAGGGAGAGGGTGAGGCGGATGCGCTCGGGGGCAAAATCCTCCTCCAGACAGGGAGTCTCCCAGCCCATGGCCTGCCAGATGGAGAAGATGTCCTGCAGACCGCCTCCGGTGCCCTGTCCCACGTCGATGAGCTGAAACATGCGGGTGAGGGCCCCGTTGCGGGGGTCGGAGATTCCGCCCCGGCGGGCCTCCTCCACGGAGATGCGGAAGCTGCCGGGATTGGAGAACAGGATGCGGCAGCGCTGGCGCAGGATGGTGACTCCCTCCCGGCTGCGGTAGTCCGCGTTCATCAGGCTGTTGGCCAGGGCCTCCCGCAGGGCCTTGCGGACCTGGGGCTCCGCGGCGGAACCGTCCCCCTCCAGATCACAGCACAGCCGGTCCCGCACCAGAAAGTAGAAGTCGTGGAGGTTGCCGCTCCAGGTGCCGGAGGAGGAGATCACCCGGTCGGTCCAGGGAGTGCCGTCTGCCGGCTGGGCCCGGTAGTCCAGGCAGTAGGCGGGGAACTCGCTGAGGATGGCATATTCGCAGCCGAACATGAGAAGGCCGGCAGCGGTGGGATGGGAGGTGCCGTCTGTTCCCCTGCGGGCCGCCCCCAGGGCCAGAAGAAAGTCCTCCTCCCCCAGATGCTCCCAGGGATGGCCGGGGCGGAGAGTGGCCATTCGGCTGCGGTACCGGTGCAGGGAGTCCGGATCCAGCACATCCAGGCCGAAGCGGGGGAGCATGACCATGTCCTGGGATTCCCGGGCGGCGTCGCGCTGCATGCTGAGCACTTCCTCCCGGGTGCAGCGGTAGTCCCCCTCGCCGTTGCGCCGGTAGGTGCCGGTCAGGGGGTTGCCCTCCACGTAGACCGGCCGGTCGAAGCGGCGGGCCCGGGGAATGCGGATGACAATGATGCGGTTGCCCTCCACCGTCTCGATCCGCACATGGCGCCGGGTGAGGATGTTCACGCTGGCCGTCTCCGGCCGGTTCAGCAGATCCCAGAACTTCTGTACCATGCCCTCCGGATCCGGCAGGTCCACCGGGTGGAGGGAGTGATCCCGGTATTCCTCCACCCCCAGCAGGAGAATGCCGCCCATGGTGTTGGCAAAGGCGGAGTAGGTCTCCCAGATGCTGTGGGGCAGTCCCCCCAAGGCTTTCTTGGCCTCGATGCGGTTGTTCTCCCGGTAGGCGCCGATGTGCTGCAGGTCGATCATGGGGAAGTCCTCCTCTCCGGAATCCGGACGGCCCCGGAGGGGCCCCTTTCCATTGTACCAGAAACGGGTGCAGGCGGCAACCTCCCGGAAAAGGGAAAACCGCCGTCTGCCGGAGCAGACGACGGTAAACGGGCCGGATCACTTCTTCTTGCGCTGCTTGCTGAAGAAGTTGGGAAAGCCTTTTTCGTTGGGAACGGATTCGCCCATGGTGGCGGCGAAGCTGCGCAGGGCCTCCCGCTGTTCGCTGTTGAGATTGGTGGGGACCTGAACCCGGATGGTGACGATCTGGTCTCCGCGGCCGCTGGAGCGGAGATAGGGAATTCCCTTGCCCCGCAGACGGAAGCGGTCTCCCGGCTGGGAGCCGGCGGGCAGATTGTACCTCACATTGCCGTCAATGGTGGGGATCTCCAGTTCGGCCCCCAGAGCGGCCTGGGCAAAGGAGACCGTCTGCTCGTAGAGAACATCGTTGCCGTCGCGCTTGAAGTTCTGGTCGGTGCGGATGCGGATGCCCACCAGCAGATCCCCGGCCGGGCCGCCGTTCTTGCCGGCATTGCCCTGGCCCCGCAGGCTGATCATCTGTCCGTCGTCAATGCCGGAGGGGACGGTGACCTTGATGCGGGACTTTTTCATGGTGCTGCCCCTGCCGTTGCAGGATCTGCAGGGGGTGTGGATCAGGCGGCCGGTGCCATTGCAGCGGGGACAGGGGCTGCTGGTGGAGAAGGCGAATCCGCCGCCGCCCCGCTGAATGCGGACCACGCCGGAGCCGCGGCAGTTGGAGCAGGTCTCCGGAGTGGTGCCGGGGGCGCAGCCGGAGCCGTTGCAGTCCCGACAGGTCTCGGTGCGGTTGAGCTCGATCTCCTTTTCGCAGCCGAAGGCGGCCTCCTGGAAGGAGATGGTGACGTTGGCCCGCAGGCTCTCCCCCTGCTGGGGGGCACTGGCCCTGCGGGAATTGCCTCCGCTTCCCCCAAAGCCGCTGAATCCGCCGCCGAAGAAGGAGCCCAGAAGGTCGTCCAGGTCGCCGAATCCTTCAAACCCGCCACCTCCGGCCCCGAAGTTGGGATCCACGCCGGCCTGACCGAACTGGTCGTAGCGGGATTTCTTGTCGGGATCGGAGAGAACCTCGTAGGCCTCGTTGACCTCCTTGAAACGGGCCTCGGCCTCCTTGTCGCCGGGGTTCAGATCCGGGTGGTACTTCTTGGCCATCTTCCGGTAGGCCTTCTTGATCTCGTCGTCCGTGGCACCGCGCTTGATGCCCAGGACGTCGTAGTAATCTCGTTTCTGATCGGGCAAGATAATTCACCTCATATAAGAAAGCAGGAAAACGGCGGGGCCCGGAGGCCCCGCCCTGCCTGAGCAGGGGGCGTCTGCGGGCCGTCCGCCGTATTTTCTGGAATCAGTGCTTGTCGTCGTCCATGACCTGGTAGTCCGCGTCCACCACGTTGGGGTCATCGCCGCTGCTGGGGCCGCCGCCGAAGCCGCCGCCGGGACCTCCGCCGTAGCCGGGGCCGCCGCCGAAGCCGCCGTCAGGGCCCGGGCCATAGCTGCCCTGGGGACCGGGGCCACCCTGCGGTCCACCCTGGCCGGACTGCTGGTACACCTTCTCGGTGAGGCTGTACAATATCTTGGTGGTCTCCTCGGTGGCGGCCCTGATGGCCTGGGTGTCAGAGCCCTTCAGGGTCTCCTTCAGCTTGCCGACGGCGCTCTGGAGCTGGGACTTGTCGCTGGCGGAGACCTTGTCTCCCATGTCATCCAGGAACTTTTCCGCCTGATAGACCATCTGGTCGCCCTGGTTGCGGGTGTCCACTTCCTCCTTGCGCTTGGCGTCC
>CAYXVN010000072.1:10998-12367 GCA_964468565.1 uncultured Oscillospiraceae bacterium | reverse complement strand
TCTTCAGCAGGTAGGTGGGGCGGTACTTGGAGTCACCGAACTCCGTATACAGGGTCTCCATGATGGCGAGACATACATCCAGCCCGATGAAGTCCCCCAGAGCCAGGGGGCCCATGGGGTGGTTGGCACCCAGCATCATGGACTTGTCGATGTCCTCCACGGAGGCAGCTCCCGTCTCCACCAGTCCGATGGCGTCGTTGATCATGGGAATCAGCAGCTTGTTGACCACGAATCCCGGCGACTCCTTGACCTCCACCGGCTCCTTGCCCAGCTCCTTGGCCAGGTAGTAGGTGAACCGGAAGGTCTCGTCGGTGGTATTGATGCCGCGGATGATCTCCACCAGCTTCATGCTGGTAACGGGGTTGAAGAAGTGCATACCGATCACCTGGTGCATCAGACCGGCATCCAGGTCGGTGATGGGGAGGGAGGAGGTGTTGGAGGCAAAGACACACGTATCCTTGCAGATGGGATCCAGCCGGCCCAGCAGTTCCTTCTTTGCCGCCATCTCCTCCTTGATGCACTCAATCACCAGGTCGGCATCAGCGGCCGCTTCGAACTCATCCACCAGGATGTGCTCCATGATGTTGTCCTTCACGTCCTGGGCCATGCGGCCCCGGTCCACCCGCTTCTGGAGCGTCCGGGAGAGCTCGTCCCTGTGCCGCTGGGCTGAAGCCGTGCTGCTGGCGTACAGCAGGACGGAGTGGCCCTTCTCCGCAAAGATCTGAGCAATGCCGCTGCCCATGGTGCCGGCGCCGAAAATCGCTACTTTCATATGGTTGGGTTCCTCCAATTCATGTCAGGATGGCCGGCGAGCCGGCCCCGCTCTTTCTCCCCAGTATAGCCGCCCTCTGTACAGATTGCAAGAGCAATCCGCCAGAAAAGTGTTCCGGCCCCATACTCCCTCCCCAGGGGGCACTGCTGCCGGGGATCTGCCGCACTCCCTCTCTGGCAGGAGGCCACCCGAAACTGCCCAGGGTCCCCTCTGCCCTGCCCCCTGCCGGGCGGACCCGGAGGGGAACTTCATCCGGTCTGCCGGTGCCGCCGTGCCGCTCCATCTCCCCTGCGGGCCGGATCCGGCAGCGGGCCATCTCCAGGTCCTCCCCGGCAGCAGAAGCTTCAGGACGGCATTTCCCGGCCTGCCGTGATCAGAGGCCTTCCCCTGCACCAGGTGAAAGGGGCTGTCACTGCAGACCGGGGCAGTTTCCAACCGCAGCTGGTACTCCTCCCGGGAGGCACCCGGATCTGCTGGTCCATCTGCGCTCCACCCCGGTGACCTCCTCCGGAATTTCCGTCATCAGGAACTCCTCCCCCTCCGGAATCAGGGTCTCGGTGTGCTCGGCAACAGTTCCGGTATCTCCAGATGGGCAGG
>CAYXVN010000072.1:0-10898 GCA_964468565.1 uncultured Oscillospiraceae bacterium | reverse complement strand
TCCGGCAGAGGCCGCCAGGTTCCCTCCCGGAGAAGCCTGAGGCACACCGGGGCCAGAACATCCCCCGGAACAGTTCCCTGGCGGGAAGATCTCTCAGCACAGCACCCTGCTGCATCACCTGCACCATGGGCTCCACCAGCAGGTCCTCCTCCTGGCCAGGACCGCCACCGGAAATCAGCAATCCTCCCGCTCCGCGCCGGATCCCTCCGGCGGCAGCACCGGGGAAACCACCGGAGAAGGTCCCCCTCCCCAGCCTGCCAGCAGGCCCGTCACCAGGCAGACAGCAACAGCCGGACTGCCGGAGTTCCTCCTGCCCGCCTCTCCCGGCCTCTCTTTTTCGGTCACCACAGCCTCATCCGCCCTCCCCGGTTCCGGACGGACAAAAAATATCTTTTTTCGAATATCCCGGAACAAATGCCACAGCCCATCGTCTTACCCAATGCAGTCTGGAGTGCGCTCCTGGGCGCCGCCCGCAGGATATCCCCATTTCAGTGTCATCCTCCTGTCCGGCAGCTGCCTGGCCCCACGCCCAGAATCCGGGACACTCTCCTGGCGGCAGGAGGTCCCGGCCAGACTGCCAGCGGGGTTTTCCCCATCCTGCAGCCGGGGCAGATTCCCTGTTGAGTCCAGGTCCGCCTGCAGATTCTGTCTCTTCTCCCCCTTTCACCGGTCATTGCCGGATGCCATCATTCATCCGGAACTGCACCGCCGCCGGGGTGGAGTTCCGGATCTGCCGGGAACTGAAAACTTAACGAAATCCAAACACGTATTCCATTTTGGCTCGTGTATAATGAGTCCAACTTTTCAGATGCGTACTCTGCGCTGTCTGTCTGCACAGACGGCACGACAGAATACCGAAAGGAGGCCAACGTCATGTGCAGCGACGCAGCACAGAACACCACCATGTCACGGGAGGAGTTCGTCACCGAACTCGCCCGGCGGGTCAATATGACCGAAGAGCGAACCAATGAAGTTCTGGACATTATGCTTGAACTCCTGGCAGAGTGCGCAACCGGCCAGTGCCCGCCCTCATTTCTGGAAACAGTTCCCTTCGAAATCGTAATGGATGACGACGACGACTGAGGAAACCCCTCTGCGCCCCTGGCTTCCCACCCCGACCGCCGACCGGTCCCCTGCGGGCTGTCAGCGGTCTTTTCTTATCGGTCCGCCCGGGCAAAAATTCATTGCCTCCGGCCGGGGAATGTGATATCCTGTAGAGGCGCCGGCCCGCAGCCGGTGACACTCAGGCAGACAGTGAGGATATCATCTTGAGAAGGCAGCTTTTCCCCCTTGCACTCTGGTGGAGTCTGACCATCGGATGGACGGCCCTGTGCTTCTTCCTCTCCTGGCAGACCGGAGAGGACACCGGCTCCTTCAGCCTGGCCATCGCCGCATTTCTTCTGGACATTCTGGGCGCCGTGGGCATTCACGCCGACCTCACCGCCTTTCACCTGCTCCTGCGCACCTTTGCCCACTTTGGCGTGTTCTTCCTGGCCGGCTTTTTCTTTGCAGGTGCCACGGAATCGCTCTGGCATCTGTTCCCCTCCGGAAAACGCCTGCGTCCCCTCTGTTTTCTGGCCCTCGGACTGGTCGCCCTCCTGACGGACGTCCCCAAGCTCTGGATCCCGGGCCGGCATCTGCAGTGGGACGAGGCAGCCCTCAACGCCCTGGGCGCTCTCTGCGGATATCTGGTTTTTCTGGCAGGCTCCGCCCTGCTTCGCCGCTGGAAACGCCGCAGATGCGCTCCGGACTCTGACCCATGACGGGAGTGACCTTCATGCCCCACTATGCGGATACCAGTTCCTGTTCCCCGGAGGAGATCGCCCTCTGGGAGCGGCTGCGCCAGTGTGAAAACCTGCCCTTCCACACCTCGAAAGGGCTGGAATTCTCCATCAGGATCCGGGGAAATGAGCTGTTTGTGGACCGGAAGGAGAAGTCCATCACCCGCTCTTCCGTCAACCGCGCCTTCCGCCAGGCCAGGGACCTGGGGGGCGTGGTACCCGGCCCCAAGACGCTGGGCACCTTCGGGGCCAGCTACCTCTACCCCATCTTCTGCACCCTGGGCATCATTGATCCGGAGAAATCCCGGGCTGCCGCCTCCGGACGGCAGAACCATTCCGGACTGTGAACTGCGCCCCCGGCCGCAGCTCTTTTTCGTCTCCCCGGCATGTCCCGGATTCCAGGCACTTCCCCCCGTGCCCTCCGGTCCTGAAAACGAAAAAAACCGGCAGACGCCGCAGAATCCCCGGTCGGGGGCTGCGGCGCCTGTTTTTCCCTCAGCCCAGCTGGGGCTGGTCGTATTCAAAGAGAATCGCATTGACCTCCATGATGTTGTACTGCCGGTTCTGAATTGCCCACTCCACGATGATGTCAAAGGCACTGCTGTGGGAGAGGGCAAAGCCGGCCCGGCCGATGAGATCCTTCGCCTCCTCCAGGTTCAGTTCCAGAGCCAGGGCAAAGGCCAGGGCCACCGGCTTGCTGGGATGGTAGTTGGGATTTTTGCGGATCTTGGAGAACAGCTTCCGGTCCACGTTGGCTTTCCGGTAAATCTCCGGATCCTTCTTTCCTGTGCGGTCAATGAGCATCAGCAGTGTCTGGGAGAATCCCGCGTCCATCTGGTCCATCATGGCCTTCAGGTCCAGCCGGGGAGCGGCCGGTTCAGGAGCCAGAATTGGGGACGGGGCACCCACAGGAGTACCGAGGGAAGGGGCCTCCATGTCTCCGTAGAACCGCTCCTCCTCTTCCCTGCGGCGGCGGTACCGCTCCTTCCGGATCCGGTAGAAGGTCTCCTCATCGGTCTCCGGTTTCTCCTCCAGGTCGTACTCCTCCTGCAGGGTGGTGCGGACGTAGTTGTCGTCGATGAAGGATACCACCGACTCCATCACCCTGCCGGACAGGCGGAAGGACTCGTTGCCGAACACCACCAGGGTGATCTGCATGTCGTGGGTCATCAGAAAACTGCTGAAGGCATTCAGAGCGATCTCCAGGGCCTGGGCCCGGGGGAAGCCGTAGTTCCCCGCCGCAATCAGGGGAAAGGCCACCGACCTGCACCCATTTTCCTCCGCCACCTGCAGCGCACTGTCGTAACACTCCCGCAGTTGCCGGGCCTCCCCGTGGTTGCCATCCACCCACAGCGGACCCACCGCATGGATCACAAAGCGGGCTTTCAGCCGGTAGCCCAGAGTAATGGCGGCACTCCCGACGGGAATGGGCCCCAAAAGTTTGCGGGCCTCCAGCAGTTCCGGCCCCGCCTTGGCGTGAATGCCGGAATCCACCCCGTGTCCCACAATGGGTTTGGGGTTGGCACTGTTCACAATGGCATCCACCCGCTGCTGGGTGATGTCGCCTCGAATGATGGTGAAAGGCATCTTTTCAATCTCCTTCCCTTACAAAAACCCAACCGGTCTCCCCGGACCGGGAGGGCGAAAACCGATAGCCCAGATCCGCAAACTCCTTCAGCTCCTCTGCCCGTCCGGCCCGGCACCGGGCCATCCAGCGCACCATCTGGCCCCGTGCCATCTTGCACCTGGCCCCCCGTTCCACCAGCTTCCCGCCCCTCTCCTCTGCGAAGATGCAGGTGAGAACGCGGACGGAGCCGGGGAGAAAGGGCTCCACCGCCCTGCTGTACTCCCTGGAAGCCAGATTCACCACCAGATCCGTCTCCTCCGCCAGAGCCTCTGCCAGGGAGGCGCCCCAGAAGGCGTACAGATCCCCGCCTGCCCGGGTCTGCAGCTTTGCCTGCATCTCCAGGCGGTAGGGAGTCACCCCGTCGAAGGGGCGCAGCAGGCCGTAAAATCCTGAGAGAATCCGCAGATGGCGGTGCAGATACCCAAGTTCCTCCCTCTCCATGACTCCCGGAGCCAGATAGCGGTACTGAAGCCCCTCGTAGGACATCACCGCCGGGGTCAGCCGCCGCTCCAGATCCATGTGCTGCAGCCGCTCCACGTTAAGGTCCGTCAGGGCGTCGCTGCACTTCCAGAGTGCCTTCAGCTGGGACCGGGTCATGCTGCGCAGGGTGTCCAGCAGAATCCTGGTCCGGTCCAGAAAGCGGGGCATCCCCTGGGGGGCGAAACCGTCCAGGTCCTCTCTCATCTTCTTTGCCGGGGAGATGATGATGCGCATGGCCTTCCTCCTGAGGGCCGGGAGGCCGGCGCCGGCCTCCTGGCTTGACTTCTCTTGATCCCGGGAGTACAATCCCTCCCGAAACGGGGGGCCTGATATGTCCGGCAAGACTGCAGAAACACAGAATCTGACCCAGGGGAGAATCCTGGTCACCCTGGTCCGCTTTGCTCTCCCGGTCCTGCTGGCACTGATTCTCCAGGCCCTCTACGGGGCGGTGGACCTGCTGGTGGTGGGCCGCTTCGCCCTTACGGCAGATGCCTCCGGGGTTGCCACCGGCAGCATGCTGATGTCCACCTTCACCATGGCAGTCACCGGTCTCGCCACCGGCATCACCGTGCTGGTGGGAGAGTTCATGGGGGAGGGCCGCCCGGAGAAGGCGGGGCTGGCCATCGGAGGGGGCATCGCCCTCTCCGCCGTCCTGGCAGTGGCCCTGACTGCCGCTCTCGTGCTCCTGGCCGCTCCTTTGGCCACCCTGATGCAGGCCCCGCCGGAGGCCTTTACCCAGGCCGTCTCCTACATCCGGGTCTGCGGGGCGGGGGCCGTCTTCATCGTGGCCTACAATGTCCTGGGCAGCATCTTCCGGGGCATCGGGGATTCCCTCACCCCCCTGCTCACCGTCTTTCTCGCCTGCTGCATCAACATTGCCGGTGATCTGCTCTTTGTGGCGGGATTCGGGCTGGGGGCCACAGGCGCAGCCCTGGCCACCGTGCTGGCCCAGGCGGTGAGTGTGGTGATCTCTCTGCTGCTCATCCGCCGCCACCCTCTTCCCTTCCCCTTCTCCCTGCGCTCCGTCCGCTTCCACCGGTCCATCGTGGGCAGAGAACTGACCCTGGGCTGGCCCATTGCGCTTCAGGAACTGCTGGTGGGCTTCTCCTTCCTGCTTATGCAGAGCGTGGTGAACCGCTTCGGCGTCACCGCTTCCGCCGCCATCGGGGTGGGGGAAAAGGTCTGTGCCTTCATCATGCTGGTTCCCTCCGCCTTCGGCCAGTCCATGTCCGCTTTCGTGGCCCAGAATATGGGGGCGGGCAATCCCGCCCGGGCCCGCAGGGCCCTGGGGTGCGGCATCCTCCTCTCCCTGTCCATCGGGGTTGTGATGTCGCTGCTGAGCTTCTTCCACGGGGATCTGCTGGCCGGCATCTTCACCCGCGACCGGGGCGTCATAGCCCAGGCCCAGGACTATCTGCGGGCCTATGCCATCGACTGTCTGCTGACCCCTGTCCTGTTCTGCATGATCGGCTTCTTTAACGGCCGTGAACACACCCTTTTTGTCATGGCTCAGGGGCTGATGGGGGCCCTTCTGGTCCGCACCCCGGTGGTCTGGCTCATGAGCCGGAGAGAGGGCGCCACCCTCTTCCACATCGGCCTTGCCACCCCCATGTCCAGCCTGGTGCAGATTCTCATGTGTCTGGTGGCCTTCCTGCTGCTGGAGCGCCGTGACCGGAAGGCGGCCGACTAGAAGACCCCGAAGATCTCATTCCAGCCGGAGGAGGTGATGATGCGACTGCTGGGCTTTTCCGCGTTGGCCAGCATGCTCTCCAGCCGGTTTGAGATGGCCACGTCCGTAAACTTCATGGCATCGATGCCCCGCAGGGAAAAGAAGAGCATGGGATCATCGTCCAGGCGGGCTCCCACCCCGTAAAGGGTTGCCGCCACATGCTTGCACATGACCGCCCAGTCCGGACAGCTGCAGTTGAAGGAGATCTCCTTGGGGGTGGGAAACAGGCCCCGGTCCCCGGTAAAGATATCCTTCAGGTTCTCCGGAAACGTCCCCGACACCAGGCTCTCCAGAGAGTCGATGCGCTGGGTGCACCGCTCAATGATCTCCTGGCAGCGCTCTTCCGAGAGGGGGCTGATGCGCACCTCCACCTTGTAGGGGGTTCTGCGGGTTCCCTGCACTCTGGCCAGGATCTTCCCCTTCTGGATCTTCAGATCCACCACAGCGCCGCTGCGCACATAGCGCTGACCCCGGGGCAGGCGGGTCTCAAAGTCAGCGTACCGCTCCAGGTTGGCACACCACGCCTTTCCCCACCAGCTGCGGGCAATGGTTCTGCCCTGCAGAACCACCGGCTCGTACTGTCTGCCCTTCTGCCGGGCCTGTTCGGTGCTCCGGGCCGCCTTGGTCCGGATCTCCTCCATCGTAGGCTGGGCATAATGGACCTCATCCCAGTACCGTTTCGCCATCGTTGCCTGCCTCCCTTCAATCCAGCTTCAGCAGCGACATCAGTTCATCGTTGCTGAGTTCGGTGATCCACTTCTCGCCGCCGGAGCCGATGACGTTCTCCGCCAGCTCCTTCTTGGAGTTGATGAGCGTGTCGATCTTCTCCTCAATGGTCTTGCTGCATACGAACTTGTGGACATTGACGTTTTTCTTCTGTCCGATGCGGAAGGCCCGGTCGGTGGCCTGGTTCTCCACCGCAGGGTTCCACCAGCGGTCAAAGTGAACCACATGGTTGGCATTGGTCAGAGTGAGTCCGGTACCCCCGGCCTTGACCGACAGAATCATGTAAGGCATGTAGGCATCACTCTGGAAGCGCTCCACCAGCCGGTTGCGCTCCTCCATGGGCACGCCGCCGTGGATGACGCCGCCCCGGATGCCGAAGATGTCTGCCAGATAGTCGTCCAGATACCGGGTGATCTCCTTGAACTGGGTGAACACCAGCATCCGCTCCCGCTTCTCCAGGATGGGTTCGGCAATCTCCCTGAGCATCAGGAACTTGCCGCTGTTGGCCGGGCTGTACTCCTGCTGACCCAGATACTGGTCGGGGTGATTGCAGATCTGTTTCAGACGCAGAATAAGACCCAGCACCACACCCCGGCGCTCCATACCTGAGCTGTTGAGCAGCCGCTCCTCCGTCTCCCGGATCACCTGCTGGTACAGCACCACCTGCTTCTTGGACATCTCCACGTAATCCACCCGTTCGATCTTCTCCGGCAGATCACTGATGATGGAGCGGTCGGTCTTCAGCCGCCGCAGCAGGAAGGGGGAGATCATGTTTTTCAGGCGGCCGTAGCCATCCGGCGTGGTGTCCAGGCTGCTGCAGAACCGGTCAAAGTCCCCGGAGCTTCCCAGCAGCCCCTTGTTGAGAAAATCGAAGATGGACCACAGATTGGACAGGTCGTTCTCGATGGGAGTTCCGGTCATGGCGATGCGCATGGGAGCGGGAATCTGCTTGATGGTCCGGGTGGTCTTCGCCCGGGGGTTCTTCACGGCCTGGGCCTCGTCCAGAATCACGCACTCCCACTCCGTTTTCTGCATCCCCTCAACGCGGATGGCCGTCTGATAGGTGGTCACAAACAGGAAGGCATCGGAATGCTCCAGCCGCTCCTCGATTTCTTTCTTCCCGATCCGGTGGAGAATCTCCACCTTCATATCCGGAACAAACCGCTCCGCTTCCTTCTTCCAGTTGCCCACCAGCGTGGCAGGAACCACCAGCAGCACCTTCGCCGTCGGCTTCACCCTGCGCAGGTCCTCCAGGAAGGCCAGGATCTGTACGGTCTTGCCCAGCCCCATATCGTCGGCAAGACAGGCTCCGAATCCCAGCTGATACATGGTCCGCAGCCAGTTGAACCCGATGCGCTGATAGGGGCGCAGCTGCCCCCGGAAGGAGGCGGGAGGATCCGTCATCTCCAGTTTCCCCGGATTGCGCAGACTCTGCATCAGATCCTGCAGCCACCGGCCGTTGGTCACCGTCACACCCAGGTCCGGATCCAGGTTCTCCTGCTCCTGGTCCTCCAGACTCTGACGCAGGGCATCCCGCAGGGAGATGACACCGCCCTTCCCGCCCTCCAGCGCATCCAGCAGGGCCTTCAGGCGTTCGTGGTTCACTTCCACCCAGCGTCCCTTCAGGAAGACCAGTCCTTCCGTCTGCGCCAGCAGATCCCGCACGTCCTCCTCCGTCAGAGGAACGCCCCCCACCGACAGAACCGGGGCCATGGAGAGCAGGGAGTCCAGACCGAACAGACTGGGTTTATCCTCTCCGATCTTCATCATGGCCCGGACCGAGCTCTGGCGCCGCTTCCACCAGTTGGGAATCCGGCAGAGAATGCCTGTGGCCTCCAGGGCCGGGACATCCTTGAGAAACTCGTAGGCCTCCTCGGAGGTCAGCTTCAGGGGGTGGAACAGTTCTCCGGAGACCATGAACCTGCTGATGAGCTCCGACACGTCCGCCGCCCGGTTCAGACAGCTGAGCAGCTCCAGCAGTTTGGCCCGGTCACCCTTGAACTCCCTCAGGGAGTAGCTGAGGGGGGAATGGCGGACCCGGCCGCCCTCCGACACGGTACAGTAGGTGGCCATGAAGGCAAAGGGGAACTTTCCCTCTTCACTGTCCTCGTCCCGGTTCTCCACCATATGGAAGTAAATCCGCTCCGGAACCTGAATCTTCTGGCTCTTTTCGGTCAGGTACATGGACACCTTGCCGTCATAGCCGGCAATCTCCCGGCGGAACACCGCCAGCAGACGTCCGTACTGTGTCTTTATCCACTCCTCGGTCACAAACTCGGAACCCAGCACGAAGGGGACGCTGTCCAGCAGCAGTTCCATGGTCTCGTCTCCGGGCACCAGTTCCGTGGCCTCCCGGCTCAGTTCCAGACCGGGTGTCCTGGCAAGTTCTTCCGCAAACTGTGATGCGACCTGCCAGAGAAAGTTGCCGCAGGCATCAAAACATCGGGGACGGGCCCCGAATCCCATCTTATAGAGAGTATCGTAAGGGGATGTCTGGAACGCGTCCCGCCAGCGCACGGTTTCCGGTTTGCTCACCGGAACCGCATCGTCAACGCGAAAGCCTTCCTCTGTCAGCATCAGCCCCAGTTTCTCGCTCATGGACGCACACATCCTTTCCGCTCTTCAAGATGCTGAGGATAATCATATCAGCAAAGGGATTTCAATGCAAGCGTGTTTTCACTCTATCTTCCATTTTTCTGCCGGTTTTCCCTCCTCCCGCCGGGTTGGAAGGGAGAATACGGCCTGCTTATCTGCTCCAGGCCGGACCCTCTGTCTGTCCCGGCCGGAGAGGGAGGAACCTGAATGATGAAGTGGATTATGAATGACCTGGAGACCATGGAGCCCTGGCTGTCCGCCCTGCGGCGGGATCTGCACCGCTGCCCGGAGCCGGCCCTGGAGGAACATGAGACCGCCCGCCGGATCCGCCTGGAACTGGAGAACCTTGGCATAAGGGTGCAGCAGGTAGGGGCAACCGGTGTGCTGGGCACGCTGCGGGGCAAGAGGCCCGGCCGGCACACCGTAGCCCTGCGGGCGGACATGGACGCCCTTCCCATCTCCGAGGAGAACACCTGCTCCTACCGCAGCCGCCGGGAGGGATATATGCACGCCTGCGGCCACGATGCCCACACCGCCTGTCTGCTGGGAGCCGCCCGCGTGCTGGCCGCACACCGGGACCGCTTTGGCGGGGAGATACGTTTCATCTTTCAGCCGGCGGAGGAGACGGGCCGGGGCGCAAAGGACTTCCTCGCCCTGGGGGCCCTGAAAGGGGTGGACCGGGTTTTCGGCCTCCACGTGGCACCGGATCTCCCCTTGGGCACCGTGGGGCTCAAACCGGGACTCAACAACGCCGCCGTGGACAGCTTTCGCATCGAAGTTCAGGGAAAGGCCGCCCATGTCTCCACCCCCCAGCTGGGAACAGACGCCCTTTACATCGCCAGCCTCATCACGGTGGCCCTTCAGGCTCAGGTGTCCCGCTGCACCGACCCTGTGGAACCGGTGATTCTGGGCATCGGCACCTTCCGCAGCGGAACCGCCTACAACATTGTGGCGGATTCCGCCGTTCTGGAGGGCACCACCCGCACCGTCTCACCCTCCGCCCGGCAGCGGGCCCGGGAGCAGGTGGAGACCACCGCCTGCACCATCGCCTCCCTCTACGGGGGGAGGGCCCGGGTTGTCTGGGATGACATCGCCTCCGCCCTCATCAACCACCCCGGTGCCACCCAGGAGGTGGCCGCTCTGGTGGGGCGGCTGCGGCCGGATCTGACCGTCCTCCGGGACCGCCCCCTCTCCCTGAGCGGGGATAACTTCTCCGAGTTCCAGACTCTGGTCCCCGGAGTCTACGCCTATCTGGGCAGCGCCGGCCCCGGGCGGCCGGAGACCGGGCATTCCATCCACTCCTCCCGCTTCGACCTGGACGAGGGGGCCCTGCCCATCGGAACCTGGCTCTACGCCGCCAGCGCGGTGAACTGGCTGGCAGAACCGGGGCAGGAGCCGTAGGGGTCCCCCCGGTTCGTTCCGGGGCCGGAAGACTCTCCTCCGGCCGCCAGAACTCCCGGCAGAGGGCACTGCTGTCCCACAGGGCCAGCCCCGAAGCCAGACCGGAGCAGGATCTGCATGCCGTCTCCGGACGAAATCTTCCTCTGAAGCTGAAAAACCGGCCGGCGTCCCTGAGCGGGGACGTCGGCCGGTCTGAGTCTGGGAAAAGGAATGGGCGAGGAGATCTCAGTACATGCCGCCCATGTCGGGATTGGGGGCCGCAGGAGGCGCCGGCGGCTCGGGCTTGTCGGCCACCAGAGACTCGGTGGTCAGCAGCACGGAGGCGATGGAGGCGGCGTTCTCCAGCGCGGTACGGGTCACCTTGGTGGGATCCACAATGCCGGCGGGGATCATGTCCACGTAGGTCTCGTTGTAGGCGTCGAAGCCGTAGCCGGTCTTGCCGGACATACGGATCTTCTCCAGGACCACGGAGCCGTCGATGCCGGCGTTGGCGGCAATCTGCTTGGCCGGCTCCACCAGAGCCCGTGCCCCGATGCTCACACCGGTCTTCTCGTCGCCC
>CAYXVN010000071.1:0-12401 GCA_964468565.1 uncultured Oscillospiraceae bacterium | reverse complement strand
TCAGCAATCACATTCTGCGCCTGGAAAGTCAGTTCGGCGTTCAGCTTCTCAACCGCAAACCCCGTCTCTCCCTGACCTACGCCGGGGAGTTCGTCCTGGCCTTCGCCGATGTCGTGCTCAAGGAGCAGACCAACCTGACCGACATTCTCTCCGACATCGAGAAGAATGAGCGGGGGGTCATCCGCTTCGGCGCCAGTATCATGCGGATGGACACCCTTGCGGCCATCTTTCCTGCCTTCACCGCCCGCTATCCCAACGTGGAAGTCCGGTTGACCACCGTGATCTCTGAAGAACTGGAGCCCATGGTGTCCAGTGGCGAACTGGACATCGCCATCGTCGTCTCCGACAAGAAGGATCCGGACCTGCTGCAGGAAGTCCTCCTGAGGGACCAGATCTACCTCTGCGTGGCAGATCCCCTGCTGCGGCAGTACTATCCGGAAGAGGCCGACAGCATCCGCAGGCGTTCCATCTCCGGAGCCCACGTGCGGGACTTCGCCCGCATCCCTTTCTGCATTTTTACCAACAATATGGGAGACCGGATCCACCGCTGCTTCGCAGACGAGAAGGTCTCCCCCATACCCCGTATGACCACCTCTCAGACCCACATCGCCACCACCATCGGCCTCCAGGGCTCCATGGCCTTCTTTGCCACCCAGGCCAACCTCCTGGCCCACCGGAGAGAGATACCGGACAGTCTGAACATCTTCCCTCTGGTTCACGGGGAGGAAAATCTGTATCTGGAGGTCTCCACTCTGCGCCACCGCATGCGATACCTGACCCACTTCTCCAAGTATTTTCTGGAACTTCTCTCCGGATACGGAACGGATACGGAGGATACGTCCATGTCCAGGCCGGCCCGGGGCTGAGAGAACAATGCCTTCCCCGCCAACTGCTCCCCTCTCCTCTGAGGTCCAGAACAGAAAAGCCCGGTACCTCCGTCGCAGGACGGACTGTACCGGGCTTTTGCTCCGTTCGATTGTATTTTCGGATTGTGGAGAAAGATGACGAAGATACACTGTCCCCGATGAGAAGACGCTTTCCCTCCCCGCTGCCGGGACAGGTCAGCCGTCCCCAGTGGCAAATTGCCGGTCCCGGAGAGGAAAACCGGAAGGTTTCCGCGATACAGGGCAAGGTCCCCTGGTCTTCAGTACCTTCCGTTCCTTCTCCGTCAGTTCCGGCTCTCCCTGTGCCCAGCCATCATGCTCCTCTCCTGGACACAGGCGGGAACGGCCAACCGACACTGCCGGCAGAACGGGCAGAGAGATCGGCCTCCTGTCTCAGCCGGCAAAGGGGACCACATCCCGGACCGCCTCTTTCAGGGAAATGGGAGCATCATCATGGTCGATGTCCAGCAGGGCATAACGGTCATGCCCCATGCCCAGTTCTTTCATATATGTAAGCTGGCGGTGTCCGTGACGGCTTTCAATCCGCCGCAGCAGATCCGCATGGTCCCGCTCCCGCAGCGCATAGACCAGATCCATGGATGCCTGATCCACCGCCAGGATATCCCGGGAGGCCACAATGCCGATATTGGGCGTCACCACCGGTTTGGCGGCACAGCCCTCGCAGTCGCAGGAGACGGACATGTTGCGCAGGACGTTCACGTAAGTGATATGCTCTCCGAAGTGATCCACCACCGCCTTGGCGGACTCCATCATGCGCTCCATAAACTCTTCATCACGTATGTCCCAAAGGTCCGGCTGGCCGGGTGTGGTGTGAATCATCGCCTTCCCCACCCGACCATCTGCGCAGCCGATGCCCAGATTCTTTGCGGAGCCGCCGAAGCCGCCCTGAATGTGCCCCTTGAAGTGAGTCAGGGTGACCAGGGAGTCATACCTGGAGAGGTTTTTCCCCATCGCCATTTCGGTAAACCACTTGCCGCCGTGGACGGGAAACATGACAATCCCGTCCTCATCCAGAATGTCCACCGGACAGAAGGTCCAGCCGTTCACCTCCAGGGTCTCCCGGTGCTGCGGGGTGGTGTACCGGTCCCCCTCGTAATAGGTGTTGGTCTCCACAATGGCCGCCCCGGGCAGCACATCCTCCACCAGGGTCTTCACCCAGGAGGGGGGAATGATATTGGGGCCGTTCTTTTCGCCGGTGTGTAGCTTGATGGCCACCTTTCCCCCGATGTGCTCTCCTACCCTGGCGTAGATCTTCTTCAGTCCCTCAGCGGACAGATCCCGGGTGAAGTACACCACAGACTCCCCGCCGCTGCGCTCCCCGTAGGGCACATAGCGCTCGCCACCGGTGCCGGGGATGATTTTCGCTGCCATGCGATGCCTCCTTATACTATACTACACTGCGCACCCAGTTCTCCAGTTCCTTCCCGGAGATGCGGTTAAGCAGCTTTCCCTCCAGCAGCTGCGCATTGGGAGAGACCGAGTCCTTCAGCGCCGCAGCCGTCGATCCCATTCCGCTGCCGCCGGAGGTGGCAAACAGGATGATCTTCTTCCCGGAGAAGTCGTAACTCTCCAGGAAGGAGTTGATGATGGTCGGTGCCCTGTACCACCAGATGGGAAAGCCCACAAAGATGATATCGTGTTCCGCAATGGGGGCCGCCTGGTCTGCCAGGGCGGGGCGGCTGGCCGCATCGTTCATCTCAATGCTGCTGCGGGAGCTCTTGTCCATCCAGTTCAGATCCGCCCGGGTATAGGGCACCGCCGGCCGGATCTCGTAGAAATCTGCTCCGGCTGCTGCGGCCAGCTTCTCTGCAGCCTTTTTTGTTGTCCCTGTCGCGCTGAAGCAGGCGACCAGTACCTTGCTCATGTTCTTACCTCCTTGTGCTGTTCGGATCCGGAGATTCCGGATCTGCATCTGAAGATCCTGCCGTCCGGTTTCTTCTCCCCGGACCGGAGTCTGATCTGCGCTGTACCTTCCTATATACAGGATATCATATCAGAATGCCTCGGTCAAGAAGGGATCCTATTCCACTCTGGACCCCGCTTTGGAGATGTGCTATACTGGCTGTGCGGAATTTCCCATCCTCCACTCCCATCGGAAAGGCGGTGTCCCCCATGTCCGGACCCTACGATCAGGAAGAGTTCTTTCAGGCCTATGCCCACATGCCCCGCAGCCGGGAGGGCCTCGCGGCCGCCGGAGAGTGGACCCAGCTGGAACCCCTCTTCCCGCCCCTGGCTGGCAAGGGGGTTCTGGATCTGGGCTGCGGCTACGGCTGGCACTGCCGCTATGCGGCCCAGAAGGGTGCAGCTCGTGTTCTTGGTCTGGATTCCAGCCAGCGGATGCTGCAGGAGGCCCGCAGCCGCACGGGGAAAGGAAGGATCGAATATCGGCTTTGCCCCCTGGAAGAATATGAATACCCCCGTGAAACCTGGGACCTGGTCTTCTCCAACCTGGCTCTGCATTACGTTGCGGACCTGGATGGTATCTTCCGCAGAGTCTGGCAGACTCTCCGGCCAGGGGGATCTTTCCTCTTTAACACTGAGCATCCCGTTTACACCGCAGGAATCCGCCAGGACTGGCTCTACCGGGACGATGGGACTCCCCTCTGCTGGCCGGTGGACAACTATTTCCACGCCGGTCCCCGGGAAACCCGCTTTCTGGACTGCCCGGTGGAAAAGCAGCACCATACCCTGACTCAGATCCTCATGGGTCTTCTGACCTGCGGCTTCCTCCTGGAGGTCGTGGAGGAGGTTCAGCCGCCTCTCTCCTGGCTGGATCAGCCCGGCATGGCGGACGAACTGCGCCGCCCCATGATGCTTCTGGTCCGCGCCCGGAAGCCCGTCCCCTCCTGAAGGGACCTGTTCCCCCGGGGCTGTCTCTTCTCCCCGGTTTCAGATCTCATCTCCGTTTTGCCTGCATCCCGGGAGCCTACTTTCGGATGCAGTTGCCGGATTCCAAACTCCGTCCCTGTCAGCAGCCCAACTGCGGGCATCCGGGCCCGTCCGGAAAACCTTCTTCCACCGATCTCACGGATCAGATCCGGACAGCCCTGGCTTTCTCTCCGGGAAGCACAGAGAGGCTTGCCTCCTTCAGGCCAGCTACGCTGATGCCTCCTGCATGGACTTCTTCCTCGGAAATCTGGAGGCCAGTAACCCGGCGGAGATGCCGGCTTTCTGTTCCCGGATAAAAGGAAAGGACGTCTCCATCTCTGGAAACGTCCTTCTGGTGCGCGAGGCGGGACTTGAACCCGCACGTCCGTAAAGAACACTAGAACCTGAATCTAGCGAGTCTGCCAATTCCACCACTCGCGCATCTGGCAGATGCGCTGCCTGTCAGCGCAAGACGTATCCTACCACAGGCCCGGGGTCCTGTCAACGGTTTTTTTCGCTTTTCCGAAAAAAAATTTTTAGGGATGTGCTCCGCCTCTTCCCTGACCTCCACGGGCTCCGGCAGCTCCGGGGTCAGACCCCCGTTTTCCCTCTCCGCGCAGTGGGCCCGGGCGGGACGGACTCGAATCTTCCCGGGGTGTGGCATTCCTTCCCCCGGGCAGGACGGTTCCTCAGAACCATCCCATTCTCACTCCCCTCCTCAGCGTTCCTTTTCCCAGAGGTGCTTCTTCTCCCCATTCTGATCCCAAGGAGGCTTTTCATGGTCCGCATTCTCATCATCGACGATGACGTCCATATCGGCAACCTGCTGGAGGACCTGCTGACCCGGGAGGGCTATCAGGTGTACCGGGCCTACTCCGGCACGGAAGCCCTTCTGGCCCTCTCCTCCGCCCGTCCGGATCTGGTTCTGCTGGATCTGATGCTTCCGGGACTCTCCGGAGAACAGGTGCTCCCCCGCCTTCAGGGCATTTCCGTGATTGTACTCAGCGCCCGGGCGGATGTGGACAGCAAGGTCTCCCTCCTTCTGGGCGGGGCTGCAGACTACGTGACCAAACCCTTCGACAGCCGGGAACTGCTGGCCCGCATCGCGGTGGCATTGCGGAGGGCCGCATCCCCCGGAGGCCGCTCCCTGCTCTGGGGCAGTCTGCGGCTGGATGCGGATACCCGGCAGGTCTGGGCAGGAGAGACGGAACTCCACCTCACCCGCACGGAATATGCCATCCTTCACGTTATGCTCACCAATCCCACCCAGGTGATCACGAAGTCCCTCCTGCTGGAACAGCTCACTGCGGACACGCCGGACTGTACGGAGCAGTCCCTCAAGATGCATGTCAGCAACCTGCGCCGCAAACTGCGGGAGGCCGGAGCAGGCGATCCTATCGAATCGGTCTGGGGTATCGGCTTCCGGCTGAGGGAGGCGGAGAAGTCGGAAAAATCCTGACCGGATCTTTACCTTTGTCTGTCCGGTTTCTTTATCGTTTTCTGGTACCCTGGAACTATCCCCTTACAAGGAGGTTCCTCCCCCATGGAATATGTACTCACCGTCCGGGATCTGACCAAACGCTACGGCCGCTTCACCGCCCTGAACCATCTCAGCATGTCGGTCCCGAAGGGAGCCATCTACGGTCTGGTGGGCCGCAACGGAGCGGGCAAAACCACCCTGATCCGGGTCATCTGCGGTCTCCAGGCCCCCACCTCCGGCACCTACGCCCTCTACGGTCTGGACCGGACAGACCGGAACATCTCCCGCTCCCGCCGCCGCATGGGAGCGGTGGTGGAGACCCCCTCCATCTATCTGGATATGTCCGCCAAAGACAATCTGCGTCAGCAGTTCCGCATTCTCGGTCTGCCCTCTTTCGATGGCGTGGAGAACCTGCTGCAGCTGGTGGGCCTGGAGGACGCGGGAAAGAAAAAGGCCAGGAACTTCTCTCTGGGCATGAAACAGAGGCTGGGCATCGCCGTAGCCCTGGCCGACAATCCGGACTTTCTGGTGCTGGACGAGCCCACTAACGGTCTGGACCCCCAGGGCATCATCGAGATCCGGGAACTGATTCTGAAACTGAACCGGGAACAGCAGATCACGGTACTCATCTCCAGCCACATTCTGGACGAACTCTCCCGTCTGGCCACATGCTACGGCTTTATGGACCGGGGGCACATGCTGAAGGAACTGAGCGCCCAGGAACTGGATACCGCCTGCCGCAAGTGCACGCGCCTGACCGTCTCAGATACCCGCATTCTGGCGCGAGTCCTGGACGGCATGGAGGTGGAGTACCGGATTCTCTCCGACCGGCAGGCGGATGTCTATGCCCGCCTGAAAATCTCCCAGTTCACCATGGCTCTGGCAAAGGAGGGCTGCGAGGTGCTCTCCCTGGAGGAGCGGGACGAGAGCCTGGAAGGTTTCTTCGTGAATCTGGTGGAGAGCAGCCGCGGGTAATCTCCCCCGCACCCTGCCTCCCCTGCGCATCCACCCTCTCACATGCACAAGGCCAGGGCGCTCCGGGGGCATTCGCAACTCCCCATCGGAGAACCGGTCGTTCTCTCCTCTTCCTCCGAATGCCGATCGCTCCAACGGCCGGTGATCCGGCAGCCGACACTCGGATCTCCGGGGGGGGTTCCTCCCCTCCACCGGAAAGGAACCTCCGTTCACCTCGGCAGAAATCCCCGGGGGCCGTGTGGGACTGTACAAACCTCTCCAAAGGGGACCTGAAGATGCTTCTGCTCCTATGCGCCGCTCTTCTCACCGCCACCGTCTGTCTCGCTGTGAAACTCAGAACTCTGCAGAGGTCCCTGGACGAAATGGGCCGGGATCTGGAGGACCTGCTTCACACGGATACCAACGTGCTTCTCTCCCTCTCCACCCGGGATCCCCACGCCCGCCGACTCGCCGCTGTCCTGAACCGGCAGCTGCGGCTGCTTCGCTCCGAACGGCTCCGCTTCCAGAACGGCGACCGGGAACTGCGGGATGCGGTCACCGCCATC
Source organism: uncultured Oscillospiraceae bacterium (assembly GCA_964468565.1). Taxonomy (GTDB): domain Bacteria; phylum Bacillota; class Clostridia; order Oscillospirales; family Oscillospiraceae; genus Lawsonibacter. Next base: position 5,628 of record CAYXVN010000071.1, on the reverse strand, counting down.
TCCCACGACCTGCGCACGCCTCTGACCGCCATCTGCGGCTGTCTGGACCTGCTGGAGCGGGAAGAGAAATCCGATACGGTGGAACACTACCTCACCTTGCTGCGCAACCGTGCCGATGCCATGACCCGGCTCACTGAGGAGATGTTCCGCTACTCTGTGATTCTCTCCACAGACAATAATCTGCACCTTGAACTCACAGATATGAGGGCAGTTCTGGAGGAGAGCGTGGCCGGTCTGTACGCTGCCCTCACCCGCCAGGGCATCCAGCCGGAGATCCACCTTCCCACCGGGCCGGTGGTGCGCCGACTGGACCGGGCGTCCCTGGGCAGGATTTTCGGCAATATCCTCAGCAATGCCCTAAAGTACAGCAGCGGCGATCTCTCCATTGTCCTCACCCCGGAGGGAACGGCCTCCTTCACCAACACCGCCCCTGACCTGGACCAGGTGGAGGTGGAACGGCTTTTTAAGCGATATTATACCGTTGACAATGCGCACTGCTCCACCGGACTGGGCCTCTCCATCGCCCGTACGCTGACAGAACTCATGGGAGGCACCATCCGGGCCCGCTTTGAGAAGCGGAATCTGACCATCACGGTCTGTTTCCCACCCGGGTGAAGACGACAGAACATATGAGCTTCTCCCCCGGCCCCTGCCCGGACAAGCTGGAGAATCCCCTGACTGCGGAGATCATGTCACTACACCGTTTCGACAGGAGGGAAAAACATTGTCCAATCTTCTGGATGCCGGACTCACCCGTATCTTCTCATTTCGGTTTCTCCACCTCTCCGCTCTCTTCCTTGCGCTGCGTTCCGGCTGGCTCGTGTTCCAGAGTACCCAGGAACTCCCCTCCGGTATGCCTCTGGAATCCGTTCTCTTTTCCTTTCCGCCCTGGCTCGGTCTTCTCACGGCCCTGCTCTGCGGGCTCTTTCTGGGTGGAGAGCGGGAAGATGGCGCCCTGCGCAGCTGCATCCTCTGCGGGCATCCCCGCGACAGCGTCTACCTCTCCGGCATGCTGACCTGCTGGGCGGGAACTCTGGTCCTGTGGGCAGCCGCTGTTTTCCCCGTTCTTCTTCTGGGACTGCCCGTTTCAGCCGCTTTCCGGCAAAGTCTGGCGGGGACAATGCTGCCGCTGCTGGGCACGCTCGTTCTTGCCCTGGCCTGGTCCGGCATCTTCTCCCTTGCGAACACCTGGATGCCCTCCCGCCGTACAGCCACGGTTCTCTCCCTCCTGCTGGCCCTGGGACTCTTAGTTGTGGGCCTCCGGCTCAACCGCATGCTGAACGATCCGTTTTCTCCGCATACTGTCCTGCGCACTCTGCTCTCCGCTTTGCAGGTTCTCTGCCCCGGTGCCCAGGCACTTCTCTATGCCTCCATGGAGGCAGACCGTCCGCTCCTGCTTCTCTTTTCCGCACTTCTTCTCCTGGCCCTTGCCACCGCCGCCGGCATGCTTCTGTTCCGGCATGCGGACCTGAAATAGGAGGTGCGCGCCTTGAAGAACCTGACCCGCGCCGACCTGGTCCGGCTGCGCCGCTCTGCCCCTCTCAGGGGGCTTGCCCTGCTGACTCTTCTCTCCGGCCTCTTCCTGCTGGGATCCTGGTATGCCACAAATCGGGCATTTCTCCACAGCGGAGATCTGGAACTGTACCTGCCGCTGGATTTCTTCCTCTTCCACCATGCGCCCTATCTCTCTTACCTGGCCGCCGCATTTTCCTGCCTCGTTCTGGGAACGGAGTTCCTCTCCGGCGCCATCCGCACCAAGGCAGCTCTGGGCCACTCCCGCCATTCCATCTACCTCTCCCTGCTTTTGCAGATCACCCTTGGCGTCCTCGTCCTGAGCCTTCTTCATCCCCTTGCGCTGCTGGTGGCGGGAATGCCGCTTTACGGCCCGCTGCAGGCTGAACCTGCGGTCTTTCTGGCAGCCCTTGCAGGCATGGTGTTCCTCTCTCTGGTCCTGGCGGCGCTGTTCACCGCACTGTACCTGGGGTCGCGCCTCTCCCCTTCCGCGGCCACCGTTGCCTGTGCCCTTCTGGCCCTGGGCATGCACTGGAGCACCACCCAGCTGAAGATCCAGCTGGAAGTGTACCAGGTACAGGGACTGCGCCGGATCCTGTTCTCCGCTTTGCAGGACATTCTCCCCTCCGGCCAGGCCGCCCAGCTCAGTGCCATGGACGTCCGTCACCTGCCGGCCATGGTACTCTGGTCCATCCTGCTTGTCGTCCTCACCACCGCTCTTGGCATTTCCGGCTCCCAAAAGCGGGATCTCAACTGATTCAGGAGGTGTTCCCTTGCTTCGACAGCTTCACGCCCGTACGGTCCGGCTGTTCCAGGACCGGGTCTTCCAGATTTTTCTTCTCCTCATGGCTGCCTGGGCTGTACAGCGGGTCTTCTGCGTGCCCGCTTCCTCCCTTGGCCCCCAGGACCGACTGGAACGCTGGGATCTGTACCTCTGTGCGTATGCGCGGCCCATGGGGCCGCTGCTGGCCATTTTCCTGGGACTCCATCTCGGTGCGGACTACAGCGGCGGTGCCATCCGCGCCCCTCTGATTTCCGGTACGTCCCGCTTTTCCCTCTGGCTCTCCGCCTTTCTGACCGGGGTGCTTGCCGCTGTCACCCTGATTCTGGTCTACACCTGTGTTCTTCTGGCGGCAGGCATCCCTTACCTGGGGATGCCCATCGGGCTGGAACAGCTTCCTGCCCATATGTTCGCAGTCTTCTGCATGTGCCTGTCCTGGTGTGCCCTCTTCACGCTGGTATGCATGCTCTGTCCCCAGCCCCACATCAGCATCCTCCTCTGTCTTGGCCTCACCGGGATATGCCATGTGGTGTGCAACGGCGCCTGTTCCAGCATTCTGACCCACCTGGAAGCCCAGGACCAGGTACCCCTCGCCCGGTTTCTCTACGACGTTCTCCCCATGGGGGAGGCAGATCAGCTGCGCAGTCTTGGCAGTTCTCCCCATCTCTCCTCCCCAGCTGTCCTCAGCCGCCTGGCCCTTCTGTTCACCGGCAATACCTCACTCCTGGGGCTGGGTCTTTTCCAGCGCCGGAATATCCGCTAGGACTCCCTGTCCGCCAGGGGGATTATGTTCCTGCCAGGTTCTGTCCTCTGGCTGAACCGCTGACAGCAGTCCGCCCAGGGGGCAGCGGGAGCAGGAGAACTTCTCTGTACTGCGGATGGTTTATCCAGAGGAGTTCCGTCCTCCCGATTCCTCACCCGGGAAGCGCTTCCCCACCCTGCGCTGTCGCATCAGTACCAGAACAGCCAGCCACCTGCCTCCACCGTTCCGACTGGAATCCGGAGGGATAGCCGGGGAAATTCACCGTCCTGCCTGCCGGGAGCCGGAGTGCGGGCGTATGCTTTTCCGGGCAGTATATCTCTCTGCCATCCTCAGACACGCACTGCTCCGGCCTCTCCATCCCCTCTCCGCCCAGAACCTCTCCGGTTCCGGGCTTTTTCCTTTTTCGGGGGCAGATGCAAACGTGAGACTCTTTCATTTCAGTCCCCGACACCGACACCAAGCACCCGGGGAGCAGTTGCCCTGCCTGTCCGTCCCTTCACCGGGCGGACCCCAGGGGCAGGGTCCGAGGGCCGAATTGCCTGAAGAGACGCGTTCCCCTCCGCCGGTGCAGCTCCGGAGGGAGGTTCAGGCTCGGCTGATTCGCCCCGGAATTCCCCTATCTCCGCGACCTCCCGGGCCGGAGCGGCTGATCGCCAGAAAAACAGCAGACCCCGGACCGGATGCCGGAGCCTGCTGGCTGTATCTGCCCTCCCCCTCAGGCCTCAAAGGCACTGCGGAAGAAGTCTGTCATTTTTCCAAAAGGAATCACGTCCATCTGGTCGTAGAGATCCGTATGGACCGCTCCGGGAATGATCATCAGTTCCTTGTTGGCCGCGTAGGGACTGTCCTTCACCATGGCCGCATAGGCATCCCGGCTAAAGTAGCAGGAGTGGGCCTTCTCGCCGTGGATCACCAGCACCGGAGTGCGGATCTCATTGGAGTACTGGAGGATGGGCTGGTTCAGGAAAGACATGCAGCCGATCACGTTCCAGCCGCCGTTGGAGTTCAGGGAGCGGACATGGTACCCTCTCTCCGTCTTGTAGTAGTCGTAGTAGTCCTTGACAAAGAAGGGCGCATCCTCAGGCAGGGGATCCACCACACCGCCCCCCAGCGTGTAGGAACCGGCGCGGAAGTCCGCCGTCCGCTGGGCGTTGAGGGCCTTCTTCGTCTTGTAGCGCTCCTCTTCGCTGTCCGCAGCATCAAAGTAGCCATTGGCGTTGACCCGGGCCATATCATACATGGTGGAGGCCACCGTTGCCCGGATGCGGGTGTCCAGCGCGGCCACGTTCAGTGCCATGCCGCCCCATCCGCAGATGCCGATGATACCGATCTTCTCCGGATCCACCTCGTCCTGCACGGAGAGGAAGTCCACCGCCGCCTGGAAGTCCTCCGTGTTGATATCCGGAGATGCCATGTACCGGGGGGTGCCGCCGCTCTCTCCGGTGAAGGATGGATCAAAGGCAAGAGTCAGAAAGCCATTTTCCGCCATAGTCTGGGCGTACAGGCCCGCTGCCTGCTCCTTCACGGCGCCGAAGGGACCGCAGACTGCAAGAGCAGCCAGTCTGCCCCGGGCATCTTTGGGAGTGTATACATCCGCCGCCAGGGTGATACCGTAGCGGTTGGGGAAAGTGACCTTGCGGTGATCTACTTTCTCGCTTTTGGGGAAGGTCTTGTCCCATTGGGTGGTCAGTGTCATATCCCTGTTCCGTCCTTTCCTGCCGCCACAGGCGGCACAACCGGCTTTGGTCCCCGGAGGCAGGCGGGGAACGCCCCCGGACCTGAGATCCCTCAGGGTCCAGTTCAGATCCGCCAGGGCCTTCGGCTTCTCCCTCCGGCTCCGCATCTGAGTATACACCTGGTCAGGGTTCCCCGCAAATGAAAAAAAGCCATGTCTTATCATTCCGCCCGGGAATACTCAGCCCGTCAGGAGGCCTTCCCCTTGCGGCTTTCCCCTTTCGCAGTCCGGAGGGCATCCCTCTGTCTGGTTTGGTGCATCGGGCTCCTCCTTTTTTCACCTGCCCCATTCCCGGCTTTTCCCAGGAGCACTGCTCCCCGGAAGTGTGGTTCTCCCCGGAGTGGAAGGGGCCGCCCGCCCGCAGCCGAGCGTGCATCTGTGGGAAGTTCTTCCCGGCCGGGACAGGCTCGTGAACCTCTCCATCCTTATCGCCGCCGAAGCGGCGCATCAGTTGAGTTTCCAAACCCCTTTAGGGGGACGGATCCCTCTCCATGGATACAGAATGTCTCAGAACCCCGCCCCGAAGGAACGGTTATCCGCAACAGACCAGTCCACGGAGAGGAAGCTGCAGGTTCTGCGCCGGCCCAAGGACTTTTCCCTTGGGACGGCACCTGCCTGTTACCATGCTGTATTGCCACACGCTATGCAGCGTGGAACAGCCCGCAGCAGTGTAACCAGGTGCGCTGCGGGACATGGAACAGATGGTTCAGCCGTTCTCCCGTGACCTTCGGGTCGAGACCGAGACTCCTGCAGGCCCTTTTGAAGGTGACGATGTGATCCCCCTTCAGATTGCACCACTCCCGGAGGAAGCAGCGCGCCCCGATGTTGCAGCTGGCG
>CAYXVN010000070.1:0-12472 GCA_964468565.1 uncultured Oscillospiraceae bacterium | reverse complement strand
TGGTCTTGTCCCGCAGGGAGGCGGGTACGTCTCCCTTCACGATGCGCTGGGCCAGCCCCTCGGCGATGGCCGTCTTGCCGACGCCGGGTTCCCCGATGAGCACCGGGTTGTTCTTGGTCTTGCGGGAGAGGATGCGGATTACATTGCGGATCTCGTCATCCCGCCCGATCACCGGGTCCAGCCGGTTCTGCCGGGCCTGCTCCACCAGGTCTGTGCCGTACTTCTTCAGGGCGGCGTAGGTATCCTCCGGGTTATCGCTGGTGACCCGCTGATTGCCCCGTACGGAGGTCAGGGCCTGCATGACCTTTTCCTTTGTCACGTTGTAGGTGCGGAACAGCTCCTTCAACGCGGAGTTCGCCTCGTCCAGCAGGCCCAGGAAGAGGTGCTCCACCGAGATGTATTCGTCCTTCATGGAGGAGGCGGACCGCTCGGCGGCCTTCAGGGCCCGGTCCACATCCTGGGCGATGTAGATCTTGTCCGCCTCCCGGCTGGAGCCGTAGACCTTGGGCAGCCGCTCCACCTGCTCGCGCAGGGCGGCCTCGAAGCTGGGCACAGTCATGCCCATGGCGGTCATCAGCTGAGGGATCAGGCCTTCGGCATCGGAGACCAGGGCAAGGAGCAGATGGAGCTGCTCCACCTGCTGGTTGCCGTGCTCCCGGGCCAGATCACTGGCGCTCTGGATGGCGGCAAGAGATTTCTGGGTAAACTGATTCATATTCATAAACGGAAACCTCCTTTGTGCGGTTTCGGATTGTTGGAAGGTACAGGCAATCAGGTTAGCACTCCGGCTTCCTGATTGCTAATTCTAGCATACACCCTGTCCCGGCAGATTGCAAGACCTTTCTGCACGAAATCCGAAAATTTCTTCTGACGGATCCCTGCCGGCCGGGCCGGGGCAGAAAAAGGGGGCGGACCCTCCGGCCCGCCCCTGCTGTCCTTACTGGATGTCGATCTTGCGGCTCTCGATTACCGTCTGCGTGAGCTTGGGAAGGGTCAGACGCAGCACCCCGTTGTCGTAGGATGCGCTGATGCCGTTCTCCCGGATGCCGGAGACGTCAAAGGAGCGCTGGAAGGAGCCGGTACGCCGCTCACGGCACACATAGCGGCCCTTCTCGTCCTTGTTCTCCCTGGACTCCGAGCGCTTGGCGGAGATGGTCAGAACCCCGTCCTGCAGGTCCACATCGATGTCCTCCTTGCGGAAACCGGGCAGTTCCGCCTCCAGGACGAAGTAGTCACCCTCGTCACGGATGTCGGTGCGGAAGATGGGCAACTGGCGCTGCTCCTCCGGGAAGAAGCTGCGCTCCACGTCATCGAAAAAGCCGTCCAGGCTGTGACGGCCATAAGGATAAATGCTGTACATAATCCAGATCTCCTTTCGGACCCCGGCGGTGACCGCCCGCAGGTCCCTCTTGAATTTGTCTAAAGTATACGCCCCAAATGTGAACAAATCTATCACTCAAATGTGTACAGTTTGTAAACTTTAGCACTTTTAGTCAGAGAGTGCCAAAGCGTTTTCGCCCTGGTCGCCTTGCGGCCCGACCTGCTGCCTGGTATAATGAAGGGGAAATGCAGATTTGCAAGGAGGTACTGCTGTGAAAATCCTCGTATTCGGTCCCCCGAACCGCTACCGCACCTACCGTCCCCCTCTGGCGGACCGGCTGGATGTCCAGCTGGTGTTCCGCACCCCGGACCGCAGCTATGTCCAGGCCGCCCGGGAGAACGCGGACGCCGAAATTCTCTTTGTGGATGCCATCACCCCGGTGGACGCTCCCATTCTGGACGAACTGCCCCGGCTGAAGATGATCCACTCCGAAGGCGTGGCCTACAACGCCATCGACTGCGATGCCGCCCGTGCCCGGGGCATCTTTGTGTGCAACAACCAGGGCTGTAACGCAGCCTCCGTGGCGGAGCACACCATCATGCTGATGCTCATGGCCCTGCGCCAGGGCATTCAGGGCCACCGGGCCGTGGTGGAGGGGCGGCAGATCGAGATGAAGACGGAGATCCTGGCCGCGGGCAATCCCGGCCTCTTCCAGTGCTCTGTGGGACTCATCGGCTTTGGAGACACCGCCCAGGCCACCGCCCGGCGGCTGGCCGCCTTCGAGTGTCCCCTCTATTACTACACTCTGCACCGCCGCTCCCCTGAGGTGGAGGCGGACTTCCACGTCACCTGGCTGCCTCTGGAGGAGCTGACCGCCACCTGCGACATCATCTCCCTCCACTGTGCGGTAACGCCGGAGACCACGGAGATGGTGAACGAGGACTTTCTGCGGCGGATGAAACCGGGCTCCATTCTGGTGAACTGCGCCCGGGGCGCTCTGGTGGACAACCTGGCCCTGCGCCAGGCCCTTATTCAGGGCCACCTGGCCTGTGCCGCCCTGGACACCATTGAGCCGGAACCCACCCCCGGAGACCACCCCCTGGTGGCCCTGCCCCCGGAGGCCCGCCACCGGGCCATCTACAGCCCCCATTTGGGGGGAAGTTCCGGCGGCTCCTTTGCCCGGGGCCACGCCAACATGTGGCGCAATGCCCAGCGGATTCTGGAGGGGCAGCGCCCGGAAAATGTGGTGAACGGACTCTGAGGCGGCAGGGGGATCCGGACACCAGCAGAGAGGGTTCCACGGACCTGGTCCGGGACCCTCTCCCCTTTTCTTTCTCCCCCGTCTGGCACATCCCGTATCCGGCCGCTCACTCCCCCGCAGCCGAAGATGTCCTGACCGGGGCGGACTCCCTGTGCCTCCGGTTCTCCGGACACCGTCCAGAGGATTTTCGGGAGCTCCCCTTTCTCCCCTGCCCTCCGCAGGCCCTGGTCCGGAGGGGCAGGTATCCCTCTCCTCCCGGATCTCCCTCCGTCACCAGGCAGACCCAAGGGCCAACTGCGCCACCGGATCCGGGAGAGGCCCTTTCAGCCCTCTGCCTGATGTCCCCTCCACAGGTCCCACCCCCGGCGGCCCAGCCGCCGAAGCGGAGACCTTTACAGCCGGAGGGACGCCATTGCAAACCTAACCCTGCTCCCCGGCACCTGCCTGCAACAGAGAGAAACAAAAAGCAGGAGCCGTCTCCTTCCCCGTGGGTCCGAAGACAGCTCCTGCTGCGCTATGCTATTGGCCCGCAGAGGAATCCGAACCGGTGCTGTCCGGGGCAGCATCTGCTTTCCCCTGCGCGGCCAGTTTTCTCTGCTGCTTCTGTTCCCGCTCCAGGGCCCGCTCACGCCGGCGCTGGATCGGGTGGCTGATGTTGTCGATGATGGAATAGTAAACCGGGGTAAAGAAGAGGGTGACGATGGTGGAGATGGACATGCCGCTGATCATGGCCACGCCCATGTCCTCCATCATTTCGTTGGTATTGCCCCAGCCCATGGCCATGGGGACCATGGCCAGAACGGTGGTAAGGGTTGTCATAAGCACCGGCCGCACCCGGAGGGGGCAGGCGTGGAGAATGGCATCCCGCCGCGTCTCCCCCATCTCCCGGCGGGTCTTGATGTAGTCCACCAGAATAATGGAGGCATTGACCACGGTACCGGACAGCATGATGAGGGCCACCAGAGAGATCATGGACAGATCCCGTCCGGTCAGGGGCAGCGCAAAGAGGGCGCCGGAGAAGGCCACCGGCAGAATCAGCATGACGATTACCGGCATCAGGAAGGATTCAAACTGGGAGGCCAGGACAAAATACACCAGGCCGAGGGCCACAATGAGGGCGTTGAACAGGTCCCCGAAGGCCTCCTGAATGTCGGAAAAGGCACCGGAGATCTCTGCGGTGTACCCCTGGGGCAGGGTGTACTGATCCAGGATCTCATTGATCTGCTCCGTGATGGCATTGGTGTTACCGCTGAGGGTGGACCCGGTGATGGACACCTGGCGGGACTGATTGGAACGGGCGATGGTCTGAGGGGCCTTCACCACATCCACACTGGCCACCGTACTCAGAGGCACACTGCCCCCCATGGGGGTGGGAATGGACATGGAGCGAAGGGCGTCCAGGCTCTGGGAGGCCCTCTCATCTCCCCGGACCACCACATCGATCTCCCGGTTGTCCAGGGTCACCGTGGTGGCCGTAGCACCGGTCAGTTCGGCGCGGACCGCCTCGCCCACGTTGGCAGCGGTGAGGCCGTACTGAGCTGCCGTCTCCCGATTCATGGTCACCTGCACCTGGTCAATCTGGGCCGCCACGGAGGAGGTGACATCAATGGCATCGGGCAGAGCGGCGATCTGCTGCTCCAGGTCATCGGCAATCATCACCAGGGTTTCATAGTCCATGCCGGTGATGTCCACGCTGATCTCCGCACCGGACAGCAGGGCACCCATATCCATGGCGGTAACCGTGATCTCGGCCCCGGGAATGTCCTGCAGGGGGGTGCGCAGATCTGCCGCCACTTTTTTGGAGGTGCGGCTGCGCTCCGACCGGTCCACCAGGGTCAGGTTCACGGAGCCGGTCTCGGGCTCGGCAATGTAGTAGACACTTTCCAGTTCCGGCACATTCTCCTGGGCCACTTTCACGGCCTGCTCACAGATCGCCGCGGTCTGTTCCAGTTCCGTGCCGATAGGGGTGGTAATGCTCACCTGAATGGTGCCCTGGTCCATGGAGGGCAGCAGCACCGAATTGGTATTCAGGCAGTTGACAAGGAAGAAGGCAACCAGCACAACCGAGACAATCAGGCCCACCGACAGATGATCCGTAAAGAAGCCCAGCAGGGCGGTATAGGCATCCATCAGGACGTGCCGGCGCTCCTTCTTGCGACTCTCACGCTCCCGATAGCGCTCAATGCCCTTGTCGCTGAGCAGCAGGTAGCAAAGCAGGGGCACCAGGGTCACGGAGATCACCAGGGAGGCCAGAATCAGAAAGGCGATGGTGATGCAGAAATCCTTGAAGATCATGCCTGCGATGCCGTCTGCCAGACCCAGAGGCAGGAAGACGGCCACAGTGGTGAGGGTGGATGCGGTGAGGGAGAGCATGACCTCCTTGGTACCCTCCACGCAGGACTCCATGCGGCTGTGGCCCTCTGCCGCAAAGCGGTAGATGTTCTCCAGAACCACAATGGAGTTGTCCACAATCATGCCCACACCCATGGCAATGCCGCCCAGACTCATCATGTTCATGGTCAGGTCGCACACGTACATCAGAACGAAGACGGTGAGCACACAGACCGGCATGGAGATGGCAATGGCAGCGGTGGCGCCGAAGCGGTGCAGGAAGAGGAAGACCACCACGGTGGCGAGGATGATGCCCAGATAGATGTTCTGCATGGCGGAGTTCACGGACTGGTTGATGTAATCCGAGGCCAGATAGGAGATGATGTAGTTCATGCTGGGGTTGCGCGCCTTCAGATTCTCCATGGCCTCCGCCACGGCCTCCGCAGCGGCCACCTCGTTGGCCCCAGACCGCCGGGACACCTGGAGGATGACGCAGCTGCCGCCGTCCACCCGGGCGATGGCATCCGGATCCGTGGTCTCCAGGGTCACATCCGCCACGTCGGAGAGGCGGACGTTGCCGCCGTTGGGCAGCGGCACAATCATGTTCTGAATGTCCTCCACCGTCTGGAAGGTGGCATCTGTGGTGACGGTGTATTTCTGGGCTCCGTGCTGCACATCACCGCCCGGGTAGAGCAGGTTCTGGGCCACCAGCATCTGAGAGATGTAACTGTTGCTGAGGCCGTAGCCGGCTGCCCGGGTGGCATTCAGTTCCACCGCCACCTGGCGGCTGACGCCGCCGGAGATGGAGACCTGGGCAACGCCGTCAATGCGCTCCAGGGCAGGCCCCACCGTATCCTCCGCCAGGTTCTGAACCTCCGTCAGATCCGAGCCCGCCAGGGCAATGATGGCGGTGGGCATGAGTTCGTTGATGTTGATATTGACAATCATCGGGTCGTTGGCCCCGTCCGGCAGGGTGAGCATATCAAACCGCTCCCGCAGCTTGGTGGCGGCGATGTCCAGATCGGTGCCGTCCACATAGGTGACCTGCAGCTGGGAGAGACCGTCCGCCGAAGTGGAATCCACGCTCTCCACGCCGGGCACCGACATGATGGCAGACTCCAGAGGCCTGGTCACCAGTTCCTCCATGTCTCCGGGACTGGCACCGTTGTAGTAGCACACCACCATTGCCATGGGCGCTTCCAGATCCGGAAGCAGGGCCAGCTGCAGATCCCGCACATAGACCAGGCCGAAGATGGAGATCATGATGACCGCCATCAGGGTGGTAACCCGGTGCCGAATGCAAAATTTTGCAGTGCTCATGGGTCCCTCCCTCAGTGCTCCCCGGACACGATCCGCACCGGGTCACCGTCAGACAGGTAGCTCTGTCCCACAGTAACCAGGGTCTGGCCGGCATTGAGGCCGGTGAGCACTTCCGTGACCCCGTTGCCGCTGAGACCGGTGGTCACCGTAACGCTGTGTGCCACGCCGTCCTCCACCACGAAGACAAGCTGCTGGCCGTCCCGGGTGAGAATGGCCTCGGAGGGCACCACGACGGCATCGTAGGAGGTATCCGTACGGAAGGTGACATCGGCAAACATGCCGCTGAGCAGTTCATTCTGGTCTGCCGGAACGGAGACCGTCACGCTGTAAAGGCCGGTCTGGGCATTGGCGCTCTGATCAATGGCGCGGATGGTTCCGGTGTAGCTGACCTCTGCGGCGCTGATCACCACATCCACCTCATCCCCGGGAGCGATCCTGGGAATCAGGGCTTCGGAAACCTGCACCACCACCTTCAGCTGATCCACCCCGTCAATGACGGCAACGGGAGCCGAGGGGGTAACCATGCCGTGCTCCACGGCATTGAGCTGCAGAATGGTCCCGTCCACAGGGGCCAGAACGTTGCCGGCGGAGTCCACATTCTCCAGAGAGGCTGCAATCTGGTCCACATTGGACTGATAGCTCTTGATGCCCGCCTCCAGCTGAGAGAGGGTGGAGTTCTTCTGGGCGCGGGTGGAGAGAATCCCCAGATCGATCTGAGCCATGTCGCTCTCGTTCTGGGTAAGCCCCACCTGGCTCTGCTCCAGGGAGACCCGGGCCTGATCCAGGGCCAGATCCGCCTGGTCCTTGGAGAGGTTGGCCTGGTCCAGATTCATCTGGGCCTGATCCACCTCCGCCTGGGATGCGGCTCCGATGTTCAGCAGCGCCTTGGTGTCACTGAGATTCTTCTCCGCCAGGGCCACCTGAGACACTACGCTCTCAACCTGGGCCTCCAGCGTCCCGATCTGGGTCTCAATCGAGCTGATCTGGGCATTCAGCAGCTCCCTCTGATCCTCCAGCAGTTTGCGCTGATCATCATACTGGGCAATCTGAGCGTCAAAGACCGCAGCCTGGTCGTTGTAGCCCTGAACGGAAGAATCCCGGCTGATGATGGCAGCCTCATAGGAGGACATGGTGCTGTCCAGATCCAGGGTGCAGATCCGGTCTCCCGCTCTTACACTGTCCCCCGTTTTCACATAGACCGCCGTGCAGGTGGCGTTGGTGCCCACCATAACGGAGGTCTGGGTCTCCGCAGTCACCCGGCCGGAGACCCGGTTCTCATTGGAGATGTCAGAGGTCTCCACACTCTGCACCTGGACAGCCACACCGGCGGTGCCGGTGCCGGTGGCAGAGCCGGAACTGCCGGAACTGTCGTCCTCCTTGCCCTTGCAGCCGCTCAGCAGGCCCGCCACAAGAACCAGCGCCAGCACCAGCGCGAAAATACGTCTTATTTTCATCGGAATCGGTCCTCCTGTCCCTCAGTTGAGGATGCCGTAGTCCACCGCCCAGCGGTAGGTATTGTAGGAAGAGAACAGATCGATCACCGCCCCGTTAACCGTCTCCTGGGCAGCGTCGACTTCATCCTGGGAATTGAGCAGGGCGTTTTTGGAGATGTTCCCCTGCTGATACTTCAGTTCACTGGCCTGGTAGTTGGATTTCTTCACGGCCAGGGCGGTGCGGGAGGCATCCAGCACCTGCTTGTAGTCCTTCACCTGCTCATACAGGGTACGGAAGGAGAGCTCGAAGTTCTGCACCGTGGTCTGGTAGCTGTTCTGGGCCGCCTGCCACTCCCGCTGGGCACTGCGGTACTCGGCATACTCCTCGTGGTAGCCGTAGTTGTCCCCCGTCTCCTTATAGGTCTCGTAGGCATCTTCCCGGGTCCTGGCGGCGTCATAGAGTTCGTAACTGTTCTTCTTTGCCGTCTCCAGATCTCTCTCCAGGCTCATGGAACTGATCTCCTCGCCGCTCACTTCCGGCAGGGCCCCCAGCTTGATGGTGCCCTTCATCTCTGCCCCCAGCAGGGACTCGAACTGGTACTTCAGGTTCCGGATGTTCATCTCCAGAGTCTTCTGGCCGCTGAGCAGGCTGGTCCGGTTCCCCTTTGTCTCCTGGAGCGTCATGGCGGAGATCTGTCCCAGCTTGTAGCGCAGCTCCAGCTCTGTGATGCTCCGGTCCAGGGTGGCCAGGTTCCGGTCCAGGGTGCCCCGGCTCTGCTCCAGTTCCACCAGGGCGATGTACATGCTCTCACCGCCCAGAACGATCTGATTCTGCAGATTCTTCAGCTGGCGCACCGCCCCGGCGTTGTCCTCCTGCATCTCTCCGTTCTCGATGGCATCGAACTGCTCCTTCAGCGCCGCATACTGCTGATCCATGGCCGCCAGGGTGGAATTTTTCTCATACTCCCCGATAAGACCCAGGCTGCCCATCTGAACAATGCTCCACTGGTTGGCGGCCAGTTCGTTCATGGCCTGGCGCAGCTGCTCGTGGGTCTCGTCGTAGTCAATCTCCTCGATGGTGAGAATGCTGCCCTGAAGGCTCTGGTAGTCCAGATTGTGTTCCCGGATGCGGGAGCGCACATTGGAAAAGGAGATGCTGTTCACATCGTCCAGGTCAGGCAGGCTGGGCAGCGGAGGGGTCGTCTCGGTATCCAGAGGCGGATCTCCCACCGTGGCGCCGGGAATCAGTTCCTCGGCAGCAGGATCCTGATCTGTCGTCTGATCCGGTCCCTCCGGTGCGCTCTCCGAGGAGGAGGAGGCAGGATCCTCCCCGCTGCTGCCGGAGATCTCCTCCGGCTCTTCGGGTTCCTCCGGCTGAGAACTGCTGCCGGATTCCTGGGAGGCATCCCCCGGATCCTGATCCGGCTCCTCCGGTACGGGTTCGGCAGACGAGGAGGCAGGATCCTCTTCGCTGCTGCTGCCGGAGGTCTCCTCCATGTCCCCGGAACCCTCCGGCTGGGTGCTGCCGTCGTCCTCCACCGGGGTATCGCCGCTGCCGTCCGTCCCCACACTCTGTGACACGTCCAGGGACTCCTTTCCGGAAGAGCTGTTTTCATCCGCCAGCGCTCCCATACCAAGCAGACCCACCAGCAGCACGGCGGCCAGCAGGGCGGCCATCTGCCGCCTGGATAGCTTCCCCATCTATGTATCCTCCTTTCCGGTCCGGGCCGTTCCCTCCAGGAAACTGCCGCTCCGGATGATCTCAATGCGTTCTTCCAGCAGAACCCGCTGGGATTCCCGCTGCTCGGGTTTGCACAGGGTCTCCATGATGGCTCCCGCCAGGGATCCCACAATCAGGAAGAAAATGCTGTTGATGTAGTCGTCCTGCTGCCGGCGCAGCCCGGTGCGGTTCACCAGCGCCATCAGCGGCGGGGGCAGGACGCTGACCTGGTCGGAGAGCAGTACCCGCAGATCCAGCCCGGGATTCACCTTCAGAACAGTGATAAAGCGGTCCAGGAGAGGAAAGGGGGTTCCGTCCTCCCCCATGAACAGGTCAAAGGCCCGGATGGGAAGACGGTAGATGCTGCCCCCTTCTTCCTGCAGAATCTCCGCCAGCACCTTCTTGAACTGCTCCCGTACGTCCTCCATCAGGTAGTCGAACAGATCTTTCTTGTCTTCAAAATACTGGTAGAAGCTCCCTCGGGGGATGTGGGCAGCCTGAATGATGCGGTTGATGGAGACCTCCGTGAAAGGCATTTGGGAAAATTCATTCCATGCCGCCGTCACGAGACGCAGGCGCTTCTCCTCCGGCAGACGGAAAAAGGTCGCACTGGGCATCCAATCTCCCCCTTCCTGGTCATGGTCGTTTGTGACAGGCTGTCGTGAAGTGACAGGCTGTCACAAATTATAGGCACTCCCTCCGGCCCTGTCAATCCCCGGCCCATAAAGATTCTGTGAACTTTTCCCTCCGCAAAAAATCCCCGGGGCCCTGAGACACCCGGGGATCAGAAGGTTGCGCAGTCTGCCACATCACCAGTCCCAGACTCTCACCCGGCAGGTCCCGGAACTCACCTGTCTGTCCCGGCGGATCCGGCCCTGTCCAGCAGCTGCAGATAGGTATCCTTCATGGTGCGGGCATCCTCCGCCTGGGTTCCGGCACTCTCACAGATGAAGGTGGGGGTCCACCCCCGCCGTACGATTTCCGCCGCCAGAGGTCTCCAGTCCGGACCGAAGCCATCGTCCTGCGCAAAGGTCTTGTGGCACTTCTCCCCGCCTTTGGTGAACTGGATATGGGAAAAATGACTGTGAAAGGTGGACGCACGTTCCTCCCCCAGAACTTCCCGGACCCGGTCCAGCATCCGCACACAGGCCTCCTCCCCCTCATCTGCCCCCAGGGAGCGGGCATAAAGGTGGCCGAAATCGATGCAGGGAATCAGCCGCTCATCCAGAGTGCACAGCTCCAGCACCTCATCCAGATCCCCCAGCTGATTCACCTTGCCCATGGTTTCCGGACACAGGGCAATGTCCCCCAGACCCGCCCGGTCGCATTCCGCCAGCACCTCAGCCAGGCTGGAGCGGGCAGTGCGCATGGCCTCCAGCCGGCTGCGCTTCAGGATTGCCCCGGAGTGGATCACCACCCGTCCCGCTCCCATCCAGGAGGCGGCCCGGCAGGCGGAGAGAATGTAGCCGCAGGTCTTCTCCCGGGCTTCGGGATCCGGATTGGCCAGATTGATGAAGTAGGGAGCGTGGAGGGAGAGGACAATGCCCGCCTCCTCTGCCCGCAGCCCCATGCTGCGGGCGGTCTTCTCCCGGATGTTCACTCCCCTGCCGCACTGGTACTCATAGCAGTCCAGGCCCAACTTCGCCAGCCATTCCGGTGCCTCCAGAGAGGATCTGTGCTCCCTGGAGAACCTGTCGCAGTTCCCGGCAGGACCAAACCGTGCCTGATTCACAGGAAAGGCCTCCTTCTGCCCAGAAGCCGGAAGGGGGTCTCGGCGGCAAACCGGAGATAGCGCCCGGGGTTCCCCGCCAGCCGGATGGGGCGGATCAGCAGCGGCACCACACCGGCCAGATTGGCTCCCAGGGTGTCCGTAAAGATCTGGTCCCCCACCATCACCGTCTGCTCCGGGCTGCAGCCCATGCGCTCCATGGCCCGCAGATAACCGGCCGGTTTGGGCTTACCGGAGTGTCCCTGGTAGGGAATCCCCAGATTCCGGGCATAGCGCTCTGCCCGACCCGGTTTGCGGCTGTTGGAGAGGAGAAAGAGGGTGATCCCCCGCCCCTCCAAAGCCTCCTTCCAGGCCCGGATCTCCTCTGAGGGCTCCTCCACCCGGTAGGGGGAGAGGGTGTTGTCCAGGTCCGCCAGCACAAGGCGGATTCCCCGGGCAGCCAGCTCCTCCGGCTTCAGATCGGTGACGGAGGAATAGTATCCCCGGGGAATGAGGGAAAAGGGCATAATGGATCACTCCGTTTCATGGATTTTCATGCCCGGTACGGTACCGGGAGAGGATTCTCTCCTCAGGCCGTCCTGGCCGGTGGAGGGAAAGCGGTTTTCCCAGGCCGTTCAGCGCAGCCGGGCGTCACAGAATCCGCAGCAGTCCTCTCCCCCGATCTTCCGCACCAGCGGGGGCAGGTAGGACTCGGTCTGGGTGATGCAGCGGGGATTGGTACACACCCGCTTCGTACCGATCTCCACGGCGGGGAGGGTCTCCCAACGGGGCTGGTTGGCCAGGTCCTCCAGCAGGGCCATGCGGGAAAACATCCCATAGCGGGCCTGCTGAAAGTAGACCGCCCGGGGGTCGTCGTCCACATCCACGGCGATCTCATCCACCCGGGGCAGGGGATGCATCACCAGCAGGTTCTTCTTGGCCCGGGCCAGCTTGCGGCGGGTGAGAATGTATACCCCACGGTTGCGCTCATACTCCAGGGGGTCCACAAAGCGCTCGCGCTGGATGCGGGTCATGTACAGCACGTCCAGCTGGGGGATGACGGCCTCCAGGCCGGTCACTTCCGTATAGGGCATGCCCTTCTCCACCAGGAAAGCCCGCATGTACTCCGGTATGGCCAGCTCCCGGGGAGAGATGAGGAAGAAGCGGATGTCCCGGAACTTCTCCATGGCCTTGATGAGGGAGTGAACGGTACGGCCGTTCTTCAGATCCCCGCACAGCCCGATGGACAGCCCGTCCACCCTGCCCCGCAGCCTGGTGATGGTGGTCAGGTCGGTGGTGGTCTGGGTGGGATGCATGTGCCCCCCGTCCCCCGCATTGATCACCGGCACATGGGAGTAGAGAGAGGCCGCCTTGGCCG